>NZ_JBEYUY010000024.1:0-172691 GCF_040643775.1 Streptomyces sp. NPDC047081 | reverse complement strand
TTGCCGTCCACGAGGGCGAGATCGTCGCCGTCGGACCGGCCGAGGAGCTGAAAGCTCGGCTGCGCCTGAGGTGCCGCCGCGCCGCGCCTGCGTGGGGGAGTTGCAGAGTCCTGGTCTGGGCTGTGCAGAGGTACTTGAAAGGAAGGTTAGAGAAGGGGAGGAGTCAGACGAGCCGAACCGGCAACGGCGGGGCACGGGCACACGCGCGGGATGCGGGGGCCGGGCGTGGGCTGTCAGTAGATCGGGATGCGTTGCTGCACCGATATACAGTCGGCCTCGTCCGACGATGGCTCGCAGGGCCCCTGGCCTGCGTTTTCGCGTGGGGCGCGGGTGTCGTTTCCAAGCGCGTACACGAAAGCGACGGCGGATACGACGCCGGATGCGACGGGGTGAACGTCATCGGGTCCATCACGCCGAGCGGCGAGTCGAGCAGAGGCGGTGAGCTGCGACTTCACGGTTTCTGACGGGTGCGCGCCCGGGGTGCGATGAGGGCTTGGGTGGCTGGCTCGGGTTCGAGGCCCAGGTCGGTGAGGTGCCTTTCCAGGCGAGTGAAGGTGTGCCGGGCAGCGTCGTGACGACCGGCGGCTTGGTAGAGGCGGATCGTGTGCTGGGCAAGGCGTTCGTGGTCGGGGTGGATGGTGCCGAGGTGTTCCAGCAGCGTCAGCACAGCGTCCCGCTCCCGTGGCGCGGCGCCGGCGTGCTCGCTCTCCCGGGCCAGGCGGAGGGCGGCGTCGGTGGCCTTCATGGCTAGGTGTTCGCGGACGCCGTCTGCCCACAGGTAGTCGCTGCCATGGGCAAAGGGACCACAGTAGTGGGCCAGGGCGTCGCGCACTGCGGCCAAGGCATCGTTCTGTGGGCATTCCGAATCGGAGGCGGGAAATGCTTGTTTCAGGCTTCGACTGAAGTCAGCAAGGTCTGTCTCCACGAGCTCGGGATGGAGTTTGTGGAGTTCTCCCTGGAGCAGGATGAATTCTTGTGTGGTGATTCCGGTCGCGGTGCGCAGGGCGCGGCGTACAGCGCGGCGCAGGTTTTTCAGCGCGTTCTGGTCGCTGCCGGGGGCGAGGTGGAGCTTGTCGGCGATGTCAGAGGCGAGGAGCCCGGTCGGGTGGGCCGCGAGCAGGGCGAGGAATTCGTGGACTTCGCCTCGCAGATTGGTGCCGACGGGGTCTTGGTGGCCGCGGGCGTAGAGGGTGATGGGCCCGAGGACGTGAAGGCGTACCGGCTTGGTCTGCGCCGGCCGCGATGTCTCGACCGCGTGCGGGCGGGCGACCGCGTCATCCGCCTCGGGTTCGGGTTCGGCCGGGCTGTGGGGGTGCTCATCGTCGGAGCGGGGGCTGGGGGTGGAGAGGATCCGCAGGCGGGGGCGCTGGCCGTGGGCGGTGAGGAGGACTTCGGTGACGTCGCGGCCGGCCTCGGGTGTGAGGTGGAACATGCGGAGCGGGCCGTTGCGTTGGCCGGTGGTGGTGCCGTCAACGGCGATGTGCCAGGAAGCGGCGCCGGGCAGCAGGTCCCCCAGGGTGAGAAGGATCAGGGTGCCGGGGCGGCTACGGGCAGCCAGAGCCTGGAGCTGTCCGGTGTGGGCGGCGTCCGGCGTGGTGAGCAGGAGCAGGGTGCCCGGGCCGGTCTCCGGCGTGGTGCCGACGGTCGTCAGCCCGGTCAGTGCAGGGACGGCGTCCTGCTCGTCGCGGGTGCGGGCGTGGGCGATCAGGTGTCGTTCGGCGGCGCGGATGGCTTCGGCGGTATCAGCGCTCTGGGTCAGGGCCGTGAACTGCGTCGGGAGCCCGGGCAGCAGGCTCTCGGCCAGGTCTTCAGGGACGAGTGCAGTGATGCGCGGGGGTGCGGGGCGCTGGCGTTCGGCGGCGGTGAGGATGCCTGCCAACAGGGCGCGGGCGGCGCCCTCGGCGCCGGGACCGGTCCAGGCGCAGCCGCCGGGCAGGGCCAGTTCGTCGAGCGGGACCTCGGCGTTGTCCCGGACGCCGATGGTGACGGTGCTTGTAGGACGGGGTGGTTGGGGCGGGGTGCAGCGGGTGATGAGGGCGTCGGGGTCGTGCGGGCGGCGGGCCCGGGTGGCAGCGTGGGCGGCTTGTGCGGCCTTGTCCACCAGGGGGCTCAGGGCGGGCACGTCCGTTTCCGCGTCGGGCTTCCGCAGTCGGTGTTGGTGCCAGTGCCAGTAGCGGCGCGCGGCCAGTAGGCCCGCTGCCGCCGTGATGCCGATCAGGCTCGCCTCCCCCAGGCCGATGGCGGCCGAGCCCCGATCTGTGTCTGGCTTCCGGGCAGCGGTCTCATCGTGGCGGTCGGCCGCCGCAGGGGTGTGACCACCATCTGCTGACTGGTGAGTTCCCATGTTCTGGTTGGGAGTTGGCCGAACGGGCGCAGTCTTGGTGGGCGGCGGAGAAGGAAGTGGAGACGCCGTATCTGGGGCAGGTGCTGGCGACGGGGTGACGGTCCGGGCAGCGGGGATGGTCAGTTGCCATCCTGGCCGGATCAAGTCGGGGTCGCTCAGCCTGGCTCCGTCGTTTTGGACTCGGTCCTTGTTCAGCGCGTAGATCCGCGGCCACTTGAGGGCATCTCCCATGTGCGTGCGCGCGATCTCCCACAGCGTGTCGCCCGCAATCACCGTGTATTCGATGTGCTGGGCTGCCTCGGTCTTGCCGGACGGGCTTGAGTGCCGCGAGCCCGGTCCGACCGTCGTGGCCAGCTCTTGGGCCGTCGCGGCTGCACCAGGCGGGGCAAGTTGTCGGCCGGGGACGGGGACGAGAGGGGCAGTCGCGGCGACGTTCGCCCGTACCTCAGCTGGAAAGGAGGGCTGCTGGGCGTCGGCCGGCTGCGGGCGCCACAGGCCGATCAGGGCGATGACGAGGGTGCCGACGCACAGTGCGGCGAGCGAGCCCTTCACCGACAGGGCGGCGACATGCTCGTCGTGCGTGTGGCGGTCGCGCAGCAACTGCGGGAGATGCGCCGAGTACCAGACGGTCTCGCGAACCACGGTGCCGACGAAGGCGGCCCAGCACACCCAGCCCGCCAGGGCCAGCAGGTCGATCATCAAGGGGTCGCTGACCGGCTGCATCAGCCGCTGGCCGAACTCGCTGAGGGAGGAGACGTGTTCGGGCCATGGCAGGCCGGCTTGCCACAGGACGTAGGGCATCCCGGCCAGCAGGGCGAGCGTGACGGCCAGGGTTCCGCCCGCCGTGACGGCCGCGGTCAGCCGCTGGCGGAGCTGCGGAGGATGGATCATCGCCTGTTCGCTCTCTCGGCCGGGAGAAGGTGGTGAACGGCCCCTATGGGGCGGTGCGTTCGGCGTGCGCGGAGCCGGTCGCGTGCACGGTGAGGGTGCGCAGGCCGATCAGCTGCAGGATCTGGGTGTGTTGGTGGTGAGTGACCCGGACGGTCACGGCATCGCCCTTGACCGAGGCGGTGCCGCTGTCTCCGGTGGAGGCGATGTACGCGCGGGCCGCCGCCGCGGCCTTGTCGCGTACGAGCCGGACGTCGCCGCCGCGTCGTAGCTGGCCGACGTCCAGTTGCTGGGCACCGGTGCGGGCGGCCTCCTGGGCCGCGTCGAGTGCCTGGGCCTTGCCGGCCAGAGCGAGCCCGCCGTCGACGACGATCCCGGCGAACAGCCACAGCGCGGCGAACACGCCGACGACGAACGCCGTGACCTGCCCACGCTCGTCACCGGCCGTCATCCGGGCGCGAGCCTGGGCCAGATGGCCGCGCATGGCTTGCTTCACGGGCTGCTCCTGAAGGTGTCGACCACGGAGAAGTCCGTGTCGACCAACGTCACGTGGCCGGGCATCCCGCTACGGGTGAGACGCCCCAGGTCCGCGGTGCAGGAGACCCGTGCCGTCACGGTGGCTCCCGGTGTGAGGCCCCCGGTGGCGAGATGGACGCTCGGGTGCGTGCACGCCGCTCCTCCCTCGCGCAGGGCTGTGCCCGCCGCGCGCTCGGCCTGGGCGCGGGCTTCCTTGTCGGTGCGGGCCAAGGAGGCGGCGCGGGCGGCCTGGTGGGCGGCGTCCGCTACGACCAGCCGGGCATCTACGAGCAGGCCGAATGCCACCACGACCAGAAGCACGAGAACCAGGAGCGGCGTGACCAGTACCAATTCCACCGCCGCCGAGCCTCGTTCCCCGTCGTCTCGCCCACGGTGCGCCGACCCGATCATGGCCGCTCTCCGCCGGGAGTAGTGATCTTCTCGGTGGGTCCGGAGGCGGTTCCGGAAGCGTGCAGCACCAGCCCCGGGACGGGGAGCACCCGGATCACCGTCCCATTCACGCGCACAGTGGTCTGGGCAGCGGTGCGTTCGACCGCGATGGACGGAGCGGTCAGGACCCGGCCGCCCAGCGCGGCGAGGCTGTTGCGCGCCTGCGTCCGGCCATCCGCCGCGGTGCCGTCCTCGACGCGGGCAGCGGCCAAGGCCCGCCGGGCGGCGAACTGGGCGATGTGCCGTGCGTGCCAGACCAGCGCGAACTGCACGACCAGCAGGGCCATCAGCAGCAGCGCGGGGACGACGAGTACCAGCTGGGTGCTTGCCGCCCCACGGTCACTGCGCAGTCGGCGAAGGAGGACGGTCACGAATTAGCCGCCCAGGTCGATGCCGTTGGCCTTGGCTGTGACCTTGGCGACGATGATGCCCACCACGGTCAGGGCCAGGATCGCGAGCAGGGCGGTGACCACGATGGTTTCGGTGCTGTAACCGGCGTCTGAGCGGGCGTGCCGTCGGACCTCGGCCAGGTGTGCGCGTACCAGGCGGGCCAGGATGTCGAGTGGGAACATGGCGAGTGCTCTTTCTGCTGGCTTTCGTACGGTTGGGGAGGCGTCAGCTGATCGACATGACGTTGGCGAGGGCCGGGTAGCCGATCAGCAGCAGAAACGCGGCGAACAGCCCGACCACGGGCAGCGACATCTGCTCGGTGGCCGCCTGCGCCGCTCCGTCGGCCTCCGAGATCCTGCGTCGGCGCATCGCGCGCGCCTTCGCCGCGAGCGAGCCGCGGATCTTGGCGCCCTCGCTGCCCGCGAGGTTCAGTGTCGAGGCAAGTTCCGTAAGATCTCCTACGTCCAGTTGGCGTCCCAGATCGCCCAGGTGGGGCCAGGGGCTGGTCCGGGTGAGCTGCGCGACGTTGAGGGCGTGCCGCAGTCTCGCCGCCGCCCACCCCTGAGGCGCGGCGACGGCTTGAGCGAGGGCCTGCTGGATGCCGGCGCCACCGGCGAGCGCGATCATCGTCAGGTCCAGGACGAGGCTGAGGGTGTGGCGCATCTCGCGGCGTCGCCGCGCGGCCTGCTGGCGAACCGACAGGTCGGGGGCGAAGAACAGCACGATAGCCAGTGCGAGTGAGCCGGCCAGCGACACCCACCAGCCCGCCGCGATGCCGGTCCCCAGCCGTAGCAGCAGCGCGGCGGCCCACGGGGCGAAGAGTCCGGCGATGGCGCAGACCGCCTTGCCCGCCAGGTGTTGCTCCTCGTTGGTGCCGCATACGGCCAGGTCCGCGCGCAGCGAGGGGGTGGGGAAGCCGAGCGCCCGCACCAGCGGTACGGCACGAGTGCCCAGCCGGGTGGCCCACTCCGCCTCTTCCGTCTCATGAAGATGCGAACCCTCAGGCAGGGCAGGCGTGTTGAGGAGGGTGAGGACGTCAGCGAGGGTGGCTCGGGGCGGGCGCAGCCCGTATACGAGAGCGGTCGCCCCCGCGCCGAACAGCGCACCGAGCAGCATGACGATCACCGTGTACCTCCCAGCTCGGCGCTCGCCGTGGAGCGGGATGTGGCCGAACCGATGAGGCGAACCGGGTCGTCGATGCGGCCGATTACGGTCAGGTAGGTGAAGCTCGCAGCGAACAGCACGCCGACGACCGCGAGCACCGCCTGCCCCGTCAGCGTGTCGAAGGGGCCCAGATAGGGGCGGTTGAAAACCACGAGCCCCACCACCATGCCCAACGTCACGCTCACCGTGACCCGCACCCCGGTGCGTACGCTCGCTCGTCCGGCGTCGATGCGCTGCCTTATGGCCACCTGCTCGCGCACCGATTCCGCCAACTCACCCAGCAGCGGGGCGAGCTGGCTGGCCTGCTGCTCCGCCGCCATCACCAGCGCGGCCACCAGCACATCGGCCAGTGGATCATCGACGTCCTCAGCGAAGGCGCGCAGCGCGGCCGGCAGAGGGTGCCCCGAGCGGACACCGGCGGCCAGTCGGCGCAGTTCCGTCTCCAGTGCGGCCGGGGCGATGTCCGCGGTCGCCAACACCGCCTGTTCCAGACCGGCCGCCGCGGAGAGGGTGTCGCGCAGCATTTCTGTCCAGGTGGACAGCGCCTCCATCCGTTCCGTACACCGAGTCGCGGCCCGGTCCGGACCGAGCAGGCCGGGCAGAGTGAGCAGGGCGACCGTGGTCAGCACCGCCGCCACCGGCCACGTCGTCAGTGCCCCGGCGACCACTCCGGCCGTCGTCGCGAGCACCACGCGCCGCGTCGTCCATTGCGCAGGCAGCCGCGCTGCCAACGTTCGCCACGGACCGGTCCGCTTCTCGCGCGCCGCGCGCCGCACCGTCCCGTAGCCGATGGCCACCAGGCCGAGGCCGAACACCGCCCCGCACGCCACTGCGGCCCCCGCCCAAGTGGCGGCGCCAAGCTGGCCGCCCATTACGCCGCCCCCCACCGCTGGACAGCGGCGCCGTGGGTATCCAGCCCCGCCGCGATCAGGTCATCGAGGGTTTCGCTGCGCAGTGGTGCGGCGGGCATCGCACGCCCGTCGGGGCCGGGCCGGTAGACCTCGTTGGAGACGATCTGCTGTCCATCCGCGTCGATGACCTCGCGCACCGAGTCGATGACCCGCCGCCCGGTGGCGTCCCAGCCCAGGTGGACGACGAAGTGGACCGCGGAGGCCACCATCAAGTTCGTCGCCTCCAGCGACAGCCGCTCCGGGGACTGCGCCGCGTAGGAGGCGAACTTGGTGAACACCCCGCGCGAGGTGGAGGCGTGGATGGTGGACAGCGAACCGTCGTTGCCCTGGCTCATGGCGTTGCACATCGGGATAACCTCGGCTCCGCGGATCTCTCCGACGATGACCCGATCCGGGGACATCCGCAGTCCCCACCGCACCAGCTCGGCCTGGTCGATGCCGCCCTGGCCCTCGATGTTCGGCTCGCGGGCCTGCATGGCGACCACGTTGGGATGCGCCACCGGATCGGCGTCCAAGCCCAGTTCGAAGGTGTCCTCGATCGTCACCAGCCGCTCCTGGGGCGGGATCTCGTGGGCGAAGGCCCGCAGCACGGTGGTCTTGCCGACATTGGTGCCGCCGCCGATGACGATGTTCTTGCGTGCCCGTACCAGGGCCCGCAGGAACGCGGCGAGCTGCGGATCACACACGCCCAGCCGTACCAGCTCCGCCATGGAGGCGGCCGGGAACCGGTGGCGGCGAATCGTTAGCGACACCCGCCCGGTCACCGCCATCACCGCGAACAGCCGGGACCCGTCCGGCAGTTGCAGGTTCAGGCGAGGCATGCCCCGGTCGAAGCGGCGTTCCTCGCCGCCCGTGCGAGCCGCGAGTGCACGGACAAGCTCCACCAGTTCCTCGTCGGACGCGGCCACCGGTCGCTCGCGGCGCCATCCTCCTGCAGCGTCCTTGACCCACACCACATCGCAACCGTTGATACAGACGTTCTCGACTGCGGCATCGGCCAACAGCCGCTCCAGACCGCCCGTGCCGAACAACTCGTCCTTGACCGCCTGGGCAATTCGTTCCTCGGCCGCAGCGTCAATCACCGGACCGCCTTGAGCCAGGGCATGACGACGCTGCTCCCGCAGTTCCTCGGCCAGCAACAGCCCCACGGTCGCGCGGCGTGCCGTTTCATCCTCAGCCGGCAAACCCGCCGACTCACGCTCGCCCGCGTAGGCGGCCAGCCGGGCCGCCACCCGCTGTCGCACGAAGTACGACAGCTCCCGCTCACCGCCGCCTGGCCCTACGCTCGGTGGCATCAGCTGCTCGCTCATGACCTGCTCTCCTCCGGTTCCGGTACCCGAACCAGATCCGACCGGCTCCGCCCGCCGAGCTGCGGCCCACCGTCCCCTGTCACGCGATCGCCATCCTCAGCCGTCGTCCTCGGCCCGTTTCCCGGCGGCGCGGTCAGCTGACGGGCCAGCGTCCGCGCGGCGGCCACCAGCAGCGGGGGCCGGAACCCGGTAGTGCGCCGCACGCCGTGCTTGGAGCTGTTCATCGCGGCCGCACTCTTGGCGTCCCAGGGCAGGAAGTGCACCCGCCGGATCCCCAGCGTGCTCGCGATCTCCTGTGCCGGGTACGGGCACGGCCCGACCACGGCGAGCGCCAGCCGCCCGGCATACGCGTCAACGTCCAGGCCGTACACCGACACATGGGTCAGCGGCTCGGCTCCGCCTCGCGCCACCAGCACCAGTTGGTCGGCCGCCTCCAGCAATGGCTCGACATCATCGCCAAGGCGGCCGACGTCCAGCAGTACTGTGCCCCGGTCGTGCTCGTCCCCCAGCAGCACACGCTGCCCGGCCACGCTGGCCAGCAGCCTTACGGCTTCCCGGCACGGGCCACGCCCGGGCACCGCGGCCACCACCCTTACGCCGAGGGGCAGTTCAATCGCTGCCCCGAGCAAGGATCCTGGGTGCGGCTTGCCGGCCGCCGCCGCGACATCCAGCAGCGAGGGCGCCATCGGAAGACCGAAGCGGATCATGAGGTCACCGCCGGACGCGTCCGCCTCCACCATCACCGGCCGCACCCCGCCGTCCGCCTCGGGCGGCCACGTGGCGGCCAGGGCCAGGGCCGTCGTCGTCACCCCCGGCGCGCCCGTCACCGACCCCAGAACGACCAGCCGCCTCACGGAGCCTCACGCCCCTCAGCGGGCAGCACCACGACACGCGGATGTTCCAGCTGCGCCGCCCGCCGCGCCGCCCCGGTCTCCACCAGCACCGTCACCACCCGCGGCCCGCCCGCCGACTCGGGCTCGCGTACACCCGTCACCGTCCCCGCTACCGCCGAGGCCGCCTGCTCCTCCTCGTCGTCCGCCACCGCGGCACCGGCCGGACCGGCAAGGATCGCCACGCGCTCCCCGCGAGCAAGATCCGGGGGCGCCCCGCCCGGCTCCACCGCGAGTGCCACTTGCGAGAACCCCTTCGGAGGGAAGCCCGCACTGGCACCCACCTGTCCCGCTGACAGCAGCGACCCGGCCACCAGGGGGACCTTCGCCTCTCGCCCCAACACCGTGGCCCGGTCCGTGACGCGCACCACGCCAGTGTCCGCCGTCACCTCCACCGCGCGCAGATCGCCCGGCCTGAGCACCCAACCGACCGGCACATCGCGGGCCAGCACCAGAACCTGCTGCCGCTCCCCCACCTCCTGCGCGACCAGCGTGAAGCCGACCGCCGAGACCGCCACCGCTCCCACCCCGGCCCACACCCAGCCCAGCCTGCGCCGCCGGACGCCCGTCACCGGCGGCGGCTGCTCCGGGCCGGACCAGCGCGCGCCCGGCACCCGGACGCCGCCGCCCTTCACAGCAGAAGAGGACATGGAGGGATCCACAATTCACCTCACGATCAAGAGAATTCCAACGTCCACCGGCCCGGCCCGCCCGCTCCGGACACGCCGCCATCTGAGTCCCGTCAGCGCGTGACGACGGCCTGCACCTCGTCAACCACCAGCCGCCGCTGCGCGGTCATCACCAGCCCCGGCACCACCCCGGACTGCCCGGCCCCCTGCCACTCGACGTCCCAGGTCACCTGCACCGACACCGTGTACGCCCTGCCCGGCACGGACAGCGACGCCCGCTGGTAGGTGTAGCCGCAGTCAGGCGACGACGCCTTGGGGCTGTACGTGTCCGTATAAGGCGTCCCCGGCCCCCGGCACACAACCTGACCGCCCTCGCCCATCGACCACACCGCCATCTGCGGACGAGCCGTCGCAGTCACTTTCACACCGTCCACCGCAGCCGACGTAGACACCGGCCCCCATGTCCTGCCTTCCACCCACATCCACGTGGGCACATGGACCACCTGCATCAGGTCCTCGCCCGGACTCGTACGGATCACCGGCTTGGGCAGCTTCAGTCGCTTCACCGCCTGTTGGACGACCACCTGCACGTGAACCTGGTGCGCACCGCCCGGTTTCGGTTTCTTCGCCTTGTCGCCATCGAAGCGCGGCAAGATCCCCATGCCACCGCCCAAGTCGTAGTCCCAGCCGCTCGATGTGACGGTGGGCGGCCCCTTCGGCCCTCCACTGCCGCCACCGCCAGGATTCGCCGCCCTTCCATGAGGAACCGGCGGGCTCTTCCGTGAGCTGCGCGGTTTCCTCGTTACGCTCTTGGCTTCCGCATCACAAGCACCTGGGACGCAGGCGACTCCTGCGTACTGCGACCCGGTACCGTCCGCTCGAGCCGGGACGAAGGACGCGACAGCGAGCAGCGCCAGTGTGCCCGCGGCTGCACTCCCGACCGCCACTGGGCTGCGGGTCAACATGACCCGGCCTCATGCATGTATAGGTCCGTGACCTTCCAGACCCCTCGGCTGCGACGAACAGTCGCGTCGGCCTTGAAATGTCCACCCGGGACGTCGTTCTTCAACTCGCCGTTCAGCTTGTACTGCAGCCAGCTCCGGTCGTCCACGCAGTCCACGAGCACCACCTCACGACCGTTCGCCGACACCACCTCGGGATGCACCCTGGGTGCACCCTTGCTGACGACCTGCTCCTCCTTGGACTTCTTCAGCCCGTACTTCATCAGCGCCAGCGCGCCACCGGAAGCGTGATCGTCGAGCATCGGAGAGGCTGCGTCGGACGTCTCGGAGGCTCGGGTCAGGTCCCGCCACATGGCCCGGTAGGCGTCCAGCGCTGCCGCGTGCTCCGCATCCTGCGCAGGAGTCACCGTTGACTCGGCGGTCCCCTCCGGCAGGGGCTTGGCATCGGACGAACCGTCTACGCAGCCCGCCAGTAGCAGCCCTGTGATCGCCGAACTAACCCCGGCTAAAACCATGTTGACTCGCCGTCGCGCCCTCAACTGCCCCTCACCTTCCGTCACCATTCACAATCAGTCGACCACCCTAAGTGATCAGATGCGACTGGAGTTACCCGGTGCTGCGTCGATCAATCGCGACAGGAAGGGTGAATTCCGCCTTACCTCCGTCCCGTTACTTGACGATAGGCGCCCCTAATGCCGGTATCGCCCAGGAAACGGCGGGGTGCTTGTCGCTCGAACGAGCGACAAGCACCCCGCCTTCAAGGACGCCTCTACGGCGAGAGAGTCGGGCACTACGAGAGTCCGACTAGATCGCGGGGGCGGCCGGAAGCGCGAGCCAGGCCGTTTTCGTGCCCCTCCGGCTTCGGAACCCCCATGCGCCCTTGGTCAGTTCGTGGACGATGTGCAAGCCTCGCCCCCGCTCGGACAGCAGCGCGCACAGCGCCTCCAGGCCGCCACCACGGTTCTCCTCGGCCGGGGAGAACGGCGCCTCCTCCGAGAACTCCGGAATCGTCGGGATACGGGGATCATGGTCCTCCACCTCGCAGATGACCGACGCGTCGGTGCGCCGCAGCCGCATCTCGTACGGCCCCACTGCGTGTTCGGTGGCGTTGGCGACGAATTCGGAGACAGCCAGTACCGCATCGCTGATCACCTCGCCGTCGTAGCCGAGCTGGTCCAGGGCGCAGCGCAAGGCAGCGCGAGCACGTGCAGGGGCATCGGGGGTACAGCTTGTCCAGCGCCACACGAGACTCGGGGTTGCACCGAGGTTGTACGCGCTCATGACTGGGCCCCCCGGGCTGCGTGGCGCCCCCGTACGACGCGGCGGTGGCGGCCTCGTCCGGGGCGTACGCAATCGCGCGCCTCGACGAGCGCGAACGAGCCAACCGCCGGCACGAACGGCAGCAACAGCACAGCGGTGAACAACGTCGGCACCACGACACGGACCTCCCCGGTGATCGCGACTGGGACACGACCACGACACCGTGGGTGCGTGAAGAGCGGAACCCCTCTCTGAACAGCGCTTTCGAGGACTCTGCACCCCACTACACGGCTCCGTATGGTGGCGGTTGATCACGGCTTGGACCACGACTCGGAGGCAGGCGAAGAGACGGTACAGAGAGCTCACTCGGCACGATCGGAGAGACGAAAAGCCGCACGGCGGAACCGCTCTTCATCGCACGCCAGGTGATTGACGGGGTTCTACTGTCCGAATGGCGTGCAGGGGTGCTACAGCCTGGGCGCAACCGAGCAGGAGTCGGTTCGCAGCCAGTCCGCGGTCCACATACAGGTCGACTTCACCCAGGGACGCGCCGATGGCCAGCGGGTCGAGTCCGATGGCAACGGCCAGCTCGCCACGCTCGGTCAGCAGCCGGGCGAGCCGGGGATGCGCTGGTACTTGTACACCAAACGGCGAGTCTTCGGGACGCAGCAGGATACGGGCGCCGCGGTGGATCGTGGCCCTCGGCCCGATATCGGTGAGCTGCTTTCCGGCCTCGACGAGACCGAAGGCGTCGGCGAGGGCCCGCATCTGCTGCTCGATCCGCTCGGCGGTCTCGCCGGGGCGCCGGGCCGACGGGTGCGCAAGCAGGACGATCCCGAGCGGGTCGCCGTGGGCGTCGGCGCCGATCCACGTCCAGACGCCGAGGGAGGCAAAGAGTCCAGCCGATACAGGCACCGCCTCAGCGTGGACACGCGTCAGCCGATGATCATCGAACGGTACGGCGGGGGTTTCGAGTTTGAACTCGGCCCAGACCGCTTTGTCAGCCCCTTCACGGGAGGCGCCCCAGTCGTCGGCGAGGGCGGCGACGAGGAAGAGGCCGCGCCCGTGACAGTCGTCGGCGGCGGCGTCCCGCACGGTGGGGATTCCGTCACCCTGGTCGTGCACTTCGACGCGCAGCCTCTCCCGGCCACGTGTGACCCGAATCCGGAACTCCTGGCCGCCGGAAGTGCCATGCTCGATCGCGTTCGTGGCGAGTTCGGAGACGCAGACGCGGACGTCGTCCAGTCGATCGCCGAGCTCCCATGCGATGAGGGCTTCGGCTACGAAGGACCGCGCATGCGCAACGGAGGCCGGCCGGCGGGTGAAGTGTCTCTCGCGTGTCTGCTCCACCGGCCGCTTACCTCCGCCTTGCGGTGTCACGAGAACGGCTGTCACCCGGGAGAGCAAGGAGGAAGGCAAGTCGCTGCGCGGTGCCGGTTTCGTCGCCTGCCTGGCCCAGCTCGTACCCCCAGCAGGTGACGTAGTGTCCGTCGCGGACGCCGACGGCTTCGGCCAGGATCGGATTGAGCGGGTTCATCACGCTCACTGTCCGATCATCTGCGTCTATGACAGTGAGTCCACGTGCCCTGAGGTGCTCCGCGAGAATGGCCGGTGCGGTAGTCGCGTCCATGCTCCGATCTCACCGCAGCCTCGTGCGGTCCGGCGTCTGACAACCTATGACATGGAGTTGATCATGCCTCTGACGGTGACGATTACCGGCACGCGGTCAACGGGTCACCGTGAACTCTCCTGGTACGTCGAGCTGTTCGCGAAGTTTCTGGGCCCCTTCGCTGGCGACCAGGCCCACTTTCACATCGGGGGTGCGAAGGGGATCGACAGTCTGTCCCTGCTGTGGCTCGCGGGAAACTCGAAGGCGAGGATCACGGTTGTTGCCCCGGGCACGGTCGCGCAGCAGCCGGCCGAGGCACGGCAGGCGATCCAGCGCTGCCGGGACCGGATCGCCGAGATCGTCGAGCTGGGGGCCGAAGTGCTGGGGACCCCGGCGTACCACGCACGCAACTGTTGGATGGTCGACCGCTCCGACATGGTCGTGGGCTTTCCGCTCGCAGGTCCCGAAGGTACGTCCGGAACCTGGCAAACCCTCGACTACGGTGCCCAGCAGGGGAAACCTCGCCTGATCGTGCCCGTGTAACCCATACAGCGGGCATTATGAGGGCATGACCGCGCACGACCGGCGCGTCGGCGCCACCACGCTGAAGCGGCTCAGGCTGTCCCGCGGCTGGTCCCTCGCAGACACCGCACGGGCAATCATCGACGCGGCCTCCCGGCTCGGACAGCCCTTCGGCTCCAGCGTCGCCAGCGTGCAACGGTCCGTGGCTCGGTGGGAGAGCGCGACCGCGCCGATCTTGCCCGGCGAGCGGTATCAACTCCTACTTGCCCACGTCTATGCACGCGATCCCGACGGTCAGCACAGCCTCGGCCTTGGCTCGGACTTCGCCGAACTCCTCAACGCCCTTGCCCACCTGGGGGAGAGCGAGCGTCGACTCCACGAACTGCGCGCGCTGCTCGTTCGTACGGCCACCGACGCCGGCGGTGGCTTGCTCGCCCTGCTCGGGCCGACGACGCAGCACGCCATGCACGCGGCGCTCACCGATCCGACCCGCGTCGACGGAGAACTGCTCGCCGGCATGCGCGCGGCCATCGGCGACGTGAACCGGCAAGTCGGCAGCATCCCGTTCGTGCGCCTACAACTGTTGCTCGCCCCCGTCGTTGAATCCTGCCGCCGACTGCTCACGGATACCGTAGCTCCGCCCCTGCTGAGCGAGCTGCGTTCGATAGCCGCGCAGGCTTACACCCTGGCCGGCCGTCTCGCCTTCGAGACCCGGGACGACGAGGCCGCCCGTGCCCTGTACTCCGCGGCCACCGACACCGCTGGCCGCATCGGCGACCCGTGGCAACGCGCCGTCGTCCATATGAGCCACGCCTTGGTCACCCTGTACTCGACGCCCGGCATCGACGCCGCACGCGCCCTCGTCGACGCCGCTGTACGGGACGCACGAACCGGTGCGAGCATCACTGTCCGAGGCCGCGCACACGCACTACAGGCAGAGATCGCCGCGCGCGCCGGGGCCAGGCGCCACGCGCAGGCCGCGCTGTCGCTGGCGTGGTACGACATGGACGGCGACCGGGACGGCGATCCGTCGTCGAGCAGTTTCTCCCCTGCCCACCTGCGCGGCTTCGACGGGCTGTGCGAGCTGTACGTCGGCGATCCAGCAGCGGCGCACGACGCGTTCGCCCGCTCTGCCCAAGCGCTCACCAGGCCACGTGAACGCGTGCAGCGCGCCATCGTCACCACCGATCAGGCGCTCGCCCGAATCCGGCTCGGCGACCCGCGCGCCGCCGCCGAACTACTGCACGAGTGCATCGACGGGGCATCGAGCACAGGCGGGCGAGTCGCGACCATCCGGCTGCGCCGGGCACGGCATGAGCTGCGCACATGGCGCGCCGAAGACTTCGTCGCCGATCTCGATGACCACCTGATCGGTGCTCTTGGCGCGTAGGCCTGCGGGTCGCGCTCCGCCATCGCCCAGGCGATGGCCACGCGGCAGGTGATGGTGTCCCTCGTGGTCCCGGAGCCCGAGCCCGGACACCAGGAGGCAGGAAACCCGCCAGTAGCTATCCAAGCGTCGCGACGGTGGTCTTCGCGGCAGGTCTTCTTTGCCTTGTCCTCTCTGAAGTTCCTGTCTATTAATTAGCCCGAAAAGTAGATGTATGTGACATTCAGCCTGCTGCTTACGCCGGGGGCGGGGACGATCTACCTACCGTCACGCATCCAGCGCCCCGGAGCGGCATTGTCAGAAGCTGTTGTCGTTCCGAATCTGAGGGCGATGTTTTCGCTGGTCAGGCATAGGGTTGGCAAATCGGTGGGAGTGGTGGCGTGTCGTGTCGTCGCTCCCCGGGAGGTCGCTGATGCCGTCAGTGGTCGGACTGCTGGAACAGCATGAGCTCGCTGCTCGACGTCGTGCCGAGGAGTTGCATCAGGAAGCCGATCGCATCCAGGCCGAGCTGGCCGCGGCCGAGGAGGAATGGCAGGAGTGGGCGATCGCCCGCTGGCGAGTGGGCACGTCCTGGCTCCGGACGGCGGCAGCATCACTGTCGAGGAGGTCGTCCCCGGCCCGGTCGCGGGCTCGACGTCCCGGCAGGCGGCGAGGGCGAGGTCGCAGGTGCCGGTGTGGCGTGAGGGGCTGGCCTGGTCTGTGCTGTCGGTGGACTACCAGCGCATTCTTGGGGCGCTCGCCGACCGGGACCGGCTCCATCGAGGGCCGCTGAGCTGCCAGGAGTTGGCCGTGTTGTGCACGAGATCCCTCGCCTGAAGTCCTGGCGAACCCTGGGAAGTTGACTCCGCCGACACCAAGATCCCCGACAGAGTCAAGCTAACGAAGCACCACTAGTTGTTGCTGGTCTGAGGTTGAAGGTGAAGGCCGAGGGCGCCGAGGTGCGCTCCGGCGGGCCATGACCCACCGCCGTACCTGGGCTCGTCGCCGTCGAAGAGCGGGACGGCGGGAAGCTGTGCGGCTGCCCAGTCGTAGACGCGGGGGTCTTTGGCGTCCTCCCCGCACGAGCGCCGATCCCAGGAGTAGCCGGGCTCATCGCCGGTGAGCTGGTCGATGCGCCAGCAGGCGACGAGGGACTGCGCGCCCTGGTCCAGCACGGTTTCACCCACCTGAAGAACTGGCGGACTCTCACCGCCTCCCCATTACCCCGCCCGCGCTACCCACCTCCTTGATCTTCGCGTCCCGACCCGCGCAAGCCGGACATGGTCTACGGAATGCCCGGCCCATCACAGATCACCACGACGGTTGCGTATCTTGCTGCTCATCCTTCCTGGTCAAAACCATGCTCACTGATCAAGGCCTGGATGTCAGCGATGCCAACGTTCCGCCCGGTGCCGTTCGGGCGGAATGTGACCTGCCAGCGGAGGTGCCTAAGCCGCTCAGATTCAGTCTGCACGGAAGTTCGCAGGACAGCTAACGCTGGGTCGAGGACCCATACGCCATCGCGATAGAGCGCGAAGCCGAGCCGAGCCCATGCCTGGCTAAGTCCTGGGCAGCGGGTCTCGTGGGGCATCCCGTCACTGTCTTCAAAGTCTTCAAGTTGGAGCGCATTGGGCAGGAGGGCGATCACGCCCGATTCGCGGCAGAGATACTCCAAGGCTATGCCGGCCAGTAGGGTACCGAGGCCGTGACCACGCAGACGATGATCGATTTCCGCGCGATCTATGATCCAGGCCTTGCCTGCGACGAAGAGGCTCTCCCATAGGTCGTCTCGGAAGTCTCCTGTGACGGGATCGTAGAGGGCCTGACCAATGGTGGAGAGGTCTCGGCTAAGTTCGCTAAGCATGACGGCCGCGTTGTCACACGCATAGTGGTCAACTAGGAGTAGACGGATATGGCCGATGCGCACGCCTGATGCGTCCTTGGACAAGTGCATGCCGACTTCCCATGTCTGTACAGGGCTGCCAGTGCATCCGATCTTGTGCTCACTGGAGTAGGTGAGGGTGAAGTCGTCAATGCCGAGCGTCTCGATGACGGTGAGGGATGCTTCGCTTCGTCTGGTCATGGAAGAAGTCTGAACCATCCAGGGAGAAAGGAGCCTTGGGCTGCCGGGCGGACGAGGGAGCCGCTGTTCGACATCGCCTTGTCTACCGCTCGGTGTGGCGGAGCCGTCTGTGGAGTACGCGGCGGACGGGGGCCTCCCCCTGAATGGTGATGAGGACGGTCGCGGTCATCGAGCAAGGCCGACGTTGCAGCATCGGTCGGGAAGGCACGCCCGTGCTTACGGTAGTCAACGAGGACGGCACCACGCCAAGCAGCAGCTCGCTGCTGGATGAGATCGTCCGAGAAGGCACACGGCAGATGCTGGCCGCCGCGCTGGAGGCCAAAGTCAACGCCTACACAGCCGAGTTGGCTGATGAACGCGACGACAAGGGGCGCCGCCTGGTGGTCCGCAACGGTTATCACCAGCCCAGGAAGGTCACCACCGCGGCTGGCATGGTCGAGGTGAAGGCACCGTGGGTGAACGACAAGCGCGTGGAGGAGGCCACGGGCGAGCGCAAGCGGTTCTCCTCCGCGGTTCTGCCGCCGTGGTGCCGCAAGTCGCCGAAGATCAGCGAAGGGCTGCCGCTGCTCTACCTGCACGACTTGTCCTCGGGTGACTTCGTGTCCGCGCTGGAGCAGTTCCTGATCAGCGCCAAACGCAAACAATTACTTCACCCACCCGGTCGGGGACAATTCGCCTGGGCTTTACCCCTCACCGAGCAGCGCCTCCCGGGCCGCGTCGCGGCCCGACAGACGGGCGCCCTCCAGGACCGCGTCGCCGCCGAGGGTGGTGGCCCTGACCTCCGTGAGCACCGGGGTAAGGGTCGACAGGCAAGCGGCGACGCGAGCGGCTAGGGCCGGGCCGCCCGCGAGACCGAACTCGCCGCCCAGGACGACACAGCCCGGGTCGAGCACCGCCACCACGGCTGCTGCGCCCAGGGCAAGCCGTTCGGCCAGGACCTCCAGGAAGGTTTCGCCGACGGCGCCCGCCACCGCCTCCTCCACCGGCCCCACGAACCCGTGCTCCGCCACCAGCGACGCCACCGCCTCGCGCCCGGCGAGGGCCTGGAAGCCGCCACCGCAGTCGGTGGCGGAGGGCAGACCAGAAGTGCCGGGTACGGGCAGGAAGCCGATCTCGCCCGCACCACCGGACGCACCCTTGCGCAGTCGGCCATCTAGGACCACTGCGGCGCTGACGCCCGTGCCCAGCCAGAGCAGCACGAAGGAGTCGAGGTTCCGGGCGACGCCCCGGCGCTGCTCGGCGACGGCGGCCAGGTTGGTCTCGTTCTCGACCAGGATCCGAGCGGACAGATCCCGCTGGAGCGTGGCCACCAGTTCCCGGTGCCAAGCCGGCAGGCCGCTGGTGTCGCGCAGTTCGCCGGTCACAGGGGAGGCCAGGCCGGGGGCGCCGACTGTCACGGTGTGCAGCTCGGCCGCGCCCACCTCGCAGGCCGCCTGGCGCAGTTCGGCGACGGCCGTCTCGGGCGCGTCCACCGGAAGCGAAGTCCGGGTGAGGGGCCGGCCGAGCAGGTCGGTGACGACCGCGGTCGCGCTGTCGGTGCGTACGTCGATGGCGGCGAGGAAGGCGCGGCGGGCGCCGATGCCGTACAGACGGGCGTTGGGTCCCCTCTGCTGTACGCCGGACTCGCCCACCACCTCGATTATCCCGGCCGCCGCGAGCCGCTCGACCAGGTCTGCGACCGAGGGACGCGAGAGGCCGGTCAGCGTCTTGAGCTGGGCGGCTGTCAGGGGGCCCTGGTCCTGCAGGAGCCGAAGCGCCAGCCGGTCATTGATCGCCCGAGCGGTGCTCGGCGAGGCGGGGGCGGGAACCATTGGAGTCACGGAGGTTCCTCCTAGGCCGCCAGATGGACGGGAGATATCTATCAGGGAAGTTTCCTTATAATTTGAGCCCCATGACGACACCTGGGGAACACGACCTCACCTCTCTGCCCCGGCCAGCCTGTGTTCCCGCCCCGGGGACCGGGGGCACGGCGGACGGTGACGTTCCGGTCACGCCGCGCCGCCCGGGTACTACGTCCTCCGCAATCTCACGCCCGAGCTTCCAAGTGTGCCACGTCGAGGGCGGCCTCACGCAGTCCCAACAGGTCGAACGTCGGCTCCGACAGGTCCGCGGCGAGGGACGAGGGCAGTGTCGTCCAGTCGTAGTGCGTCGGGATGTCCGGGTGGGTGTAGGCCACGTGGATGCTCCGGCGGTCGGATCCACTGCTGTTCGGCCGACCACTGTGGATGAGGTGCGAGTTGTGCATGATAACGGCACCACGTGGCGCCTCGACTATGACCTCGTCCGGATGCGAGTCCATCGGGTCTCCCATCCGGGCAAGTGCGGCGGTGTCGTCCAGGTGGGAGCCCGGGATGACACGCGTCGCGCCGTTCTCCGCGGTGAAGTCATCCAGACACCAGATTGCGTTGCACTTGTCGAAGGGCCGCCCGCGCCGACGGTCGAGGACGTGCAACGGCTGCCCCGCCGCACCCGCCGCGGGAGAGCGGCCGTTGATCAGATTGAGCAGGAGCCGCGGTCCGACCATCAGGCGCGCGGCGTCAAGAATCAGCGGGCGCAGAAGGCCATCCTGCACCTTGGCCGAGTAGCGCAGGGCGTTGTCGACAAAGCGGACGCCCTTCTCGGAGTCACTGATCTCGTCAAGACGATAGGCCTCCCACGCGGTGTCCATCTCGTCGCCCAAGTCGTCGCATTCCTGCGGAGTGAACACGTCGAGGAGGACCACATATCCTTCGGTTTCAAGCTGCTCGCGTTCCCTGGGCGTCAGTGCAGTACGGGTCAAAACGTTCATCCTCCAGCGTCACAAATACACATTGCTGCCGAGCCCCTCGTGGTCGCGGTGCTCGAAACTCAGACCTTGGTGTTCGCGACGATCCGGTCGAGAGTTGTTCGACCCATGTTGTACATCGCCGGATTGGTGTCGATGTAGTACCAGATCGCGCCCATGCACTGTTCGAACGCCCACGCCTTGCTGCGCTCCCATTCCAGGTCGTCACAGCCCAGCTCCTCGCGGAACACCGCGCGGGACGTGTCGTCGAGCAGGTGCCAGGCGGAGATGACGTCCAAGGCCGGATCGGCCGGTGCGAAGTCACCGCTGTCGAGAACGCCAGCCAGCCGACCTCTGTCGACCAGAACGTTGTTGGGAGTCAGATCCCCGTGCGACATCACGTCACCCGACGTTCTGGAAAGTTCACGGAAGTGGCTCCAGAGCCTGCGGAGAAGGGGCACGTCCAGCAGGCCCTCGCTCTTCTCGAAGCAGAGCTCGACCCATTCATCGTGACGGGACAGTTCGCCCCCCCGCTTCTCGCCGTGGAACGTGCGGCCTTCGGTGTCGGCGGTCCGCAGCCCCTTGATGAGACCCGCGAGGTCGCGGGCGAATTCGGCGGACCCGCCGAAGCCGGCGGTGGCGACATCTCCTGGCACCCACGTCTGCACCGACCACGGCAGCGGGTAGCCACTCCCCGGCTTACCGAGAGCGACGGGACGAGGAGCCGCGACCGGACAGTGGTCCGCGAATCGCTGCGAGGCTCGGGCCTCGCGCTGGAGCGTCTCCAGGCACACCTCGGGATCCACCAACCGCAGCGGGAAACGCGCCGCCAAGTCGTCGCCGATGCGGAAGATGGCATTCACTGTACCGCTCGACGTCAGACGCCGGATCCGCAATCCATTCCATTCGGGAAACTGGGTGGCAATGAGCTCTTGGACAGCTTCGTCTTCCATGATGATCTCGCCATCGTGCATGGTCATGCTTTGTGTGTCCGATCTTGGGTCAGTGGTACCGGCCTGCGCCTGGCCATTCCGTCCGATATCGATGAGAGCGGCGCACCCCATGGTGACTGCCGAGTGCGCGGACCGGTTTCAACGAGCCCATGCCAGATGCTCGGCATTGGCCGCGATCAGCTTGTCCGTGAGGACTTCCGCCGCTTGATGCTGACCGATCAGCGGGTGCGACAGCAGGGCAGCGTACACACGCTCACCGCCTCCGCGTATGGCCGCGTCAAGGGCCAGATCCTCGTACGCGCTGACCGCGGCGATGAGACCGGACAGTCCAGGCTCGACTCCGGCGATCGGCCGGGGGTGAGCGCCTTCCGTGTTCACATCGCATGTCACCTCGATCACGGCGTTGTCAGGCAGGAACGGCAGCGTGCCGTTGTTGCACACGTTGACGGCGTGCGGACCCGCCGTGCTCGGATTCAGCAGCGAGGAGAGCAACCCCACTGCGGCCTCTGAATAGTAGGTGCCACCCCGCTCTTCCAGAAGCTTGGGCTTCTTGGTGAGCTGGGGATCGGCGTACATGCGCAGCAGTTCGGATTCGATGGCTGCGACCTGCTCACCGCGAGTGGGCCGACCCGTCTCCTCCCGGACCACCTCATCGTGACAATAGTAGTAGCGGAGATAGTAGGACGGCAAAGATCGCGTGGATCGCAGGATCCTAGGAGGCAGCCCGACCTTGGCGGTCAGCTCGTCGGGCCGGGACTCCAGCAACTCGGGCAGGCGGTCGACGCCGTCGACGTAGACGGCCGTCTCCCACGTCAGATGGTTGAGTCCGACGTGTTCGAGCAGGACCGACGACGGCTCGACATCCAGCAACTGGGCGATCCAACGCTCAAGCCCGATGGCTACGTTGCACAGACCCACCGCGCGGTGTCCGGCGTCCAGCAAGGCGCGGGTGACGATGCCGACCGGGTTGGTGAAGTTGACGATCCAGGCGCCCGGCGCCGCCAGTCGCGCCGCGCGCTCGGCGATGTCCAGCACCACGGGGACCGTGCGCATCGCCTTGGCCAGCCCGCCGAAGCCGGTGGTCTCCTGGCCGACGCATCCGCACTCCATCGGGAGGGTCTCGTCGCTGATCCGGGCCTGCTGCCCGCCGACGCGGAGCTGCAGGATGACCACGGAGGCATCGCTGAGGCCGGCGTCGAGGTCACTGGTCCACGTGACCCGGCCCGAGGCCCCGTAGTCGCCGAAGATCCGGCTAGACAGTCCACCGATGACTTCGAGGCGATCGACGATCGGGTCGACAAGGCATAGTTCCGCTTGCGGGAAAAGGCGAGCGAATCCGTCAACGAGTTCCGGTGTGTACGTCGACCCACCGCCCACAACTGCGATTTTCATTCCTGACTCCTGCAATCTTCACCACGCGGCATGAAGCAGATTCGAACAAGAATAAAAGAACGCCGTTGCCTGTCAAGGCAATTGGGCTTCACATAGCCGTAGTTCGGGCGGTTCCGGCTCCCGTCGTCGGCCGCCGGCTAACCATCCGGATTTCCTTCACCCGACGATTACCTCAGCGCAAGACGCATGGGCAGCCGGGCCGGCCCGTTGACGGCGATCGATGCTAGCGGAGTAACGGGTCCGGTCTGCTCGAAGGCGGCCACGGAGGTAACCAACTCCTCAAGCAGAATGCGACTCTGATGGCGCGCCATTATCTGGCCGATGCATACGTGCGGGCCAAAGCCGAGAGCGAGGTGACGGTTGGGTTTGCGGCGGAGATCAAACTTCTCCGGCCCCTCGAACTCCCGCTCGTCGCGGTTGGCCGAACGCACCCAGAGCACAACTCGCTCACCCTTCCGGATCCGGCATCCTTCCCGTTCCATGTCGCTCGTGGCGGTTCTCATGCTGTGCGTCGCGCTGCTGCCCCAGCGCAGAATCTCTTCCACGGCGCTCGCCTGAATCTCAGGGTGCTCGCGGAGGTCGTGCCACTGCTCGGGATGGGCCACCAGCGCCGCCATCCCCGCGGCCAGCGACAGGCCCGCGTTCTCCGAGGCGCCCAGGAGGTTCTCGCAGTTGAGGAGCACCTCCGTCTCGGTGAGGAGCTCTTCGTCGACCTCACCTTCGAGGAGAAGGCTGATCGCGTCGTCGGACGGTCCTTTGTCCCGCTGCTCCATCAGGTCGATGACGTATCGGGTCAACGGCACATGACTCGTCATCGGCTTGGCCGCGGCGAATGCCTCCTCGATCCACCGCACGGCCGTGTCGAGATCCGCGTCCGGCACACCGAGCAGGCGGGCGATCAGCAGGCTCGACAGTCGCCCGGCGACGTCGTGGACGAAATCGAATTCCCCGCTCTCCGCGGCCCGGAACAGCACGTCGCGCACGTCTGCACGCAGGCGATCCGCCAGGGCGCGCGCATTGCGCTCGTTGAAATGCGGGGCCAGAATGGTACGTAGGCTACTGTGCCGTGGTGGGTCCGTCAGGGCGAGGGTGAGTCCTGCGCCCGGGTCCTCGCCGTTTACGTACGCGCGCAGGAGGACTCCCCCGGCGGAGCTGAATCGTTCGGGGTCGGCGTAGACGGAACGGACGTCCTGATACCGCGTCACCGACCAGAACGCCGGGTACCCGTCGGGCTCGTGACGTACCCATGGGTGACGGTCTCGCATCTCACGCCAGACATCGTCCGCGCTTCCGTCCGCGTGTGTCAGAGGATCGAGCAGCGCGTCGGCTGCCGCGTACGAGGAATGCGTCACGGCGACTCAGCCTTCCATCTTTCGTATGTGGTCGAGGAAGACGCTCAGCAGCGTACGGGCGACCGCGGTCGGCACTGCCGCGATGTGGTAGGTCACCTCGATAAGGACGCTTCCGCCGTCAGCCGGCCAGATCTCGCAGTGCAGTTCCATCGGCACATCGAGGTACGGCAGGCGCAGGCGCGATACCGCGAGTCCGTTCAGGCGCAGGTCGGCCACCCGGTTGTCCTGGAGCGCGAACATCATCTGGAAGATCGGTGTACGGCCGCGAGGGCCCGGTCCGATCAACTCGACCAGCCGGTCCGACGGAGCCTCTTGGCACGCGAGCGCGGACTCGATCCGCCGTGACGTGAAGTCGATGGCCTCACCGAACGAAACGTCATGGCCATCACGCAGGGATGGGCCGTTCAACCGGATGGGGACGATGGCCAGTTGGCAGCCTATTGCCCGCTCGTCCCCTACCGAGACCCGGTCCGCGACCGGGACCCCCACCGCTGTGTCGGTGACGGCGAGCGCCTCGGCGAGTGCCCATCCCCACGCCGTCAGCAGCACGGTGAACGGGGTGGTGGCTCGCTCGCGGGCCACTCGGGACACGGCCGCGTACTCCTTGGAGGTCAGCTGTTCGATGAGGGCCTCGACTCCGAACCCAGTTGTGGGCGGCGCGACTTCAGACCAGGTGATCTCGGGAACACCGCGAAATGTGTATGCCTGTGCCCGTAGTTGTCCCTCGACGTCCGCGCTGTCTGACTTCATACGGCGCAGTTGGGTGAGCTGGGTCAGTCCGGGGGGCGGTGGGGCCTCCACCTCGCCGTTGTAGGCCCGGCTGAGATCGTCCGCGAGGACGGCTTCAGACCAGCCGTCGAATGCCACGTGATGGAAGCTGCACCCAAAGACACTCACGTCGCCGGCCAGCACCGGCACGATGGCCGTGCGCCAGACGATGCCTTCTTCGGGAGCGAACGGCAGGGCTAGTTCCGCCTTGAGGGCCTCGACCGCGGCCTCGAAGGAGTTCGTGGGGCAAAGGACGTTCAGGGGTGGCGCGTCGATGTCGGTGGTCGCCATGTGCGGTCGCGGCTCCAGCGTGTACTCAGCCCGCAGCGGCTCATGGCGATCGTGCACGGCCACCACGGCCCGGTCCAGCGCTTCGAGATCGACCTGACCGGTCAGGGTCCAACCGACCAGGCAGTGGTTCGTGAGTCCTTCCGGCTGGACGATGTCACGCAGGAGGAAGGCAGTCTGCACCTGGCTCAAATCGAGGTCGGCGACCGGCTGCGGCTCGCGCCGCTCCTCTTCGATCGCGCCGCGCAGCCAGGCCGTCAGGCCGGACACGCTCGAGTCCCGGTAGAACTGCGACAGCGGAATCACCTGGTGCGTACGTTGCCCCAGCCTCGCGCAGAGCCGGCCCGCGTCGAGCGACGATCCGCCCATGCCGAAGAAAGATTCGTCGTCGGGGACGTCGGTGCGGCCCAGCACTTGGGTGAACGCTTCAGCGACGACGTCCCTGAGCTCGTCGCTCGACGGTTTCACCGCCTTCGCGACGACGTCCCGCCGCTCCGGTATGCCGGAGGCATCCGGCTCAGGATCGTCCGAGAGCCATTCGAGCAGGCGCGCCTCACTGACCTTTCCCCTGTCGTTCAGGGGAAAGTCGTCGATCACCAGCACACGCGCGGGGCATTGGTACGACGGCAGGTGCTCTTCGATCAGCCTGCGCAGGCCGGGAAGCCGGTCACCCCTTTCACGAGGCACGCAGAACGCCACGAGTTCGCAAGCGTCATCGAGCGCCGTCCGGCGTGCCACGACACGGCAGTCGACGACGCCGGGAGAAATATTGAGGACGGCCTGCTCAACATCCGCCGGTTCGACGCGGTTGCCCCGCACCTTAACCTGCCGGTCGGCACGTCCACGGAACTCCAGCAATCCGTCCGGCGACCGCCACACTCCGAGGTCGCCGGTGCGATACACCCGGGTAGGACGACCGTCGAGGACGTACGTGGCAAAGCGTTCCGCCGTCAGTTCTGGGTCGCCGAGATAGCCGATCGCCAACCCGTCACCCGTGATGCAGATTTCCCCCTCTTCGTCATCTCCGCATTCCCGATCCCCATCGAGTACGTAGATGCGTGTCGCGGGCACGCACAGGCCGAGGGGAATCCCTCCCGGGCGGAGGTGGTCCATGGGCATGACACGGTGGGTACTCGCGAAAATCGTGCTCTCCACAGGTCCGTACCCATTGGTGAGTTCAATTACCGGATGTGCTTCAAGGAACCTGCGCACGTGGTCGACCGACAGCCGCTCGCCGCCCACCATCACCTGCGACAACCCGGAGAAGGAGCTGAGGTCCTCGTCAACGATCATATTGAAGACACTGCTGGTCAGCCAGACCGTGTTCACCCCGTCCT
The DNA here is from genome assembly GCF_040643775.1 of Streptomyces sp. NPDC047081. Classification (NCBI taxonomy): domain Bacteria; kingdom Bacillati; phylum Actinomycetota; class Actinomycetes; order Kitasatosporales; family Streptomycetaceae; genus Streptomyces; species Streptomyces sp. NPDC047081. The sequence goes on along the minus strand of NZ_JBEYUY010000024.1, from coordinate 146,543 downwards.
CGGCGACGCCCCGCCGCAGCAAGTCCGGCGTCAGGAAAGGCTCTTCGATGATGACGCTGGTCCCACCCCGCAGCAGGGCGCCCCAGAGCTCCAGGGCAAAGGCGTCCCACGGTGTCGCCGCCGCCAGTGTCATGACCGTCCGCTGGTCGAAGCACGCGAACGTGTCGTCGACGAACAGCCTGGAAATTGACCGGTGCGGAACGACGACGCCCTTGGCCCGTCCTGTCGTACCGGACGTGAAAAAGACACAACACGCCTCGTCCGAACCTACCGCGACGGGACGGAAGTCGACCGGCGGCCGTGCGTCGTACGACGCTCTGCTCCCGGAATCCGTCAACTCCCCGGCAGGCGGGGTCCACACCGACAACCCCAACTCGTTCGCGGGGTCATCGTCGATGACCATCGTCGCTTCGAGGTCGCGGACCACCGACAGAAGACGGGGCTGGGGCCACTGGGGGTCCAACAAGGCAAATGCCGCACCGGCCTTGAGGACCGCCAGCAAAGCCGTTATGAGTCTCATACTGCGCGGCAACAACACCGGAACCAGCGTTCCGGGTCCGACGCCACGCATCGCCAGCTCCGCGGCCCACCGAGTCGAGGCCTCGTCGAGTGCGGCATAAGTCAAGTCGCGGCCATGGGCACGCAATGCGACGCTGTGCGGCGAACTCGCCGCCACGCGCGCCACCATTTCATGGAGTCCGCCCCCCATGACCAATTCTGCCGTATTAGTTGGGACTTGCGCCCCGTCAACCGGCCTCATTGATACGCCCCTCGTGGTATAGCAATGTCGGATTCGACAGTAACTGCCCGATCAGACAAGGCTCGTTGATAGAGTGACAATTTTGGTTACAGTAACACTCATGATGCGCGACACCTCCCTTGATGTTGCTGTGGTTGGCATGGTTGCCCGCTTGCCAGGCCCAACCGACTTCCGACAGTGGTGGGACGGGATTGTCGAAGGCCAGACATTCCTCGCCTCGATACCTCGTGATGAACTGCTGCGGCGTGGCGTTCCGGCCCACCACGTGGACGACCCCGCTTATGTCCCGGTGCACGGCGTGTTGAGGGGAGTGGACAGGTTCGACAACGACTTCTTCCGCATAAGCCCGCGCGAGGCGGAGCGGATGGATCCGCAACACCGACTCGCGCTCGAACTGGCGTGGCAGGCCCTGGAGGACGCCGGCGTGCGGCCGAATGGCGACGCACTCCGGACAGGAGTGTTTGCCTCCAGCACCGGAAGCACGTACCTGCGATGGATCCTAGCCCGACAGCAGCCCGATCCGGGTGCCATGGACGATCTGATCCACGGTACCGAGCCGGACTTCCTCGCCAGCCGGATCTCCTACAAACTCGGTCTCACCGGCCCGGCCATGGCCGTTCAGACGGCATGCTCCTCCTCGCTCGTCGCGGTCCACCTCGCCGTCCAGGCGTTGATCAACGGCGACTGCCGGCAGGCCCTCGTGGTCGCCACGGGCATGAACTATCCGCAGGCCGGTTACATCCACCTGCCCGGAGGCGTCCAGTCCGCAACCGGCCGTTGCCGACCGTTCGACAGCGAAGCCGACGGTGTCGTCGGCGGCTCGGGAGCTGCCTGCGTCGTACTGCGTCTTCTGAGCGATGTGAACGAGGACGAGGTCGAGCCGCATGGTGTGATCCTCGGCACGGCGATCAACAACGACGGATCCGGCAAAGCCGGCTACTACGCGCCTTCACCCGAAGGGCAGGAACGTGCGATCCGGGAGGCGATCCGCACCGCGGACATCGACGCGTCGAGCCTCGGCTACCTCCAGATGCACGGCACCGGCACCGCAGTCGGCGACCCCCTGGAATGGAGCGCGGCCAGCTCGGCACTGACGGCGGAGGGCGCCGCCCCCGGGCAGATCGCGGTCGGCGCCGTCAAGTCGAACATCGGGCACCTGGACGCCTGCGCCGGCCTGGCGTCCCTCGTCACCACCCTGTCGGTACTCAAGAGCGGCACGGTGCCCCCCATCGCCAGCTTCAGCCAGCTCAACCCCCTCATCGCCGACCCGCACTCGCCGCTCTTCGTTCCGGACCGGGCGATGCCCTGGACCGGTACGAAACCCCGTCGGGCCGGGATCAGCGCCTTCGGCATCGGAGGCACCAACGCGCACGTCATCGTGGAAGCCGCGCGCCGATCGCCCGCGGTCACCGCGACGCCCCGGTCCGACAGTGCGGACGGACCACGCGTCCTCCCCGTGTCCGCCGCCAGTGCCGACGCCCTGACGCGTACGACCGAGGCCCTTGCCACCTGGCTCGAAGCGGAGAAGCCGGCGCTCGCCGATGTGGCACGGACGCTGGTGACGGGCCGCGCCGACCTGAGCCACCGACGGGCTGTCGTCGCATCCACGGTTCAGGAGGCGGCGAGTCTGCTGCGCCGGCGGCAGGAAGATGGCTCGCAGGCGACGACGACTCCGCCCGTGATCTTTGCCTTCCCCGGCCAAGGGGCGCAGTCGCCCGGCATGGCGAACGCCTACCACCGGGTGCTGCCGGGGTTCTCCGCCGCGCTCGAATCGTGTCTCCAGACCCTGCCGCTCGGCCTGCGGGACCGCGTGAGCCAGGCCTTGGACAATAGCGAGTTCCCGGCGGACGAACTCAGCCGCACCGAACTCGCCCAGCCCGCCATTCTCTGCCTCCAGGTCTCGGCCGTGTCAGCGCTGCGAGAGCTCGGCGTGAAGCCATCCGCCGTCCTCGGGCACAGCCTCGGAGAAGTGGCCGCCGCCACCACGGCCGGCGTGCTCGACATCGGCGCGGCCGTCGGCTTCGCGGTCGAACGCGGCAAGGCGATGCAGGCGTGCCCGCCGGGCAGGATGCTGGCACTCGCCTGCTCCGAAAGTCAGACCAGGGCCCTCATCGCGGGTACGGAGTTGGAGATCGCGGCCGTGAACGGCCCCGAGGCCTGTGTCGTCGCAGGGACGGAGGAGGAGCTCCAGCTCCTCTCCCAGCGCATCGACACCGGGACCTTCCAGCGCCTCCTCCGTACGACCCGCGGTTTCCACAGCCGGCTCATCGATCCGGCGCTCCCCGCGCTGCACGACGCCGTGTCCGAACTTACGAACATGCCAGCGACGTGTGTGTTCGCCTCCGGCCGTCGCCCCGACGTGTACGAGGTCGGCGATATCCCGGACCCCGGCACGTGGGTCGAAGCGGCCCGGTCGGAGGTGCGCTTCGGGGATGCCCTCACGGCGTTGGCCGCACGATTCCCGGGCGCGGTCGCCATCGACATCGGACCGGGACGCCCCCTGGCTCCCCTGCTGGACGCGGCGGACCTGCGGACGGCCGCCCTCGGCTCACCCAAGGCGGACACGTCCAAGCACGCCATGCTGGCCGGGCTCGCGGATCTGTGGGCTGGCGGGTACCCCGTCGCGCTCTCCGACCTCACTCCCCCGGCCCGCGCCGTCCACCTGCCCGTCTATCCGTTCGCAGGGCCCCGGCACGTCCCGGAGGTGGCCGCCACCGCCCCCGTCACGGTGCCGACCGTCTTCGTCACGACGCCAGGGGCGGACTCCCTCGTGAGCTCCTCGGCCGATGCCGAGCCGGCCGTACCCGCCACCACGGACCCCGGCACCCTCGTCCATACGAGCTGGCGTGAGCTCTTCGGCCACGAGAACCTGACCGACTCGACCGACTTCTTCGATATCGGAGGAGATTCACTGTTGATCACTCGGTTGGTCAGAAAGCTGAACCTCGCCCTCGGCATCCGGATCCCCATCCGCGATCTCCTGCACGCGCGAACGCTGGGCGGGCACGTCTCGGTCGTCGCCGAAGCCCTGCGGGCGCAGAGCTGATGCAGTGATTCCTAATGCTGTTTGTAAAGCCGCGTGAGCGGCGGGAGGCACGGCCTCGTAGGTCCCGTCGTTGGGTAGGAGTGTCCAGAGAACGTTGACGCGGCGGCGAGCCAAGGCGAGGCGGGCCAGGATGTGACGTTTACCCTCGGAACGTTTGTGGCCGTAGAATCGGCGGGAGTCCTCGCAGTGGCTTTGTATCTCAGTGCGGGAGTCGTTTCAAGGTGATGCCGGGAGTCACCTTCTGACCGAGTTTGCGACGTCGGTTTGTTTCGACGTCACCCGGGCCAGAGAACCTCGTACGCCGACAAGGTAGGCCACAGGGTGGAGTGTTCGCGCAGGTACACCAGGCCGCCCAGAGCACGCTGGTGCGGGCGGAGATTGCAGCGCCGGTCGCCCTCACGGGTGACGGCCAGCGTGCTTACCCACTCCACGAGTGCATGGGGCAGGTCGAGTGCGGCAGGATAGATGACCAACGAGGCCCCCGAGCAGCGTGGTTGAGACGTCAGACATCTCGATCATCAGCCCGGGGGCCTCGCTCGTTGTGCTTTGCAGGCCGTCACCTGATAGGAGGCCAGCTCGAAGAAGCTCAATGAACCTCTTTCATCCTGTCTCGCAGGTGTAAATAGGCTGGTGGGCAGGGGCGTGACAGGGCAGGGCCCCTCGTCGTTGGCGTGGTGATCTCACTCATCACACCGGCGACCGAGGGGCCCTGTTGGTTCCGTATCCTTCCATGCTCGATGTCCCGTACGAGCTCGTCGAGCATGTCTCCTGGCTCATCTACGCCCGAAGGCGTGAACTTCGTTCCCCCTGGCGGAAGTTGAGCTGCTTCAGGCAGGCCCTGCTCACCCTGGCGCATCTACGCAAGAACGAGACGTACCGGCAGGTCGGCGCCGGATTCGGCGTGTCCGAGGCGACCGCCTGGCGCTACGTCGACGAGACGATCGAGATACTCGCCTCCTGGGCGCCCGGCCTGCACGAAGCCCTGACCGGACTCGGCGAGGGCGACTTCGTCATCGTCGACGGCACCCTCATCCCCACCGACCGCATCAAGGCCGACGAGCCGTACTACGCCCAGAAACACAAGCAGCACGGCATGAACGTCCAGGTCATCGCACGGCCGGACGGCACCCCGCTCTGGTTCTCCCGCGCGACACCAGGGCGCACCCACGATCTGACCGCCGCGCGAGCCCACGGCATCGTCCAGGCGTGCCTGACCCGGCAGATCCTCGTGCTTGCGGACCGGGCCTATCAGGGCGCCGGCGCCACCGTTCGCACCCCCTACTACCACCACCGCGAACAACCCGAGCACTATCAGCAGTTCAACCGCGATCACGCCCGACTGCGAGCTCCCGGAGAACGCGCCTTCGCACAGCTGAAGACCTGGCGACTCCTCCGACGCGCCAGATGCTCCACACGCCGCATCGGCACCATCGTCCAAGCCGTTCACACCCTGATGACCTGCACGTATTCAGGATGAAAGAGGTTCAATGACGGTCGGCCTGAACGGCGCCTTGGGGCTAAAGGCTGTTTCGGGCCATCGAGCTGTTTCAGAGTGGCCACTGATTCCTAATGCTGTCTGTCAAGCCACAAGGGGCGGTGGAGGTGTCGGTTCGTAGCAACGTCCGTCGCGTAGGAGGGCCCAGAGGACGTTGACGCGGCGGCGGGCGAGGGCGAGGACGGCCTGGATGTGGCGCTTGCCCTCGGCACGTTTGCGGTCGTAGAACCGGCGGGAGTTCTCGCAGTACCGGATGCTGAACAGCGCCGAGATGTAGAAGACACGCTGGAGTCTACGGTTGTAGCGCCGAGGTCGGCGCAGGTTGCCGCTGATCTTCCCGGAGTCGCGGGGAACCGGGGCGACGCCGCCGAAGCCGGCGAGGCGGTCGGCGGTGCCGAAGACGGCCATGTCGCCGCCGGTGGCGGCCAGGAACTCGGCGCCGAGGATGACACCCAGGCCGGGCATGCTGGTGACCACGTCGAAGGTGTGGTGCTCTCGAAACCGGGCTTCGATGGCCTTGTCGAGCTCGGCGATCTGCTGGGTAAGGCTGATCACCTCCGTCGCCAGCGTGCGTACCAGTTCGGCGGTCAGCTTCTCGCCGGGCAGGCTGGTGTGCTGGCGTTCGGCAGCCAGCAGGGCAGTCTCGGCGAGCTGGTTGGCACGGAGGACCTTGCGGTTGCGGAGCCAGGTGACCAGGCGTTTCACGCCGAGCCGGCGAAGGGCGGCCGGGGTCTGATAGCCCGTCAGTAACGTGAGCGGGCCGGTGTTGGTTAGATCCAACGCCCGTTCCAGGCCGGGGAAGATGCCTGTGAGGTGAGCTCGGAGGCGGTTGACGGTACGGGTGCGGTCGGCGACCAGGTCCATGCGGCGGCCAGTGAGGAGCTTGAGGTCGGTGATCGTGTCGTCACTGGTGCGTACGGGATGCAGGTCGCGTCGGACGCGGACCTGGTCGGCGATGACGGCGGCGTCCTTGGCATCGGTCTTGCCTTCGCCGCGGTAGCTCTCGGAGGCGCGATGGATGGTCCGGCCGGAGAGGTAGTGCACCGGCTGGTCGTGATTGAGGAGGAGCGCGATGGTCAGGGCGGCTCCACCGTCGGCCTGGTCGATGCCCCAGGCCACCTCATCGCCCAGAGCCAGGACGTCGGCGAGGAGTTCGAGCAGTTCGGGCTCGTCGTTGGCGACGCGACGTGACAGCAGCCGATGGCCGCTCTCATCGATCGCGACGCAGTGGTGGTGGGTCTTCCCTGCGTCGATGCCGGCCCAGATGGCGATCATGTGGTGCCTCCGTGCGGTGTAGTACTGATCCTTCCCACGGACGACCTCGCTGTCGGGTCCCTACTCAGCGATCATTCGCATTTCCTAATTGGCAGCCGAGTCGTCGTGGAGTGCCGGGCGGCCAATCAGTGGGAGCCACGTCATCGGCTATCAGGTGACAGCCACACCCGGCACTCCTGGGTGGGTGAACCGTACGAAGGGCTCACCGCCTCCCAGAGGAAAACGTAGGGATCGGGTGACGCCGGTGAGGTCGAGTTGAGGGCCGCAACACACAAAGCCCCCGTGCCGTTGGGGGAGGTGTTCGAAGTCTCAACCCACAGGCACAGGAGCCGCGCTGGTTCCGTATTCTGCGCACTCGACCTGCCCCATGCCCTGGTCGAGTGGGTCACCATGCTCATCGTCACCCGTGAGGGTGACCGCCGCTGCAAGCTCCCGCCGCACCAGCGTGCCCTGGTCGGCCTGGAGTACCGGCGCCGGCACGACACCCTCGCCCAGCTCGCGGCCAGCTTCAACATCTCCGTCGGCACCGCTCACGCCTACACAGCAGCCATCGTCGACCTGCTCGCCGACCGCGCACCCAGCCTGCTGCGCGCCCTGCGCGAGGCCGTCCCGGACTACGCCCTACTCGATGGCACCCTGGCTGAATGCGAACGGGTCGGCGACAGCCGCGCCGACTTCTCCTACAAGCACCGTCGGCACGGGGTGAACGTACAGGTGGTCACCGACCCGGACGGGCGGCTGGTGTGGATCTCGCTCGCTCTGCCCGGCCGCGCACGACCTGACCGCGGCCCGCACTCACCGGATCATCCGCACCTGTGAGCGCCAAGGCATCCCGATCCTCGCCGACCGAGCCTATATGGGCGCCGGACCCATGGGTGACGACGGCCTTCAGACACCCGCTGGGCCGTGGCCGCACACCCACCCAACAGACCATCAACCGCGGGCTGTCCGCAGCCCGGGCACCGGTCGAGCGCGGCGTCGCACGCCTGAAGTCATGGCACATCTTCCGCAGATCCCGATGCAGCCCGAATCGAATGACGTCAATTGCCGCCGCCATCCTCACCTTGGAGCGGCAACGCAGAAAGCGCTCATTGTTGGTGACCATGCAGGGCACCGCGCTCTGGGTTGGTCTGAGTGCAGCAGCCCGACAGCAGGTCACGGCTTGCGAGCGTGGAAGCTCCAGTCTCGGTCACGCAGCCCCGGTCGTGCGTTTTCGTCGTAGTTTGCTGTCACTTTCACATCGACGAATCCGACATCCTCCAAGACAGCGGCGAACTCTTCCGGAACCCAGTGCTGTGTCCGGAAGGTATGCAGTTCCGAACCTACGAAGCGACCCGCTGTCCACTTCTCGTACTTCACGTACTCGTGCATCTGATTGAGCGAGGGGTCGAAGGTGGAGTGGATGATCTCCACGGTCAATGCGTCGTCTCCTTTCCGCCATAGTTTAAGCGGCTGAGGCCCTGTCAGTAGACCGGGGATCTCCAGGTCGAGAATCAGTAGGCCGCCGGAAACCAAGGACTTCGCGTAGCACTCGAGCGCCCGACGGGCATCCTCGCGGCTGAGGTTCGTGATAGTCCCAGCGGGAATGATGACAGCATCGTAGGCCTGTATACTGGCAAATGATGCCATATCACCCATGTGTAGCGTCGGGTTCAGGCCGAATGACTCGCAGTAGCGGCGACAGATCCGGATCATGTCAGGAGAGTGCTCGAGGCCTTCCACATCAAGGCCCGCCTGAAGCAGGCGGATGAGAATGCGGCCAGTGCCTGAGCCGACCTCGAGAATTCTGCCCGATACTCCTTGGAGATGCTTCGTATAGTACTCGACGTCTCCGTAGGTATGGCCGAGCGGCGCCTTCGCGTCGTACGCCTCCGCCACCAGCGGTCCGTAAAACCAATTCATTGACCCTCGCTTTGAATGTCGAATGCAACACCGACCAGTGAGGATGGCGCTGCTTCCCGCTCGTCAGCTTCGACGAAAATGTGGACAATGTTCGGAATTAGGACGCGGCCGTGATCGGTCAACTCGAGGATTCCATCGGACTCACTTATCAGGCCAGCGTTCGCCACTGCTTCCAACTGCGTCGGAAATACGGAATCCAGCCGCTCGCCAAATTCCAACTCAAACGCCGCCGGATCGACGTATCCGCGTTTGAATCCTCGGATGACATGCTGTCTCATCGACTGTCCAGGCGTTCTCTTGCATCCGCTGTCGACGGGTGCCCCTCCTCCGTGGATGACGTCCAGGTATCTGGCGATCGATGACACGTTGTTCCATGAGCGATGTCCCACGGTCGACCGAGAGCTGACTCCAAAACCCAAGACCGGACTACCCGACCAGACGGTGTCCAAGTACGAGCTGTAGGGGGCAGTCGTTCGAGGGGACAGCCACGCGCTGGCCGCCCCGGGGCGATAGCCGTGGCTTCGCAAAACATCGAGGGCCTGCAGGTGGAATTTCAGCTCGTCCAGCCGTTCAGGAAGTGGTAGTTCACCCCGTGATCGCCAGTGGTGGAAGACGGTCTTGGGCCAGATTTCTAGCCCGTACAGCGTGACAGCGTCGACATCCAAACCTGCAGCCAAATCCACGCCCTCCAGGAAAGAATTCCCCGATAGTCCAGGAAGGGGAAAAATCAGGTCCAAATTGACGAAGACTTTGTCGTTAATTTCACCCGAAGTGAGAGTAGCAAGAGCCTCCAACGCGCGGGTTGCGTCATGGTCACGATTCGCGCGAGCTAGAACCTCGTCCTCAAAACTCTGGACGCCTACGCTGAATCTGGAGAAACCTACATCGACCAACTCTCTCGCCTTGGCCGGGTTTACAGTCGCGGGATCGAACTCGACCCCAATTTCCGCGTCGGCAGCGACTGGGTACGTCTCACGAAAGGCGTCGAGGATTCTCGCCAGCTGTTCGGATTCAAGCAATGCAGGGGTGCCGCCGCCAATGTTAATCGACTGGAACGTCGACCGCGGCATGGGCAATTTATCGGGCGCCGACTTTATCTCCTGGACGAGAGCGCGGACATAACGCTCGCGAACGTCGTCATTGTGGGTCGTGGTCACTGCGAAGTTACAGAAGTGGCATTTCTTGGTGCAGAATGGTATGTGGGCGTAGAGCGCTGCCGGTGACTCCTCGAAGAAGGTGGTGGGGTCGATCGGCAGATAGCTGACTGGATAGGCGTGAATGTTCGTTGAGGGCCTGACCTGTGCCGCTACTTTACGGTAGGGCGCAGGGCTCTGTTTGGGGGTCTTTATGTCCATTGGATGGCCCCTCAATGCTTGGAAATAGTCCGGCGGAATATAGCCTGGGATTTTCTTAACTTGCTTGCAGTGTCGGGTTGTTGGGCTTGGGGACGGGACAGGCTCCTGGTGAACGGGTGAGCCTTGACTGCGAGTCATCCTGCCACGAGCTTCCACGTGCTTGTCTACCCAGTTCCTTCTAAGGGAGTTCCGGACCGCTGTCGCCCGCGCCATATCGTGCGAGCGGCGGCAGACACGGACGTGCGTGCGTACCTGCGCTTTCCGGGACCAACCTCAAATGGCCCCCATTCCGCTTCAACTGCCCTTTTCAGACAGTCAAATTGGGCAGGACCGTTCACTCACCCCTATGGTTGAATGCCCCCATGACCGAGCAAGATCATGCTGAGCCACGAGTCCAGATCGGGCGGGGAGAGCTCTTCCGTCAGCCACAGTTCCGGATCTTGCTGCTCGCCCGAAGTATCTCGTTCTTCGGTGACTCACTCGCTCCGATCGCCATACCCTTCGCCGTGCTCGCCGCCGAAGGCAGCGCGATCGACGTCGGCATCGTCCTCGGCGCGGGCACCGCGACCAAACTGATCCTCCTTCTGACGGCCGGAGTCATCGCCGACCGCCTGCCCCGGCGCCTCCTGCTCATCACGAGCGACGTGCTCCAGGGCGTCGTCATGACAGCGATGTGCGTCGTCCTGCTAACCGGGAACTACTCACTCTGGCTGCTCGTCGTCCTACAGATCCTCTTCGGTGCTGGAATGGCCCTCAACATGCCAGCGTTCACTGGCATCCTGCCGCAGGTCATCGACCCAGCACATGCCCAGGCCGCGAACGGGTTGCTGTCCGTCACCCAGTCCGCGGCCCAGATCGGAGGCCCGGCGTTCGCTGGCATCCTCGTGGCTGCGGGAAGTCCCGGCATCGCGCTCGGGGTCGACGCCGCCACCTTCTTCGCTTCGGCGCTCCTGCTCCTCGGACTGCGCGTCTCCACCCAGCGCGCTGCCGAGACGATGCACTTCCTTCGCGACCTGAAGGAGGGATGGCGGGAGATGACCGGCCGACGGTGGTACTGGGTATGCCTGTTGGCCCACTCCGGGTGCAATTTCTCGATCGGCGTGTTCTCGGTTCTCGGCCCCGTCATCGTCAGTGGCCACGGAGGTGCAACAGGTTGGGGCCTGGTAAGCACTGCAGGTGCGATCGGCAGTCTGATCGGTGGAGTGGTCGTCATGCGACTGTGGCTGCGCCGCCCGCTGGTCTACGGCAACCTGGCCGTGTTCCTCTACGCGCCGAGCCTGCTGCTACTCGTTCAACCGTCACCGGTCTGGGCCATCATGATCGGCTCCGGAGTCGCCGCCTTCGCCATCTCGATCCTCAACGGCGCGTGGAACTCGGTGGTCCAGCAGCTCATCCCGGAGGCAATCCTGTCACGGCTCTCCTCCTACGACTGGCTCATCTCCTTCGCGACCCTGCCACTTGGCTACACGCTCGCCGGCCCTCTTTCGGAGACGATCGGTCAGTCCAACGTCCTGGTGGGAAGCGCGCTCCTGCTGGCACTGCCGTGCGCCCTCACCGTCTTCGATCCGACCATCCGAGGGATCCGCGCGGACCGCAGCGGACAGATCATCAAAGCCGAGCTCGTCAAGGCAGTTTGAGGAAGGCCGCTCATGACACCCTTCGCGGTATTCGATCTCGATGACACGCTGGTGGATTATGTCAGCGCCATCGACGCCGCCTTCGTCGCACTGGCCGAGGAACGCGCCCTCGGACCGGAAGGCCTGGCGTTCCTCCGTGCCGAGCAGGAGAAACCCGGCACGCCCGAGGAGTCCTGGCAGGCGATAGCGGACCGCTTCGGCTTTCCGGAGTCACCCGACGAACTCACCCGCGCCTTCGCCGAGCGATTGCCGTCACTCTGCCAGCCCTACGAGGGAGCCATCGACGGTTTGCGCGCACTGCGCAACGCGGGATGGCGCACCGCACTGCTGACGAACGGCGCGGAGGCCGAGCAGCGCATCAAGATGAGCACCGGACTAGACGGCCTCTTCGACGCGTACTGCTTCACCGACGCGGAGACCGCCCGCAAGCCGGACCCCACCGTGTTCCAGATCGTCGCTGACCGCGCCGACGCCGAGTTGGAAGGGGCATGGATGGTCGGCGACTCACTGAGTGCCGACATCGCCGGAGGCGCCGCCGTCGGCATGCGAACCCTGTGGGTTTCCGGAGACCGCGTCGCGCCGGCCGGAGGTCCTACGCCGGACGTCACCGTTTCGACCATCGCGGAAGCCTTTCCCCTTCTCCTGCGCATCGACACGCATTCTCGGAGCAACAGGTTCCTCACCTGACCGAATAACCGATGGAGTTCGACGGCCGTGTCACTACTGGACAGTGAATTCACCGACACAGAGAGCTGTGTCGGGCCGATCGTGGTTCGAAGGCTGGCAGGATTCAGCAGCGCTGAGGTGGAGGGCGTGGATGCTGCCGCGCCGCTTTCGGAAGCCGCTGTGGTGGCCGTACGCTCGGCGCTGCTGGCCCACAAGGTGATCTTCATTCGAGGTCAGCATCTCGACTACGAGAGCCTCAGCGCCTTCGCCGGTCAATTCGGTCCGCTCACTCCGGGGCATCCCATTTATCAGGCGTCAGCGGTTCACCCGCACGTGCGGCTGATGGACTCCCGGGGCGACGGCACCCAGGCGAACTACTGGCTCACGGATCTCACCTTCATCGAGGCGCCGCCGGCTTTCGCGTTCCTGCATAACATCGTCTGCCCGCCGGTCGGGGGCGACACGATCTGGGCCAACACGGCAGCCCATGCTGGCGACCTGGCCATCTGGGACAGCCAGGCGACCGTGCGCTACACCGTCCTCTACTACGACACACAGCACCGAAGTGGCTTCCGGGTGACGGTTCAGGGCGAGGCTCCCGTCGAACTCAACGGTGAGGAAGGGTTCGCCCTTCCTCACCCCTCGATCCGGCCGCCGAAGTCTGATGCCGCTGGGAGGTCAGCCCGCCGAAGGACGCCAGACGACCTCCAGGGCGAGGAGGCCGTCGACCCCGAGCAGCGGCTGCGGCACGGCGACCTCGTCCATGCACGCCACCAGCGACAGTTGCGAGGCGTGACACAGTACGGCGCGCCGCTTGGCCTCCCACAGCTTCCCGGTGACCGGGACGCCGCGCGGGAGATCGAGCCCGTGCTCGTAGCGCCCGCCGAGCACACGCACCTCGGACGGCCATGCCTCCGGCGACGTCAGGAACGTGCTTCCCTCGTCGGCGTAACTGGACAGAGCCGCGGCGTACGGCAGGTCGGCGTAGAAGAACGGGCGGACGCCGCTGTCCGTCCCGAGCGCGGCTATCGACTGGTCACGGACTCGGCCGTGGTCCGGCTGGTTGATCCCCGCGGGCAAGTAGAGGTCGGCAGTCGCGGCCGCCCGGCGGACAAGCTCGTCCAGTCCTACGAGCGGCTCGTCCGGCTGGCGGTAGGGGCTGTCCGGGTTCACCAGAAGGATCTGGTCGGCACCCAGGCACTCACAGGCGAGGGCGTCCTCCCGCACCCGCGTCTCGTAGGCGTCCTCGGGTGCCGAGAATCCACAGTCGTAGTCCCACGACGACACCTTCACGCCAGCCGGCGGCCGCCCGCCGTGAACCGTCACCACGGCGACTGGTCCAGGGGCGGTCATCAGAACCGCGCTCAGCGAAAGGGCAGCATCATCGAAATGCGGCGACACGACCACCGTTCGATAGCGGCTGAGATCCACGCTCGGGGCACTCATCATTTACTCCGGATTCACTCATCGGCTTTGAACAGACTGTTTCTACTCACCACTTCGCATACAACTGCGCCCAGGCGAGAGGGAATTGATGAAACTCAGTGTATGCATACCCTATAAGGCGCGACTGGACAATCTCCGTATCGCGCTCGAAGCTCTGGCCCATCAGGCGATGGGCCCGTCTGAGTTTGAAGTCGTCATCGGCGCAATGGAATACAGCACCGGTCTCACCGAATTGTGCGCTCAGCTCGAGGGCCGCCTGGACATCGTCACGGTGAACTCGTCGCGTGATTTTCATATCCCTCTGGCGCGCAACCTCGCCATGCGCAGCGCGACAGGCGAGGTCATCGTCCAGATGGACGCCGACACCCTGCTCCCGCCGACGGCGCTGCGCGATCTGTACGACCGGCATTTCGCCTTCGGTCAGCAGACCTGTGTGGTCGGGCAGGTGGTCGGCTACGCGAACAACGAGGACGGCCCGGTCGAGACCGTCGAACTGCGCCCCTACAGCGACCATCTCGCGGCGCTGGAGGAGCTCGCCTCGGCACCGGGCTGGCCGGCCGACCCGCGTTTCCAGGTCCCCCACAACATCCCATGGGCCTTTGCCTGGACCGGGCTGATCGCCGTGCCGAGGACAGCCGTCGTCGCCCGGAACCTCTACTTCGACGAGACCTTCCGCGGCTGGGGTGTGGATGACCTGGAATGGGGCTTCCGGGTGTGCGCGAGCGGACTGCCGATCACCTTGTCCCCCCAGGTGTACGCGCTGCACCTGCCGCACGCCCGGGATCCGCTGGCCAACCAGCGGACGGAGGGGCGGAATTACGAGCGCTTCCTGGCCAAGTGGCCGCGCCGCGATGTTGAGTTGTGCCGCTTCATCGGCGACACGCGCGCCAACTCGGCATGGCCGGAGTACCTGGACGCGCTGGCAGCCGCCAGTGGCGCCAGAACGCTCGGCCTGGCCGTGGGCACTGTCAAGGGCGAGCGGGCGGCACGCTTCGGCATTCCGCTCGATCGGACCGACAAGCCGGTCGGCGTCGAGCACACCACGGGGTTCGACCTCACCGAGCATGTCACTGTCCTTCCGCTGACGGGGCTTTCGGTGCCCTTCCGCTCACAGGAGTTCTCGACCGTGTGGCTGGAGGAGTCCATTTGGCGACTGCCGGAGCCGTACCTGTCAGGTGTCGTCACTGAAGCCAAGCGGGTGGCGCGCGATGCCGCGCTGCACACCGGCGACCGCTGAGAGGCCCGTCGATCCCGGACAGGACCCGGATTCCGTATTCAGGGGCGTGACACCGCGCTCTGGGCGAAGGCCTGCCGCACCGCCTGCTCCGATTCGGTACCGGCACCCAGCCGGTCGAGCCCGAGCATGACAGCGCCGACCAGGGGATCGGTGTCGATGACGACGATGGTCGAGGAGGGCGAGAACGCCGCGACGCCCTCCTCGATCGTCGACAGCAATACGGGATTGCGCGCGGCCAGCACGCTCCCGCCGAGGAGCACCGTCGTCCCCCGCTCTCTGACGCCGAGGCGGTCCATGGCCACCCGTGTCATGGCGCAGATCTCCTCGCCCTGACGGCGAACGAGAGCCTTCGCCACCGGATCGCCCTTCTCGGCGATTTCGAGGAGGACGGGCGTGCAGTGGCGCACGTCCACGGTGGTGAGCCGCTCGTCGCGCAACCGCACAGCCACCTCGCGCATCGAGTCCAGGGCTAGGTGATCTAGCAGGGCCTGGACGAGCGCTGTAGGCTCGCCCCTCCCGTCCTCGGCCCTCATCGCGTACCACAGGGCAGCCATGCCCAGGTCGTTACCGCCACCCCAGTCGCCGGACCGGTCCCCGAACGCGAGGAACCGGACCTGACGTCCGTTCGGTCCGACCCCGGCACAGTTGATGCCGGTGCCGCAGACCACCGCCACACCCTCGTCCGGTACGCCGGCGCGCAGCACCGCCAGGGTGTCGTTGCGTACCAGCACATCGTCGGCCCAGGGCTTCGCCCGCAACAGGGAGGCGAACTCGTCCTCTTCCTCAGGGAGGTCCAAATGCGCCATACAGGCACTGACGACGGTACGCTCCTGACCGCCGCCGATCCGACCGACGAGGTCCGCGAGACGATCGAGCCAGACAGTCTTCGGCTCCGTCTCCTGCATGCCGGCGCCACGGGCCGTCGCCAGCACGGATCCCCGTGCATCAACGAGAGCCACGTCCGTCTTCGTTCCCCCCGCGTCGATGCCGATCACTTGGCTGAATTCGGTGGGGAACAATAGCGGTTGGGGCACGGAACCATCCTCACAAGGGATCGAAGACGGTTCCGGTGGACACGGAGCATCCGGAACCACCCACACAATACAAAGACCGGAAGGCCGACGAGAAGAGGGAAGGGAACCTCCTTTCAACTACGGTTGTTCTGACGGTATGTGACTGTGAGTTCGCACTAATCGATGGAGCTTTATGCCCCCGATCAATCTCGGAATCCTGGCGCACGTCGATGCCGGGAAGACAAGTCTCACCGAACGTCTCCTGTTCGAGGCGGGAGTGGTCGACCACATCGGCAGCGTGGATGACGGCACCACCCGCACCGACTCGATGGATCTGGAACGCCGCCGAGGCATCACCATCCGTGCGGCGGTGACCTCGCTCCAGATCGGTGACGTTCCCGTCAACATCCTGGACACGCCGGGACACCCGGACTTCATCGCCGAGGTGGAGCGGTCCCTGCACGTGCTGGACGCCGCGGTGCTCGTGCTCTCCTCCGTCGAGGGCGTGCAGTCGCAGACCGTCATCCTCTGGCGGGCACTGCGCCGGATCAACGTGCCCACACTGCTGTTCATCAACAAGATCGACCGTGGCGGCGCCGACGCCAACCGCGTCGTCGAGCAGATTCGCCGCCGGCTCTCGCCGGCCACCGTGCTGCTGAGTCGGGCGACAGGCCAGGGCGGATCGGACGCCAGCGCCGAAGCGCTGCCCTTCGACCACCCGTCCGTGGTGGAGACGGTCGCCGACGTGGACGACGCGTTGATGCAGGCGTGGCTCGACGGTCAGGAGATCGCTCCGGAGCACGTCCACGCGGCGATGCGACGCGCGGTGCCAGCCGGAACTCTGTTCCCAGTGTTCTGCGGCTCAGCCTTCACAGGCGCCGGGATGGAAGACCTCCAGCACGCGATCACCACGCTGCTTGAGCCAGTCAACGAGTCCGGCACCGACCGGTCGGCCACCGTCTTCTCCGTCGATCACGACGAACGCGGCCGACGGGTCTGGATGCGCCTGTGGAGCGGCGAACTGGCAGTCCGCGACACCGTGCCGGTGTCGGCCACCAAGGCGGAACGCGTCACCGAGCTCCGGGTGCCCGGGCCGGGAGGGCTCGCAGTCGCACGCCGGGCGGCCAGCGGCGACATCGTCGCAGTACGTGGCCTGTCGACAGCGCGCATCGGGCACGTCATCGGAAACCCGCCGCCGAGGCGGCTTCCGAAGTTCCCGCCGGCGACGATGGTCGCGGCCCTGGAGCCCGTCGACCCCACCCAACGCGGCGCGCTGTTCACCGCGCTCAGCATCCTCGGCGACGAGGACCCCCTCATCGAGCCGCGGCTCGACGACCTCGACGGCAGCGCACGGATCCGCATCCACGGCGAGGTGCAGAAGGAAGTGGTCGTCACCGTCCTGGAGGAGCGTTTCGGCGTACGCACTGTCTTCCGTGACACCTCGGTGATCTGCATCGAGCGCGTGCTCGGCTCGGCTACCGCCTTCGAGGAGATGGAGAAGGACGGGAATCCCTACCTTGCCACGCTCGGTCTGAGGCTGGAGTCCGACGCTCCCGGCAGCGGGATCACGTTCCATCCGGGCATCGAGCGGGGAAACCTGCCGGCGGCCTTCATCAGCGCCTGCGAAGAGGGCGTGCGGTGGGCTCTCGAGCAGGGCCTGCACGGCTGGGCCGTCACGGACTGCAAGGTGACCATGACGGCGTCCGGCTATTGCCCGCGGCAGAGCCACGCGCATCAGAGCTTCAACAAGGCGATGTCCACGGTCGGCGCCGACTTCCGCAATCTGGCGCCCGTCGTCGTCATGTCCTGCCTCGAAATGGCCAGAACACAGGTCTGCCAGCCGATCGAGCGGTTCGAGCTGGAGACACCGGAGTCGACGCTGCGGGTGTTGATGTCGGCGCTGGGCCAACTCGGCGCGACCATTGAGTCCGTCACGGACTCCCTCGGCTACACCCGCCTGGTCGGCTTCATCCCTTCCGCACATATCGCGGAACTCGCCGCCACTCTGCCCAACATCACCGGGGGCGAGGGCGTGCTGACCAGCCAGCCGGACCACTACACGCCGGTCCAGGGGGATGACGTGCCGACGCGCCCGCGATCCGGGACCGACCCCCGCGAGCGTGCCCTGTGGTTCCAGGCGATGCCACGCTGACCGGACGACAGCCGGGGCTCTGCGCCATGACGGCGGGGAGCCCCGGCTCGGTTCTCAGCTGGTCAGCTGCCCACAGAGATCCACGAGGGTCGAGCACAGCCGGGACATGAACTCCTCGCCCCCGGCCACGTCGAACCGCGTGGGATCGAACTCGCACTCCAGACGACAGGTGTCGTCGTCGTACATCATGGCGACGACCTGGAACGTCCCCATGGACGACTTGTACTCGCTGGACGTCGTTTCGGGCGGCAGCCCGTGGGACGGCTGCTCCCACGGCATGTAGTTAACCAGCCATTGCGCCGGCCGACGCGTGAGCGTGTCGTCGCCAGGCCCGCCGAAGGCCTCCAGCAAGTAGTCCCACGGTGTCGTCTGGTGGGGCACCAAACGCATCCAGGTCTCTCGCGCGTGCCGCACGGCGGTCCGCGGGTCGTTCAGGTCCGGACCGCTCAACCGCACCGGCATGTTGTCGGAGAAGCAGCCCAACGTGTCCAGGTGCGCCATCGGTCGACCGGTCATATTGACGCGGAGGGTGACGTCCGGCTCGGCGCCCATCGCGACGGCCGTGGACGCCACCGCTCCGAGGATGAGCACGAACGGCGTCGTACGGATCCGCGCCGCCGTCCGCTTCAGTCGGGACGCCGGAACCGGTGCCGGTCGCCGCAGGCTCCACACCCGACCGCTCAGCTCACCGTCCGGTGCGATGCAGAAAGGCACCTGGAGAGCCTGGTCGGGGGTGGTGTTCGTCAGACGGCCCGCCCAGAAATCGTGGGAGAGCCCGATCCCTTCGGAGGGATGCGGAAATGCCTCGCGCTGCCATCGCACCCAGTCGTAGTGCGAGCCGGCAGGCACGTCCACGGGCGTCGGCGCCAGCATGAGATCGGTGAACGCCTGCTGGCTCATGCCGTCGGAGATCAGGTGGTCCATGCCAGCCACCAGATACCTGGCCAGCCCGGCCGAGCCGTCCGCGCAGGTGACCAGCGCGGCGTTCCACAGCGGTCCGTTCGAGCAGTCGAAGGCAGTGCGTTCGGACTGGTGGACGAAGGCGTTCAGCTCGTTGCGCGATGCCAGGTCCACCGAACGCAGGGGAAGTTCGATCTCGTCCGCGTAGCGGAGCCTTCCCTCGTCCAGCGACAGGTCGACGATCCGCATGGCGTCCTGTCGCGCTGTGATGCGGTCCAGACGACGGCGGACCTCCTCGTCGGTCAGTTCCTCGTTCAGTGGCAAGGCCATGACGAGGTTCAGCGCTCGCTCGCCGCCGCGCAGGAAGTCCCGGCGCAGCCGGCCCTCTTGCTGCCAGGACAGTGGCCCCTCGCGGCCCGAGGCCGTCGCCCCGCGCGAAAGCTCGGGGCGACGGCCTACGTCGTTCCTCACAGTGAACGGTCCCCGCTACTCGCCCGCGAGCAGGCCGCGCTCGAACAAGCTCGTCGCGTCGGCCTCGGTCAGCACACCGGAGTAGATCCGCACTGGTCCGACCGAACCGGGCCACTGGTCGACGTACTCGTCGCGGAACCAGGCGTGGCCGAGCTGGACGCTCAGGTCGCCGTTCCACTTCGGCCAGTCGGCCGGGAGCTTCTCCTCGCCCCGGTCGGCGTGCGTCGGCACGTAGATACGCGCGGCGCCTGCCTCTAGGTCGTACACGCCCACGACGAACACCCACTGGTCGAGCTCTGCTGACGTGAGTTCCTTGGAGGAATACGCGTGCACCCAGTCCACCGGGCCGTCGTCCGAGCCGTCGATCGGGGCGGCGGTGAAGTTCCAGTGCATGTGGAAGTCACCGGTGCCCTCACCGCCGTACTCGATGTTCCGCACCCCGAGGTAGAACGGGCTGTGGTACGAGCCGCTCTGCGCGACGGCTGTCCAGGCATACCAGTCCGTCGGAAAGCGCAGCTCGGCACCGGTGAGGGCGCTGTCCAGACGCAGCCAGGCGGCCACGCTGAAGCTCTGGTCGGTCACCACAGCACCGTTCTCGCTGGCCAGGCTCAGCGAATTGCCGAAGGAAATGGCTCCCGCCATGCCCTCGGGCCCGCTCACCCAGCGCGGCTCGCTGGTGGCCACGAGGGTGTGACCGTTGCCGGACGAGTCCGCCACACGGCTGCCCGACCCATCGGTCATTTCCCAGAGCCCCTTCAGAACGGGACGGTTTCCTCTGTTCTCGGCGTCGGTCATCGCACTCACTTTCCTGTCGTTCATACGTGCTACTGCCGCCGCGGCAGCAGCCATTCCAGAGAAGAGCGCCTAGCTCTCCTGAGAACTCGGTCGAGCGCGCTCCGCGCGCTCGTCCGCGGCCGCGAACAGCCGCCGCAGCCAGTCCGCCCGTGCGCGCCGGGCCGTGTGGGAGACCCTCGCCTCGGGCACCCACTCGTCGAAGCTGTGGAAGGCCCCTCCCCACACGTGCAGCTCGGCGTCACCGCCTTCGGCGCTGATGCGTGCCGCGTACGCAATGGTCTCGTCGCGCAGTGCCTCGAACGCGCCGACCTCCACGTACGCGGGCGGCAGGTCGGCCACGGAGGCGGCCCGGGCCGGGGCAGCGTAGGGCGACACGTCGGGCCCACCCCTGCGGTCGCCCAGCAGCGCGGTCCAGCCCGTGACGCTCGACGTGGAGTCCCAGATCCCGTGTCCGTCCATCTGGCGGGAGGACCACGAGTCGACCCGGTCGTCGACCATGGGGCAGAGCAGCAGCTGCCCCAGAATCGGCACACCTCCGGAGTCCCGCGCCTTCAGCGCGATGCCAGCGGCCAGAGCGCCTCCGGCGCTGGCCCCGGTGACGACGACGCGGTCCGGGTCGAGCCCAAACCGGGCCGCGTTCCGGATCACCCAGACCAGGCCCGCGTAGCAGTCGTCGACGGGAGTCGGGTCGGGGTGCTCGGGCGCCAGCCGGTAGTCGATGCTCACCACCGCCATGCCCAGTTCCTGAGCCTGGTCGAGTTCGCGGGCGAGCTCGGCACTCCGATTGTGACCGGCGAACATCCCTCCGCCATGAATGCTGTACGCGACGGGCAGCAGCCCGGCCACGCCCGTGGGCCGCGCGATCAGTGCCGCGACCGCGCCCGAGGGATCGCGTTCGAGGAGTTTCTCCGTCGTGATCGTGAAGGCGCCGTCCCGGCTCACCTCAGCGTCGCTCAGCTTCGCCTCGCCGATGCGTTTCCGGTCGGTCAGGATGCGATCGGGGGTGATGGACGACGGACGGCGGCTCAAGATGTCCCGCAGCGGCCCGTCCAGTTCGTCGTCGACCGGCGGGACCCGGAGGTTCTCGACGGCCGTCATGACACCCACGCCGCCTGCGGGTGCCGGACGTGCAGCGTCCGGAACAGGCACCGCCGGTTGCCGGAGGAGTCCTCGTAGGCCGTACGCCCGTGCGAGACCCGTGTGTTGTCGAAGATCACGGCCTGGTTCCCCCGTAGCGTGAGCGTGCGGAAGTACGGCGTTCCCGGCCGGGCCGCCTCGGCGATGGCCGCGAGGCCACGCTCAAGGTCCTCCTGGGACACGTCGTCGACCACCTGGATGGAGTCGGTGTCGGTCATGCAGTAATGACCGACGAGCTGGTCTTCGATCACCGCGTACACGGGACCGGTCTTCGCCTCGTCACTGCCGTTGATGTTGGCGCGCCGCACCAGCACCCGCGGGTTCGCCAAGGCGAGGGCGGCCTGAAGGTCGGTGCGTACCAGCTCGGCGTAGGCCCCCACCGAGTCGAAGAAGGTGTTGACCCCGCCGTGCGCCGCCGGTGTCTGGCAGGACATCAGGGTGGCCTTGATCATCCCCATGGGCTGGAGCGTGCCGTCGACGTGCAGCTCCTGGCCCACGGAGCGGCCGAACGACGGATGCTTCTCCGCCTCGGTTCCGACGTTCGCGCTGGCCGAGATAACCGAGACTCGCGGAGCGACGCGGTTCCCCAGGGTGTACAGCTGCGGGACGAACGGCTCACCCAGGCCGAGCGCCTTGCACGCCAGCAAATGGGTGTCCTGGGTGACCCTCTCGTCGGTGAATTCAATGATCGCGAAGCCATGCGCTCTGTACTGGCGCGCCAGCTCCTCGCCGGGGTTGCCGGACAACTCCGCGGCACCGCGGACCGGCAGCGGCTGGTCCGGCAGGTGGGCGAAAGCCGCCGTGATGCGCGCGGCGACACGTGTCAGATCGGCGATGTACGACTCGGTGTCGTGCATGGTCAAGGCATCTCTCGTCTCGTTCACGGAGCGTCCGCCACGTCGTTCGACCGGATGCGGTCCCGCACCGCGAGGGGTGGTGTGCATTGCTGATCACGGATGACGAAGGCCCGGGCGACCTCGTCGACGGCCTGGCGCGCATCGCCGCCGTTGTGGTGGATCTCTGCCAGCACGGTGCCGGCCGTCACGTGGTCACCGATGCGGTGGTTCACCAGGATCCCCGCCCCGTGATCGAGAGCGGCGTCCGCTGAGATCCGGCCGGCGCCCACGCGCAGCGCGGCTCCCCCGATGCGGCGCGCGGAGACCTCGTGGACCCAGCCCTCGCGGTCGGCACGGACCTCCGTGACGTCGCGCGCGGTCGGCAGGAGTTCCGGGCGTTCCAGGGCGGCTCTGTCCGCGCCCTGAATGCCTGCCCAGCGCAGGAACTGTTCGAGCGCGGCACCGGAGGAAATCGCCTGGGCGATCCGCTCGTCGGCGACCTCGTCCGACACGTCCGGGTGGGCGCTCTGAAGCATGATGCGGGCGAGTAGCGCGCAGGTCTCGGAAACCCCCTTGACGTGCTGTCCTCCGAGCACCGCGAGTGCTTCCTTGACCTCCAGCGCGTTGCCGACCGCTCGGCCCATCGGCTGGGTCATGTCGGTGAGTAGGGCCTCGCACCGGAGGCCGAGGCGCTGACCGAGACCGACCATGGTGCGGGCGAGTTCGGCCGCGTTGTCGTAGTCGGCGATGAGGGCACCGTCACCGTACTTCACGTCGAGGACGACGCAGTCGGCACCCACCGCCAGCTTCTTGCTGATGATGCTGGCGGCGATCAGCGGGATGTTCTCCACCGTCGCCGTCACATCGCGCAGGGAGTACGTGACGGCGTCTCCCGGGGCCAGTTCGTCGCTCTGCCCAGCGATCACCATGCCGGCCTCGGCCGCGATGCTCCGCAGCTCATCGGCGTCCAGCGCGAGCCGAAGGCCGGGAACCGACTCCAGCTTGTCGACCGTCCCGCCTGCGTATCCGAGCCCGCGTCCGCTCAGCTTGACGACGGGCACGCCGCACGCGGCGACCACGGGGGCGACGATCAGGGTGGCCTTGTCTCCCACCCCGCCCGTGCTGTGCTTGTCGACCACCGGACGGGTCAGGTCACCTAGCTGGAGCCGCCTGCCAGTGTCGACGTAGGCGAGGGCCAGCGCGGCCGTCTCGTTCAGGTTCATGCCCGTGCACGCGACGGTCGCCAGCCATGCCGACATCTGGTAGTCGGCGATCCGGCCGTCGATGAAGTCGTGCACCATGCGTCGCACCGATTCCTCGGTCAGCGCCTGTCCGGCACGCTTCGTGCTGATCGCCGCCTGGACGTGGAGCGAGGAATCAGGATCGATGTCTGCGCTCATATGGACAGCTCCGATGCGAGCGACCGGGTCGCGGTGGTGATCCGCTCAGCGATCTCCTTGACCTCGGTGCTCGTGATGGTCAGCGGCGGGCAGAGCAGGACGGAGCCGGCCTGTTGCCGCACCATCAGCCCGTTCTCCTGGCAGCTGACGACCAGAGCGGCCGCGGCGGCCATGTCGGTCATCTCCACCACACCCACCAGGCCGAGCCCGCGCGTGTCCACCACTCCGGGCAGAGAACGCAGCGGCTCGATCAGCTTCAGCAGTTCGCGGCCCCGGTCGTCGGCGTTCTGCACGAGCCCCTGACGTTCCATGACCCCGAGAGTCGCGATCGCGACCGCACTGGAGGTGGCGTGCCCGGCGGTGGTGTGCCCGTACCGCAGACCGCCGATAATCTCGTCGTCGGCGAAGGCCGCGTAGATGTCCTGCCGCGCCGTCACCGCCGAGATGGGCACGTATCCGCCACCCAGGCCCTTGCTCGACACAAGGATGTCCGGTGCAGCGTCCTCGTACTGGAAAGCGAACATCTGCCCGGTGCGACCGTAGCCGGTGAAGATCTCGTCGAGGATGAGTAGAGCACCGCTTCGGTCGCACAGGTCGCGCAGCTCGGTGAGGAAGCCCGGCGGCAGCACGATGCCTCCGCCGACGTTCAGGAACGGCTCGATCACCACCGCGAGAGGGGCGTCGCCAGCGCCAGCGAGGGCCTTGGCGAAGGCGGCCACCAGCGCCTTGGTGGCCTCGGGATGCCTCAGTTCCGCCGCCGGCAGCGGCAGCGTGACCCTGGTGACCTCGATCGGCTGGTGGAACGGGTGGCCGGTCGGCACCAGTCCGCTGAGCGTCCGGGTCAGGACCGTCGAACCATGATATCCCAGCGCGAAGGTGATCACCCGGTTACGGGGGTCACCGGTGATCTGCCGGTAGCACGAAGCGATCATCAGGGCGGCCTCGATGGCCTCCGAACCGCTGTTGAGCAGCAGGGTGCGCGACAGACCCTCGGGCAGGTACCCGGCGATGGCCTCGGCCAGACGGCCGGCGACCGGGTGGTTGGTCGCCGACATGTCGACGCCGTGCAAGGTGCGGAGCTGCTCCGTCGCGGCGGCGATGACCTCTTCGTTGCCGTAACCGACCGTCGAGTTGAGGGAAGAGGCGTCGATGTACTCGCGACCCGCGGTGTCCCAGACCCGTGCGCCCTCACCTCGGGCGATCATCAGTCGGTCGCATTCGACCTCGTTGCGGGACCACGGATGCCATACGTAGTTCGAGTCGCGTACACGCGCCGACGACTCGCTTACGTCTGTGTGGGGTGCGGTGTGGCTCATGCGTCCTGTCCTTCGCTTTGGCCAGCCAAGGCGGCCACGAGGATCTCGTCGGGAGGTGACTCGGAGAGGTAGAAGTGATCGCCCGCGACGGTGCGCTCGGCAAACCCCGAGGGCGCGATCTCCGCCCAGGGACGGATGTCGGCGTTGGCGTCGGCATCGCCGACGACGCAGGTCACCGGGCAGCGCAGCAACGGCTCGGAACTCATCCGGTACGCGTGGAACAGCTTTCCGTCGCCCAAGGCGTAGGGCAGCACGAGTTCCTGGAAGTCGGGGTCCTCGGCGAGCTCGGGGTCGGTGCCGCCGAGCCGGACGAGTTGCTGCATCAGTTCCGCCGGATCCTCCGACGGGGGCGGCAGGGAGCCGGGAAGAGGACCGTTGCGCGATCCGGATGCGAACAGGTGCGCTAGGGAGACATCGGCCGCTTCCAGCGCCCGCGCCGTTTCGAGTGCGACGGCGGCACCCATGCTGTGGCCGAACAGGGCCAACGGCCGGTCAGCAAGCGGTTCGATCGCGGCCGCGATCTCACGGGCCATCTCTACCAGGTCCTCGGCCAGCGGGTCGTCGAAGCGGTGGGCCCTGCCGGGGTAGGCCACGGCGTGCACCTCGGCCTGCGGAAGCCGCGCGCCCCAGGCGGAGTAAAAGGACGCCGATCCGCCTGCGTGCGGCAGGCAGATCAGTCGGACAGCGGCTTCCGGTCGGGGCGTCACGCACCGGAGCCAGTCCTGGGTGACGGTCATATGCGGTCTCCCTCCGACCGCATCCGGCGCCGCGCCTGCCGCCGGACGCGGTCACCGCGGTCAGTCATTCCGGTGCCGCCCCCCTCTAGGAGGACCTTTGCCTGCGCGGTGGCCGTCGTGTGCCGGAAAAGGGACACGACGGTTGCGTGTCGTCCCGTATGGCGTTCAAGCGCGCCCTGCAACTTCATGAGCGTCAGCGAACTTCCGCCGAGATCGAAGAAATTGACGTCCGGCGGAACGCTGTCCACCCCGAGAACCTCTCGCCAGGCCGCGATGACCTGCTCGGTCAGATCCTCGGAATTCTGCGGATACCCCTTCGCCTTCCCCTGCGTCCCGGTTTCCTGGACCGTCCGTTCCAGAAGCGCCAGGTCGACCTTTCCGTTGGTCGTGACGGGGAAGTGAGCGTGAAGGTGAATACGGTCGGGCCGGTACTCCGCGGGTACGACCTCCGCGACGGCCTTTCGTACGGTGGCCTCGTCGGCGCCCTCGTCCACCCGTAGATGCGCGATCAGTGCGGTACGTTCGGCATCGGTGAGCACCGCAGCGTCCGCGACGCCCTCCACGGCGTGCAGAACCAGTTCCACGGCCTCGAGCTGCAAACGCTGGCCGCGCAGTTTCACCTGCCGGTCGATGCGCCCGAGGAAATCCAGCTCGCCTGTCTCGTTCCAGCGTACCAAGTCACCGGTGTGGTAGAGGCGTTCATTCGGCTTACCCCACGGATCCGCGACGAAGGCAGCGTTGGTGGCCGCCGGACGGTTCAGGTATCCGAGCGCCACTCCCGGGCCGGCGATGCACAACTCCCCGGCTTCTCCCTCGCCCACCGGGTTCCGCTGCTCGTCGAGCACGTACACACGAGTGCCGGGCACGGGCTGCCCGATCGTCGAAGGGGCGGGCTCCGAGTACCGGCGGAAGGTCGCCCATACCGTGGCTTCGCTTGGGCCGTATTCGTTCACCAACTCGGCGCCGGGAACGACCTCGAAGTGCCGGTGAATCAGTGAATCGTCCAGCGCTTCGCCAGCCACCGTGACTGTCCGTAGCGAGGCCAGATTTCCCTGGCCGGAGACTGCAGAGTCGATGACCATCCGGTACATCGCGGGAATCATCAGCGTATGACTCACCTCGAAGCGGTCGATCAAAACGGCCAGTTCGGCCGGGTCACGCCGCTGCTGATCGGATGCGACGACGAGGCATCCACCGGAGGTCAGAGTGCCCCAGATGCCCGCCACCGACGAATCGAATGCGAGGGGCGACACCAGAAGGAAACAGGCGACGTCCGGATACACCGCCCGGCGGGCCGACGTCGAGTAGGCGAGCTGACGGTGGCTGACGAGTACGCCCTTGGGCTCGCCGGTACTGCCTGACGTATAGACGACGTATGCGACACCATCGGGATCGGGACTCTTCCATTCCGGCTGACGCCGACTCGCCGCGGCCATGGGGTCGGATACTACGGGCACACCCGAATTCGCCAAATACGGCAGCGCCTTACCCATATCAGACAAGACGGCCACAGCCTCAGAATCCTCGACGATCGCACGGATGCGCGCCTCGGGCTGCGAGGGATCGACGGGAACGTACGCCGCACCAACGGCCATTACGGCGACCACCGACACAATCATCGACGGCGATGGCGGTTGCACCACGACAATACGGTCGCCGGGGCCTACTCCGGTGGCGCTTAGTTCAGCGGCGAGCCTTCCGGAGCGCTCAAGCAGCTCCTCGTAAGTAAGATGCCCCCATTCGCCCGCAACGGCCGAAGAAGCCGGTTGCTGTGCGGCAACTGCCACCAGGATGTCGAGAACCGAGGCTGCGCCAGCGCAGCCCCCCGGAGCCCTACTGTCGGCCATGGCAGTCACACCCCCGTTACGATCCACATTGCCAATGCCAGATCCTAGCGCGCAAGATCCACAGGGCATAGCCGTGATCCTCTCGATCTGAAGCTCTTTCACCGCATGGCCTGTGACGACCCATCAGGACCAGGGAGGAGGATGCGCGTTCGCCGCGATGACGCGAACCAGTGGGCATCAGCGTACTGGTTGAGGTCAAGCTCTACCCTGAAGCCGCAGACTCCGCCACCATCGACAGCATCAACTATGTATACGCACGGGTTACTTCAAAGCTTCACGCGTCAGCTAGCATCCTCAATGAGCGAACATATTGGGGTTTCCGCCCAATTGACCGCCCGACAGATCCTTGGGCTGAATCGAGCGCCTCAACTCGGTGCCCGAGTTGCTGGTTTGACACGAACGCCGCATCCACCGTCCGATGGTCCGCTATGGCAAGCTCGGCTCCCGAAGGGAGTCTTGCTAGCCGCATACGTCCAACAATTATGGTCCAAATGCCATTTGAGGGAAGCATGGAGATCAGTAAGGCACTGCCCTACGGCTCGTGGCCATCACCAGTCAGCCCGCGGGGCGTTGCGGCGGCCTCAGCCTCGCTTGGTGACGGCGCCCAGTACGTACAGGGTCAGCCGTGGTGGGCGGAGAGTCGCCCCGACGAGGGTGGCCGGGTGACGGTCTGCCGCCGGTCACCCGACGGTGCCATCGAAGACCTGCTCGCTCCGCCGTGGGACGTCCGTTCACGAGTCCATGAGTATGGCGGCGGCGCATGGACCGTGGTCGGCAGCACTCTTGTCTTCGTCCAGTACGACGACCAGCGGCTTTACCTCCTCTCCCCGGACGGGTCGCCGGAACCGCTCACCCCGGCCGCCGCTCCGCCGCTCTCGGTGCGCTTCGGTGACCTCTCCGCGAGCCATGACGGATCCCATGTCATCTGTGTGCGGGAAACACACACCTCGGAGGACGTCGTCCGTGACATCGTGGCCGTACCAGTCGACGGCGTCGACGATGTCCGACGCCTGGCCGGAGGCTCCCGGTTTGTCGCCTTCCCCCGCCAATCGCCGGACGGCTCCCGTCTCGTGTGGATTTCCTGGGAACATCCGCAGATGCCGTGGGACGGCACTCACCTGCGGCTCGCCGATCGCGACCACCACGGCCGGTACGGCGAGTCCCGCGTTGTACTCGGGTCGGCGACGGAGTCGGTCCTGCAACCGGAGTGGCTGGACGGTGATTCGCTCGCCGTGATCAGCGATCGATCCGGTTGGTGGAACCTCTATCGGATCACACTCGGTCCTAACGGCCTCGAAGCCCTGCATCCCGGGGAACACGAGGTCGGCGGTCCGCTCTGGAAGCTCCGTCCCCGCTGGTTCGGCGTGCTTCCCGGCAACCGTCTACTCGCCGTTCGCACACAGGGGATCGACAGGCTCTGTCTTATCGACATCGTCACGGGCGCTGTCCGCGACCTTGGACTGCCCGGTCTGGAAACCGTGACACTGGTCGATGTGGAGGCCGACGGAAAGCGGGCCCTGATCGTCGGTGGCGGCGCCCGTCAGCCCCGGGGCCTGCGCCAGGTGGACCTGGAAACGGGTGACGTCTCTCCGGTCCGGCTCCTCACCGAGGGATTCCCATCCGCCGAGTACCTCTCCCCCGCCCAGCCGCGCACGTTCATCGACGAGCAAGGCCGCGAGGTCCATGCCATCGTCTACGGGCCACATCATCCGAAGGTCCACGGGCCGGTTGGCGAGTGTCCTCCGTACGTGGTGATGGCCCACGGTGGTCCGACAGGCCGGTCCACTGTCCTGGGCACCGCGAGCATCGCGTTCTGGACCAGCCGCGGGATCGGCGTTCTCGATGTGAACTACGGTGGTTCCACCGGCTACGGACGTGAGTACCGTGAAAGGCTGCGGGCCATGTGGGGTGTGGTCGACGTGGCCGACACCGCGCTGGCAGCACGGTGTCTCGCCGCCAGCGGCGAAGCGGATCCCCGGCGTCTGGCGGTCCAGGGCCACAGTGCGGGCGGCTGGACGGTGCTCGCCGCTCTCGCCACGACCGACGTGTTCGCGGCGGGAATCTCCTCGTGCGGAGTCACCGACGCCCGGCTGATGGCCGAGCACACGCACGACTTCGAATCACGCTACCTCGACGGCCTCATCGGCCCTCTCCCACAGATGGACAAGCTGTACGAGCAGCGCTCACCGCTTGGAAACGTGGACGGCATGAACGCACCCGTCCTTCTCCTGCAGGGTCTCGACGACCCGATCGTACCCACACCGCTCGCCGAGGCCTTCCGAGCGGAGCTGGGGCGCCACGGCGTGCCACACCAGTACGTCGCGTTCGCAGGTGAGGGCCACGGGTTCCGTCGCGCCGACACGGTGGCCCGATGCCTCGAACTGTCGCTGGTCTTCCTCGGGGACGCGCTTGGGTTCGTCCCCGGAACAGCGGGAAGTCCGGCCTGACCCCCGTTCCGTCCGGGTCGAGCCACGAGAGCTCCTCTCCCGGACGGGACGGTAGTACGCCGCCGCCTGGCGCTCCGTCTCCGCGGCACGACGAAAAGAGAAAACGACCATGCCTGACCTCCGTGACGAACTGACCGACGCCCCATACACGCCCCCCGCCGACGCACTGGAGCAGCAGGTCGCGGAGATTATCGCCTCGGTGCTCGACATCGACAAGGTGGGACGGGAGGACAGCTTCTACGACCTCGGCGGCGGGTCGATGCAGGCGATCCGGATCTGCGCGCGCGCGGAACAGGAGACCGGCCTGAACGTCGACCCCCTCGCACTTCTCGAAAACGACCGACTGGTCGATTTCGTCGCCGAGCTCCGTGGCGCCAACTCGAAGACAGCCGGGGAGAGCTGAAGCAATGTCGACGCGGCTTCCCCTTCACCTGGCCGTCAGCCGTCTCGCCTCGGCGAGCCCCGACGCCACCGCACTGATCCAAAACACCGAGCGCATCTCCTACCGCACGCTCGCCGCGGCGGGCGACAACTACGCACGTCTACTGACCTCATGGGGCGTCCGGCAGGGTGACATCGTCGCGTTGATGCTTCGACGGTCGGCTCAGCTTGTGGCGGTACAGCTCGGGGTCCTCGCGTGCGGGGCCGCTTACACCGGAATCGATCCCCGTTGGCCGGCATCGCGGGTCGCATCGATCCTCGGCCAGCTCGACGCGCCGGTCGTCGTGGGCCGTGCGCCCGGCGACGTCGCGGGCCGACCCATTCGGGTCATAGCCCCAGAGCCCCTCGCGTCCGCCGCTGCGGACCCGGCCCCGTTCGACTCACCCGATGTCGCGCTCGACGATCCCGCGACGGTCTTCTTCACGTCCGGGACCACCGGCGTCTCGAAGGGAGTCGTCACCACGCACCGGGCGGTCACCCGGATGTTCGGGACGAACGCACTGGACGGCTTCGGCCCCGGTCACGTAACCCCTCAGGCGGCACCGCTGCCTTGGGACATGTACGCGTTCGAGCTCTGGGGGCAGCTCACCACCGGCGGCACCTGTGTGATCGTGGCTGAGGACCACCTCATGCCCCGCCGCCTGAGGGCCCTGATCTCGGAGGAGCGGGTCGACACTCTCTGGCTGACGACCTCCTTGTTCAATCTCTTCGTCGACGAGGACATCGACGGCTTGGAGGGCCTGAAGCACCTCTACGTCGGCGGAGAGAAGCAGTCGCCCCCGCACGTGGGCAGGTTCCTCGACCGCTTCCCCGACATCCCCATATGGAACGGGTACGGGCCAGCAGAGAACTGCATGCTGACCACTCTGCACCGGATGGGACCGGCCGACCTGTCGGTGCCAGGAGGCATCCCGCTCGGGCAGGCGGTTCCCGGTACAGGTGTCGTCGTGGTCCGGGACGACGGCAGCCCCGCCGCCACCGAGGAATCCGGCGAGATCCTCGCCACCGGTGCGGGACTGGCGCTCGGGTACGTGAACGACAGCGCCCTGACCCGGACGAAGTTCATCGACATCGAGATCGACGGCGAGTCCCAACGCGCCTACCGCACCGGTGACATGGGGCACTTCGACGCGCGCGGGGTACTGCACTACCGCGACCGCATCGACCGTCAGATCAAGCTGAACGGCAACCGGATCGAACTGGGTGACATCGAGAGCGCCGCCCGGCGCATCGAGGCTGTCCGCGCCTGCGTCGCGGTGGCGATCAGGGGCCGCAACGGCCAGGTCGAGCACATCGCGCTGTACTATAGCATCGACGCGGATCATTGCGGTCTCACCCCTCGCGACGTACGGCGGCAGCTGGGCACGATGCTGCCCTCCTACGCGATCCCCGCCGCGGTGGAGAGGCTTGACGCCCTGCCGATTAGTGCCAACGGCAAGCTCGACGTGCGGGCCTTGAGCGAACGGGGCCGCCGGTGAACACCGAGGCCTTTCCACTCACGTTCGAGGAAGAGTCGATCTGGATCTCAGAGCAGCTTTTCCGGCAGCCATCACCGTATCTGGAAGCCTGGGCCCAGCGGATCGAAGGACCGCTGGACCTCGGGGCACTGTGGCGGGCCTGGAACGCGTTCGTCCAGCGGCACGCGGCGCTGCGTACCCGGTTCCTCCTCGAAGACGGCGGCACAGTACGGCGGTTCGCACCGGACGCGCCCTGCGAGATGGAGCTGGCGCGGTGGCCGGGCGGTGATCTCGAAACGGTGCTGCGCGAGGCCGGGCGCCGTCCGCTGGACCTCACCCGCTCGGCCTATCGCGCCACGCTGTACGAGCGCTCCCCCCTGGACCACGTCCTGCTGGTCCAAGTGCACCACATCATCGTCGACGATGTCTCGCTGTCGATCCTGACCGAGGAACTCGGCACTCTCTACACCGCGCAGGTCACAGGACGTGCCTGCGAGCTTCCTCCGCTCCCTGGTGATCCCGGCGCCTACGCGATCGCCCAGCGAGCCGCCGGCATCGACCCGGAGGCACTGGACTTCTGGGCGGACTACCTCACCGACGTGACGCCGCTGCCGCAGCTTCCGCCGTACCGGCGGCCGCTACCTCCGCGACGGGGCACCGGCAGTGACATGGTGAGCCTGGTGCTGCCGGCGGAGGCGCGCCGGGCGGTGCGGGACACGGCCAGGACACTGCGGACGACGCCTCACGTCGTGTTCGCCACAGCAATGGCCATGACGTTCTCGGCGACGGTGGGGGTCGACGATGTCGTCCTCGGAACGCCTACCTCGCGCCGCGGAGCGGCCGAACTTGACAGAATGTTCGGCTGCCTAACGGATCTCATGCCGCTGCGCGTTCACGTGCCGGAGACAATGTCCTTCACCGATGCCTGCGGAACGACAAAGAAGAACGTCCTCACCACACTCCGGTACCGCCAGACGCCGTACGCGGCTATCAGCAGCAATCTCCGATCCGCTCGCAGTGTGCGCTCCAGCGAGAACCTCGGCCGGGTCGTTCTCGTCGTTGATGACGACCCGGGCGAGCTGACACTCCCCGGACTGCGGTGTGAACGCATCTACGTCGGTGCCGCTTCTCCGAAATTCGACTGGTGCCAGTACGTCGTCGCGTCGGGCGACGAGTACCTGGTGCGTGCCGACTATGCGACCGGCTGCTTCACCCTGGAAGAGGCCCATCAGATGTTGACCCAGTGGGCGACCGTGGTGTGGGCGGTCACCGCCGACACCGACGTGACTCCCGTACAGCTGAGAGAGCGGCTCGGCGTCCGCGCTACGACGCCATGACCTTCAGGGCAATCGCCAGCCGGGCGATGCCCTGACGCAGGTCCGCCTCCTTGGCGCTGAGACTGATCCGCACGCACCGGCGGCCGTGCTCCACGGTCAGCGGCGACGTGGAGCCCGCGAAGAAGTACGAGCCGGGCACCACGAAGGTGTGCTGCTCCTTCATGAGGGCGTACAGACGCAGGTCGTCGAACCACAGCTCGTCGATGTGGAGCCACGAGAACATGCCGCGCGTTCCCTCGTGCAGGAACCAGCGTGTGTGCGGGGGAAAGTGTTCCCGGAACAGCCCGGTGGCCAGGTTCCAGCGCGCCGTGTAGAACGGCTGGATGGTCTCCGCGACCAGCTCACCCAGCTCGTCGCCGCTCTTGAGAGCCTGCGCCACCGCGTACTGGGCGAGCCGAGGGGCGTGGAGGACCGTGTTTCCCAGGAACGCGACCATGTCCTTGATGACCTCGCCCGGTCCGATGGCGATCCCGAGGCGCTCCCCTGGCAGCCCTGCCTTCGAGAAGCTGAAGCAGTTGAGCACGCTCTCGTCCTGAGGCGGAGGCGTGTGGGTGACCGCGATTCCGGGGAACGGCTCTCCGTAGGCGTTGTCCACGATGGTCAGCGCGTTCTGCCCGCCGGCGACCTTGACGATCGCGTCGAGTTCCGCCTGGGTCAGCGAGCGTCCCGTGGGGTTACTCGGATTCGACACGAGGAAGACGCCGACGCCTTTTGTCTGCTCCACCGCCGACCTGTCCAGCTCGTAGCGGAACCGATGGGCACCGGTGTAGACAACGTCGCTGGGTATGCCCACCAGGCTCTTGTGCAGACTCGAGGCCTCGTAACCGGTGTAGTCCGGCAGCGCCGGCAGGACCAGGGACCGTTCACCGGCCACAGACTGCCCCGTGTAGAGCGCTCCAGCGATGAAGCACAGCATCTGGCTGCCCGGGCCGACCAGGACGTTGGAGGTGTCGATGGACCAACCGAGACGCCGGTTGAAGTACTCCACGACCGCGTCCAGGAGCACCGGCAGCCCTCGGGACGGGCCATAGCTGCAGCTGAGCCCTTCGAAATCGGCGTCCAGTGCCTGCCGTACGTGCCGCTGCCAGAAGGTGGTCACCTCGGGGAGGGGCGCGGGATTGCCGATGCCGAGGTTCAGCCAGCCATGAGATGACTGACTCGTCAGCGCCGCGATGTCGTCCATGATGATGCGCAGTCCCGACATCGAACACATCTTGTCCCCGATGGATGACCTCATCGCACAACCTGCCCTCAGCTCGGTTCGACTTGCTTCATCATGTGTGCCTGGACACGAGCCGCGTGTTCGAAAACGGCAAAGTGCCCGCTATCCAGCGGCAGTTGATCGAAGCCGGAAGAGGTGTGCCGGCTCCACGGAGTCATTTCGGCGATCCCCGCCCCGCTGTCACGTAGAGCCGGATACGCGGTGATGGGCACGTCCAGAGGTTCATCGCCGGAGAACTCGTAGGACTCGTTTAGGTGGAAATCCGCGGCCAACAGCGGCTGCAGGTGGCGCAGAAGCCCGTCCTGCGCAAGTACTTCCTCCGGGGTCCCGCCCAGCTTCCGGAGAATCTCACGCAGGCCGTCGACCGAAGCGCTCGCCAGATGCGTACGGGGCATGGGGATGTGCGGAGCACGACGGCCCGCAACGAAGACGTGCCGCGGCGACGGTGCGCCGAGGCGACGCAGTTCGCACGCCAACTCGTAGGCCGTCAGGGCACCTGTGCTGTGGCCAAACAGCGCGAAGGGATGGGGCACCGTGGCCAAGAGGACAGGAGCAAGATCGCGGACGAAGGCGCCCACGTCGTCGTACGCGGCCTCTTCGCCGCGCCCCTCACGGCCGGGAGGCTGGACCGGGCAGACCGACATACCCTCCGGCGCCGTCCTGGCCCACGCCCGGTAGGAGGATGCGCCCGCCCCCGCGTGCGGGAGACACACGAGGTGAAGCGAGTCCTCGCGTATAGGATAGGGGAACCAGGGATTTCTCGGCATCGGCCCCATCACGGCCCTTGGGTCGTACGGGAGCCGCTTGGGTCCCCAGTTTCCTCGTTCGCGGTGCCGAAGTAGCCGCAGCGAGGAAGGCTGAGGGTAGGGCCGGGAGGCACCGCCGGATCGTCCGTGTAGATCTCCAGCCGAATGCCGTCGGGGTCAGCGAAGAACAACTGCCCCGTGGATGCGGCGTCTTCACGGCCGGTGTCGTCGTCCCGGATGGCCACGCCCGCTGATCGGAGGCGCTTCTCGGTCTCCCGCAAGGTCTCAAGCGTGGGTGCCTCGAAGGAAAGGTGATGCAGACCGGCTCGGCTCACCGAGAACGGCTCGGCGGACTGTTCCCATAGGGTGAGCAGGACGGCGCCGTTGGATCCCATGAGTGCATATCGATTCACGGGACCGGTCGATTGCAGAATGACTTCGAATCCCAACGATCGCCGATAGAAGTCGACAGAACGATCGAGATTCGTCACGTTGAGTCCCGCACTGCCAGTACTGAGCGCCGTCATTTCCACCGTTCATGGGCTGTAAGAGTCGTCGATACTTTCAGAATGCCATGCGTTCGATGTGAGCCGATCGAGCTAGGCTGCCACGACCAGGGCGATGCGCCATCGATTCGGGCAGGAACATCACCGCGTCTGCAGCCGATCAGCGTGTGTTTTGGGACCGCACCCCGCGCATACGTTCGCGATCATATGATATGTGGCGATGCCGTGTCAGGTTGCCGAGCCTCGAATTTCCGTGACTTCCGTCCCGGGACAACACGTTCGAGCAGGAGCAACTCCAACTTCCCTGGCTACCGGTAGTTCGTTAAACCCGGCGGTAGCCTGGGTTAACGAAGGGGTCGGTTGGTTGTAGGGCGGTGGTGGGAGTCAACTGCCGTTCTGGGGGCCGAAGATGACCGCCCGCCGCCCGTGTCCGCCCCCGCCAGGGCCGTTGGAGGAGTACGCGGCCCGGTTCAATGACCTCTGCGTCAGCCTGGCTCAGGGCCGGGGATTTCGTGAGTATCTGACTGGGCTACTGGCGCCGCGGGACCGGAACAAGACGATCACATGCCTGGCCGGGGCGGAGCCGGTGATCGGTGCCGGCGACCGGGGAGCGTAGCGGCTGCAGTTCTGCCTGTCCGAAGCCGCCTGGGACGCCGACCAAGTCAACGGCTGGCGGCTTGAGCTGCTGCGCATGCAGGAGGCGACCGCCGCACAAGGGCGGGGTGATCGTCATCGACGACTCCGGGGACCGCAAGGATGGCACGGCCACTGCACACGTGGGACGGCAGTGGCGGCCGACAGGGCAAGACCGACAACGGCATCGTCACGGTGACCCCGGTGTGGACCGACGGGCGGATCTACTACCCGCTGCACGCGCAGCCATACACCCCCGCCCATCACTTACCCCGCGGCCGGGGCGATCCCGGCTTCCGCACCAAGCCGCAGCTCTCCGCCGCCCTCGCCGTGCGCGGGAAGGAAGCGGGCTTCGCCTGCCGGGCCGTGGTGACCGACTGCGCCTACTCCACCAGCGACGCCTGGTACCTCGCCCTGCGCGTCGCCGGGCTGCCCTACGTCGTCGCGCTCAGGCCGCACCGCGGCACCTGGGCCCGCGCCAATGAGCCCCACACCCCGATCGACGCCGCCCGCGCGCTGGCCAGCACCGGCCCCGACCATCCGGGCGACTGGAAGCCCATCGAGCGCCACTTCCGCGACGGGCACAGACCTGGTGGGCCGCCGACGCCCGCCTGGGCGGCTACGGCCCCGACAGTCCCTGCCGCCTGATCGTGGCCACCACCGACCCAGGCAGTCTGCCCTGGAAGGCCACCTGGTACCTGGCCACCAACCTGCCCCACACCGACGCCCCGCAAGCCACCACCAGCCCACACCCGCCCGCCGACCTCGCCGAGGTCGTCCGCCTCTACGGACTGCGGCCCTGGACCGAGCAGAACTACAAACAGATCAAGGACGAACTCGGCTGGGCCGACTTTCAGGTCCGCTCCGATACCGCGATCCGCCGCCACCAGACGCTGGTGAACTGCGCGTTCACCTTCTGCTGGGACCAGTGTTTCGCCCCACCCGGACCGCTGGACGCCTGTCCCGACGACCGGCCAGAGAGGGGGCACCCGCACACCCCACCAGCCCCAACTGCCTTGCTGGCCCAAGGCATTACTGGCCGTCCGCTCCTGGCTCACTCCGGCCATCACCCTGACCCGCTGGTGGCAAGCCTGGACCGACCAGGACCCGCCGCGCGAACTCCAAGCCCTCCTCGACGCAGTCACCGCCGGCAGACTCCTTGACCTCTACCGCCGGGTTTAACGAACTACCGATGACAGGGGCTAACACAAAGAGGTGGACGGCGGGCACGGCGCAGTAGCCGCCTGCCCGGGCGGGCGGGGCGCGCACCTGGTCTGTGGCTCGACCGGCTCACCCGAAGCGGTTCTCCTCCCTCGTCGTGAGCCAACTCGGCCTGGTGTAACCGGAATCGGGTCCGTCGGCACCCCACGGCCAGGACCCGAGGAGTCCCATGAGGGCGCAGAACCGGGAGGGGTTCCGCGCGATCATGTCCGGGGTCGTGGACGCCCAAAAGAGCTCTTGCGGCAGCAGGTGGAACCTCACCATGGGCAGCATTAGGGTGACGCGCGCGCCCGTCGCCGTCCGCGGCACCGCGCCGTGCCACAGCGCGCCGTGGTGGATGATGACCGAACCCGCGGGCGCTTCGACAACCTCCACGTCGGGATGGTCATGCATGCCCAGATGGGATGCGGGGACGTCCGTGGAGAGTCTGTGACTTCCCGGCAGGACGCAGAGGGCGCCGTTCTCCCGGGTGTAGTCGGTAAGTGCCCAAGTGACAGTGCAGAACTGGGCGTCAGCCGACCAGGGTGCGGGAACCTTGCGGCTCTGGTCGGCGTGGAAGTAGAGCGGCTCGGTGGACGCTTCGTCCTTAACGGCCGCGGTGCACTGGCTGAGTTTGGCGCGGTAGCCGAGGAGAAAGGCCACCAGCGCGAGCGGAGCGGGTGCCATAAGCGCCTGTTCAAACAGCCGATCCGTGGGCAGGAGATGCCACAGGAGGCGGCCCCGAGGGCTTCCGTCGCCGACCGCCTTCGGCCGCTTCCGCCGGTCCGTCTCCAGGATTTTCTCTTTGAGGCGTTGGCAGAAGTCAAGCGGTGCCGCTTTTCCGGGCGGAAGGACCGTATATCCCTTCGTTTCCAGGTCGACGGCATTCGAGTCCAGGTCCAATTCGGCGATTTCCTGCCGAATTCTACGCGTAGCCTCTAGTCCCGCCGGAAGCCGGTCTTCCTCGACCTTCTTGGCAGCCAGCTCCCGCAAGAGGGCGACTTCCCGGGACAATGCAACGTGGTCGATAGCCATGCTCATCCTCTTTCCACCTGGTAGCTCGTGGACGCGTCTTCAGCCACGGTGTGGGCATGATCTTTGCGATTAAGGTGCATGGGACTCAGCTCAAGCGTCGTAGCTCTCGTCCGTTTTGGCCCATTTGATACCGCGTCCGACCCGCAGCCCCTCTTCGGCGGGAGGTGGGTTCGCCGACCCTCAGCTAGTCGTCGGCCTCCCGTAGGTCGCACCTGGTCACCAGCTCCGTCCCGCTCTGCTCTGCTGCGTCCAACTGTCTTTGGTACAGCCGACTCGCGGCGTCGTAGAGAACAAGCATGATTTCAGGGAAGTGCTGATCAAATCGTGCCACACGTGTACCTTGAGACACCATCCCTGAATGGAAATAGATGACTTCTGCAGGGGATGGTCGCCGTGGGGCCTTGCCCCAAGGCGGAGTAGAGGGCGTCTGAAAAGCCTGTCAGCAGGCTGGTCTTGCGAGGCGGCGCACAAGGAGCATGGCCATGGTGAGGTAGATGGCGCTCTCCGAACAGACGCGCAGGTACTCGTAGTCCTTCGACAGGCTGTCGGCGTACGAGGTTCTCTCCCCATCTACTTCTTGTGGGACGGTTGCGGAGGGTGATGGTCTTCAATCGGCGAGGAGTATCTGCCAGCGGAGGAGATCGAATCCGGCGCGACCATACCCGTCCCTCTTGATTCGCTTCGCCCGACTTACGTTGCCCTAGACCTTCCCT
Organism: Streptomyces sp. NPDC047081; assembly: GCF_040643775.1. NCBI lineage: Bacteria > Bacillati > Actinomycetota > Actinomycetes > Kitasatosporales > Streptomycetaceae > Streptomyces > Streptomyces sp. NPDC047081. The sequence continues at coordinate 107,383 of NZ_JBEYUY010000024.1, read as the reverse complement.
GAGCTCCACTCCAAGGTCAGGCCGGCGGTGACGGCATCGAAATCCTGACGCAGGCCGCGGGCCAGGCTCTGGAGCGGCTTCATCTCGGTGTCCTCGGCACTGGTGAGCCGTTCTCCAGCTCGCCGCCTCGCCGCCTCGCCGCCTCGCCGCCTCGCCGCCTCGGCGCCTCGGTGCTCGGTCATCGTCACTGCGAAGGCGCGGACGCACGCGGCGACGGCGTCCAGTTGAGGACTGCGCGACAGGAGCTTCTTGAGCTTGAGCACACTGCTCTCGTCCAAAGGTGGTCGGGGTGCGAGGTGATCAGCCAGGTGGCCGTGCGGACCGTCAGTGTTTTGGGTTTGTCGGGCGCGGGTTTGCCGCTGGCCCGGATCTCCTGCAGGTGCCGGCGCATGGTCCGCTTGCTGCCGGTGAAGCCAAGCTCGCTGATCTCCGCGTGGAGGCGTGCCGCGTCCGTGCAGCCCTCGTTCCAACGCCGGTGCAGGTAGGGCGAGTAGGCGTGGACCTGGCCGTAGCGGCGCGATCCGGTGCCCAGCGTCGCCTCCTCGGGCGTGACCGCGTGCGCGTATCGACGCACCGTCTTGCGGTCCAGCCTGAGCGTCTCGGAGATCGCCTGGATCGGGACGCCCTTATCGTAGAGGGCGTGCACGGCGGCGTGACGTTCGCGGCGCCGGATCACACGCATCCCCTCGGGACGCCCTGACACCTCCGGTTCGGCAGTGGCGTCAGCTGGTGTGCCCTCGGTAGGCTCAGCGAGGCAACTGCGGTGCATTGCAACGCACTTCTCGACCGCTTCGCACAGGTTCTTCTTACCGCGCGCGATGGTGGCGGTGCTGGTTTCGGATACAGCGGCGACCAGGGTGATTCCGCCGTGGCCGAGCACGATGGCCTCGCTGGCCAGGTACAGTCGGCGGCGGCGCTCGTCGAGGTGAGGCAGGAGCTGTTCGAATTTGGCCTTCAACTCAACGCCGGGAAGGTGGACTTGGGGAGTCATGCCCCAGCGTCCCACCGCTGGCAGGTCCCGCAGATCAACTCCGACGGTTATTCACGGACAAGCCCCCAGTGCTCCGCAGTACTGCCGGGCCACCCCGACCGAGGCCCGCCCGCACTTGGGAAACGACACATCGTCGATGACCCACACCTCGGGCTGGACCACCTGGACCAGCCGCTCGGCGATTCGCCGCCGCACCGGCGTCCACTGCCACGGGGACTGGTTGACGAACTGCTGCAGGGCCTGCATGTTCCCGTCCGGCAGCCGCTGGGCCATCGGCTGGATCGACTTACGCCGCCCGTCCAGCATCAGCCCGCGCAGATAACACTCGCCCTTGGCCCGCTGATCATTGCGCGGCACCGAGGCGCACACATTTTTCACGAACAGCCCCAACGCCGCCCGTAATCGGTTCACTTCATGCGTGTCCACACTCCCAACATGTCTTGATCAGCGAAAACGCATAGACTTAACGAAGCACTACTAAGGGGTCGGCGTGATCAGCGGATGAGGTCCTGGGCGCGCTGCAGCACGTCCATGGCAGGGAGGATGCTGTCGGGGCTGATCGCCGCGGGACATCCTGCCGCCACCGCGTAGAAGAACTCGCGGTTCTGAAGGACGCGATCTTCGTCGTCCTCGGGGTGCTCGTTCGGGTCGTAGGCGATGCCGTCGCGGTGGCGGACGACGTTCTGCTCCACGAAGACGGTGCGCCCCACCCCGGCTAGGTAGTAGTCGTAGACCTGCGGGGTCTCGTTGGTGTACGAGCCGACGACGGTGCCCACGCGGCCGTCCTCGGTGGTCATCGTCAGAGTGATGTCCAGGGGCTTGCCGGAGGAAGGGTCGGGGTGGGAGTGCGCCACCTGGACGTCGACCGTGGCGGCGTCCGTGACACCCAACAGCCCCAGGGTGATGTCGGTCGAGTGGTTCATGTGGTGCCAGAGGAGGTCGTCGGTCCACGAGCGGACGTAACCACTCGACCCGACGCGGTCCCGGCGCAGGAGCAGATAGCGGGCGAGCACGCTGTCGAAGCGTCGTGTGCCGGCGGCCACATCGTCGAGGAGGCCGCGCAATCCGGTGAGATAGCGGTGTGTGTGTGCGACCATGACAGTGACACCGCGCACCCGGGCGAGGTCCGCGAGTTCGCGTGCCTCCCCGGCCGACATGGCGAGCGGGATCTCGACGAGTACGGGCTTCCTGGCCAGGATACAGCGGCGTGCCTGGTCGGCGTGCGCGTCGTTCGGCGATCCGATGATCACCGCGTCGACGGCGTCGTCCGCGAGCGCCTCGTCGAGCGAGATTCCGTGATGGGCGATGCCGAACTCCTTCGCGAAGTCGGCGGTCGGTTCCGGTAGGCGCCCCACCACACGGTGGAGCACCTGCCCCTCGGCCAAGGTGATCTCGGCGTGGAGGCGGGCAACCTGTCCGTAACCAACGATGGCGATACGCAGTGCGTCGGGCATCTACTAGTACTCCTCAGTGTTGACCAGCGCCCGCAGCTCGGCCGCCAAGGCCGGCCCGGCGCAGAGGACTCCGGTTCCCCATGGGGTGCAGTGAGCGCCTGCCTCACGGGAGATGAGCGCCCCGGCGGCCCAGTCCCAGCGCTCCAGCTCGTCTTCGAGGAACGCGTCGAGGCGGCCGGCGGCCACCCAGGCTAGATTCAGGGCCGAACTCCCGCTCGATCGCACGCTGCGGACGGCGGGTAGCAGCGCGGCGAGGGTGCGCGCCTGCCGGGTTCGGCCCTCGGCGGTGTACGCGTACTCCGTCGCGACGACGGCATCGCGAGCGGGACACGGGGGCCGTACTGAAATTCGTGACTTCCCGAGCCAGGCCCCGCAGCCGTCGATGGCCCAGAAGACCTCATCGCGGTTCGGGTCGTGCACGACGCCGACACGCGGCGCCCAGACATCGCCGACGTGTTCCTCGAGAGCGATACTAACGACGTAGTGCGGGATGCCCAGGGTGAGATTGCTGGTTCCGTCGAGGGCATCGACGACCCACCGTAGTCCGGTACCGCTCGAGCGCTCGGCATCGTCCTCGGACAACAGACTGACCTGGGCACCGGCACGATCGATCACTTTGAGGATCGCCTCGTTGGAGGCGACGTCGGCGGTGGTGACAAAGTCTCCCGGCGCGGACTTCATCTCGATGATCCTGGCCTCTGCGTGAGCCGTCCGCAGGGCTTCCGCACCGGCCCTCGCGGCTTCCAAGGCGTGTGCCAGCCAGGGGTCCCAGTCGCTCACACCGGCGTCGGTCGTCATGGAGCACCCGGTAGGAGTAAGGACGGGACTGTGACGGAAGATCTGGGCGTGCTCATCGACTCTCCTGTCGGTCTTCCAACGGACTCGCGTTCCTAGATCAACTCGCCAGCGTAGACTAGCGCGTGTCTCTTTGAAGGATTGGTCAGTTGATCAGATGCGCCTGTCCGATTAATGATCACCGATGCGATGTGGGACCGGATCGAGCCGCTGATGCCGGCGGATCCGGTCCGCGGCCGGCGGTGGGCCACCACCAACGCACTCTTGAGGCCATCGCGTTTACTGACTTCGGCTCGTCAGGGTGACTTTGGCTCGTCGAGGGCCAGGCCGGTACCTGCTATGAAGCCGTCGAGGATGCCGGACCGGTACCGAAGGCGCTTGAGCCGGTTGCGTACGAGGGCTTCGAGTTGGTCCAGGGCGACGACCGCGAGGTTGGCCAAGCTGCGCTTGACGTGCGCCCACACCCACTCCACGGGGTTGAGGTCGGGAGAGTATGCGGGCAGCAGGAACACCGTCAGCCACTCACGTTCGGTGATCAGCTCACGCATGGCGTGGGAGACGTGGGTGTTCAGCCGGTCCCACACCAGCACGATCGGCGCCTTGACGAGCCGGTGGACGCCGTCGATCAGCGCGATGAAGTCGCGCTCGCCCATGCCGGCGCTTGCCCTTGCCCGCGCGGTGGGTGCGCAGGCGGTGGCACAGCCGGGTGCGGAAGCCGGGCCGCATGGCGATCAGCCCGGCCACGGACAGCCGTCCCGAGCGGCGGCCGCTGACGGTCACGACCGGGGTGTGGCCGCGCCGGCCCCAGGTGCGTCCCCTGGGCGGCCGGCGGGTGAAGCCTGCCTCATCCTCGAAGCAGATGTAGCCTCCACAGGCCGCCCGGGGGTGGTGTCCCCGGCCGTGGTGTAGTCGATCAAGGTCCGTCGCTTCCGTTGTGGAGCCGTCCGGTACATGCCGCGGCCTGCCGTCGTGCGCTCACCACTGGTCCCGACCCGGCGAGCCTCAACAGTGCCTCCGACGAGGGCGATTCGGGCCGCGATCTAGGGCTTCCGTCAGCTTGCCGAGTAGCCGAGGGGGATCTCACCCCTCGGCCCTCACAGAACCGTGCGTAAAAGTCTCCCCTTACACGGCTCTTGCCGTTCTGGCCATCAGACCGTTACGGCGCATGCGGTCAGGCGCCAGTGCGCGAACATGCGGGGGTATCGCTGGGCGATCTCCTGCATCTTCGCGATGGCCTTCCGCTTGGCCGCGAGCCGTTTGTACTTCTGGCGGATCCAGCGCACCAAGTAGGCATTGATGCGCATCGCGAAGGGGATCAACGCCCACGGCCTGAAGCGGCTGTAGTAGTTGAGCCAGCCCGCCACCACAGGGTTGATCCTGCGGGCGAGCTCCTGGAAGGACAGGTCCGAGCGGGTATGCAGGTGCCAGGACCGCAGCTCCCGCCCCATCTTCTTCAGGGCATCCTTGCTGACCGCCGGCTCGAACCCCAGGAACAGATTCCCGTGTCGACTCCGACTCTTCCGGGCGCGGAACGTGTACCCAAGGAAGGTGAAGGCCGTGTGCTCGTACGAGCCTTGGCGGTTGCCTTCCTTGCAGTAGATGATCCGGGTCTTGTCCGGGTGCAGCTGCAACCCGACTTCGACCATCCTGTCCCTGAGCGCGGTCAGGACCTGGCGGGCCTGGCGCTCGGTGCCGCAGTGCAGTACCGGGTGAGTCGGCGTCGGGAATCTCACCCGCCGCCGCTCGCAGAACCGTGCGGAAACCTCTCGGCTTACACGGCTGCCATCGTCCAGCCAGCAGGCTTGAGTCCGAACCGCCAATGGGCGAACAGCTTGGGATACCGGCGGGCCGCGCCCGCCAGCAGTTCCCGCGCCCGTTTCTCCCGGCGGTAAAGCCGTTTGTACTTCCGGCAAGCCCAGCACACCAGGTGCTCGTTGATGCGCCGGAGAAGGGGATGCAACATGGACTTGTAGAAGCGCCCGTAATAGTTGATCCAGCCCTGCACGACGCTGTTGAACATCCGCGCAAGGTCGCCAAGGGACTTGTCACTGCGTTTGGCGATGTGCCAGGATCGGATTTCCTTGCCCATCGCCTTGATCGCCTCCTTGCTGACTGCGGGCAGGAAGTTCACGAAGTGCTTCCCGTGCCGGTTCTTGGCCAGTCTTGGACGGAACGTGTACCCGAGGAACGTGAACGACGTATGCCTGTATGAGCCACGCCGGTCCGCGTCCTTGCAGTACACGATGCGCGTCTTGTCCGGATGCAATTCCAGACCGACCTGCGCCAACCGCTCGGAGAGCGCGTCCCGCACACGGCGGGCTTGCCTCTCACTTTTGCAGTGAATCACCGCATCGTCGCAGTAACGCTCGAAGGTGACCTGCGGGAAGTTCCGCTCCAGCCACACATCGAACGCATAGTGCAGATACAGATTCGCCAATACGGGCGAAATCGCCGACCCTTGAGGAGTTCCGCGATCCCGCTGCTGCACCGTCCCGTCCTCCTTTGCCAGCGGCGCGACCAGCCACCGCTTGACATAGAGCAGGACCCACTTCCCATCCTCATCGATATGCCGCTCGACGGCCCTGAGCATCAGCTCATGGTCCACGCTGTCGAAGAACGCCCGGATATCAAGATCAACTACCCAGCTGCTCCGCCAACAGCGCCGCCGGCACTGCTCCACCGCGTCCAACGCCGACCGCCTGGGCCGGTAGCCATAGGAGTCCGGATGGAACACTGGCTCCACCCGTCTCTCCAGATACATCGCGGCCACCGTCTGAGCGATCCGATCGGACACAGAAGGCACCCCAAGGACGCGAATACCCTTTCCGCCTGCCTTGGGGATCTCGACGGCCTTCACCGCCGGAGGGAAATATGAGCCGGACGACATCCGATTCCACAGCTTGAACAGATTCTTCGAAAGGTTCTGCTCGAACTGCTCGATCGTCACACCGTCCACCCCGGGTGCACCCCGGTTGGCTTTGACCCTCTGATACGCCTCGCACACCATCAACTTGGGAATGTAAAACGACTTGGTCCCGGCCTGCGACCTTGATCCGTTCACCTGGCTCCTCCCGGGAACTCCGGTTCACCACCAAACAAGATCAGGACGACCCGCCCCCTTCGCTCCGCCCCCATTACAGGGGTTTCACCACTACTACGAGGCGGTCCCCCCCCTGCCACGCATCGGCACTCTCCCCCTCACAGTTTCAGCTGCTTGGAGTTCTCCCTTGACGCCAACCATCCCTCAACAAAGACCAGTTGACCGCATCGCGGCGAGGGGTTCCCACGTTCCGCACTGGCGCCTGATACCGAGCTCGCGCCACCTCTATGCCGGGCCGCCGCCTGGCCAGGAATACAGGAACCCGCCAGACTCATCCCGGGGCAACAACTGGACCCCGGTTTCGACAACCACTCATACGCTTACGACACTTCAGCAGTGGTTCACTCGCGTTCGCCTTCTCGGCTCGCACCTGACGCATCTCGTGCGCTTTATCCGCAGTGCTCATCACCCCGGCTCATTCACCAGAGCAACCTGCGGCGGTTTGGAACCTCTCCCTGCGTGAGCGGTCCCGGAGGGCCCACCTCCATCACCAGTGCAGCACCACGTCAGAAGCTTCCGTCTACATCAGTACCTCCTGTTGTGTTCGTGGCGCACCGTCGTCCGCGTAGCGTTCGAACCAGACGGACGGGAACTCCCGGTCCATCCAGGTGTCGAACGCGTAGTGCAGGAACAGGTTCGCCAGGACGGGCGATACGGGGGCTCCTTGAGGAATCCCGCACCCCCGTTCCAGCAGGGTGCCGTCGGGCATGGCGAGCGGGGCAGCGAGCCACCTCCGCACGTACAACTTCGCCCAAACGGCGTCGGTGTGCGCCTCCACTGCCTTGACCAGAAGGTCCCAGGGCACGCTGTCGAAGAACTTGGCGATGTCGAACTCCACCACCCAGTTCCGCTTCCAGCAGCATTCCCGGCATTTTCCTACCGCGTCAAGAGCGGACCGTCCGGGCCGGTATCCATAGCTGTCCGGATGGAAAATTGGCTCCACCCTGCGCATCAGATGCCGGGCCACCACAGTCTGGGCCACACGATCAGCGACAGCAGGAATGCCGAGCATCCTCGTGCCTCCGCCGCGTGGCTTGGGAATGGCCACCGCGCGCACCGGAGGCGGGAGATATGAGCCCGCCGACATCCTGTTCCAGACCATGTACAAATTAGAGGTTGTCTCACGTGGTGATGGTGCGAGCTGCGGCACGATACCTCTTCGTGAGTGCCGAACTGTCGCAGCGGCTGGTTCCTGACGGTTTGTGGGAACTGGTCGCCCCGTTGCTGCCGTCGTTCAACTCCCGTCCGCAGGGCGGCGGGACCGCGCCGCTGGACGAGCGTGCCGTGTTCACGGCGGTGGTGTACGTGCTGACCAGCGGGTGTGCATGGCGGTATCTGCCGGAGACGTTCGGGGTGTCGCCCGCGACGGCACACCGCCGGTTCACAGCGTGGACCGAGGCGGGGTTGTGGCGGCGATTGCACCGGGCGGTCCTGGACGAACTCGGCGCCCAGCGTGAGATCGACTGGACCTCGGCGATAGTGGATGCCGCGTCGGTGCGGGCGAAAAGGGGAGTTCGCTGACCGGGCCGAACCCTGTCGATCGAGGCAAGAAGGGCAGCAAGCTGCACGTGCTGTCCGAGGCCCAGGGCCTCCCTCTCGCCGTCGCCGTGTCTGGCGCGAACATGCACGACAGCCTCGCCCTCAAGCCGCTGATCCGCGGCATCCCCGCCATTCGCTCCCGGCGCGGACCTCGTCGGCGCCGCCCGGTCAAACTCCGTGCCGACAAGGCGTACTTCTCCGCCGACCACCTCTCCTGGCTGCGTGAACGAGGACTGGTCCCGCGCATCGCCCGGCAGGGAATCGAGTCCGGCGAACGACTCGGCCGGCACCGCTGGAAGATCGAGAGGTCGATCGCTTGGCTGTTCGGCTACCGACGCCTCACTGTCCGATACGAGCGAAAGGGCTCCCACTTCCTCGCCTTCCTCGGCCTGGCTGCCGCCCTGACCTGCTACAAGAAACTCGCGAAGATCGCCACGTGAGACATCCTCTTATTCTTCAGGTCCTTCTCGAAGTCGGCGATTCTCTGCCCATCCACGCCTGACAGCGGACAGCGCAAGATCCTGGTAGGCGGACAGTTCGGGTCTTAGCCGACGGACAGCTCATCTCCCTAGTTGTTGGGCCATCCGTGAATGTTCCGAACGTGGTTCCGAACAGATGATCCCTCCGGGGGATTTGCTCGTGATTGCCCATCACATTGAGCGAGTCCTCCCGGAGGGATCGTGAAGAAGAATGCCAGGGAAGTCATGCAGATCTTCGAGGCGCTGGACGCCACCGAGTGCGTGTTCTCGGCCGCTCGGCTGGCCGGAGTGGACCCCAAGACCGTGCGGAGGTACGCACGGATGAGGGACGCGGGGATGCCCATCGACGGGCCGTCGCTGCGGCCGAAGCTCATCGATCCGTACATGCCGAAGATCGAGGAGTGGGTCGAGCGGTCGCAGGGCAACGTCCGTGCGGACAAGCTGCATGAGCGTCTGGTCCTGCTCGGTTTCACCGGGGACGAACGCACGACCCGGCGGGCGGTGGCGAAGGCGAAGGAACGCTGGAAGGCCGGGCACCGCCGAACGTATCGCCCGTGGGCCCCGAGCCGGGCCTGTGGGCCCAGTTCGACTGGGGACACGGGCCGGAAGTACCTGGTCCGGGCGATGGCGAGCCGCGCGAGACGCTGTTGTTCTGCGCCTGGCTGGCTTGGTCGCGCTTCCGCGTGGTGATCCCGACCTGGGACCGCACCTTGCCCACGGTCATCTCGTGTCTGGACTCGACACTGCGGCAGATCGGCGGCGCTCCGACCTACGTGCTCACCGACAACGAGCGCACGGTCACCGTCGACCGGGTCGCCGGCGTCCCGGTCCGCCACCCGCAGGTGGTGAACGCGGGCCGCCACTATGGCCTGCAAGTTCACACGTGTGTCCCGTTCGACCCAGAGTCCAAGGGCGGCTCGGAGGCGACGGTGCGGATCGCGAAGGCGGACCTGGTGCCCACCGATGTGAACCTGCTGGATCAGTACACCAGCTTCGCCGAACTCCGCCTGGCCTGCGCCCAGTTCGGCGACCATCCGCACGCACTCGATGTACTCGCCGACCTTGCGGCATCGACCGGCTTCGGCCCTGCACGCGAAAGGCTTCACACCCCAGGCGTGGATGTGCTCACCGGTCCGCCGCCCCGCGGCCGCACCAGCGGCCGGCTCGCGACGTCCCTCCTCACCCGCCCGCTGACCGGACACGGTCCGGCCGACGACGTCCTGCGTCTGCTCGCTCTGGCCTGCCCGGCACAGCTGCACCAGTCCACCCTGGAGAAAGCGCTCTCGGCCGTCTTCCCCTACGATCCGTGGGAGGCCGGTCCCCTGGTGGCACAAGCCGTCGAGACCCTGCTCGGCTCCGGCGCCCTGGACCCCGACCCCGTCCTGCCGCGTACCTGGACCATCCACCCGTTGCTGGCCCGCGCCGTGCGCCGACACGATGCCGACACCGCCCGCCAGGAGGACCTCCGACGGCTGCTCCTGCACGCCCTGGCTGCCGTCCCCGCCACAACCGCCGGTCCCCCGCTGCCCACCACGCAGGCCCTCACGAGCCCGTCGGCCAAGCGCCGCGGTCCAGGGCCCATCGAGCGTGCCGCGGCCTTCGACCTCCAGGTCGAACTGGTCACCCGGGTCGGCGTCCAACCACTCGCCCCGGAACAAGGCTCCCTACGCGAAGCCCTCGCCTCCCTGCACGCCCTCTTCGGCACTGCCCGGGAGGTCCTTCACCGCATCGCCGACGAAACCGGCACGCCACTCGTCCTGCCCCACATCGCCGCCACTCTCGCGAACGTGCACCTGCGGCCGTTCCTCTCCACCTGGCACCCCGCTCTCCAGCAGCACGAGGCCCAACGCCCTGACGGCACCAGTCCTACAGCGCATGAGCACGCCTGGGAGCGCGCCGCCGAGATGCGCGCGGACCTCGACCGGCTCCGCCTTCCCCTCACACGGATCGCCGCCCGGCTCGCCGAACTGACCGGCGTCGATCTCCTCACCGAACTACCGCAGGACCAGCGATAGGCCACCCACTGCCCACAACCCGCACGCAGTACCGGACACCCGCGACGACCAAGTTGCGGCACCATCGCGCCTCATCGTCTCCGGCACACGCCCGGATGTCCCTCATTTTCCCTCGGCGGCGCCGTCACGCACTGCGTCAACGTCTCCTTCACCGAACACCAGGGCACGCTGCACGCTGGTTGGCAACCGACGCACACACGATGTCCTGACCAGCGCAGCTATCCGATCGTCGCGCCTGCTGGTCAATTGCACCTGCGGCGCGGCCACCCGTTGTACCCGGCCGTCGCCGCAGTCGTACAGGACATGGACCCCGCCGGATTCACCCAGGTGCAAGTACACGCCGTCCTGCCGCTTGGGCAGGCCCTCGCCATGAACGAACTCGGCATACACGTACTGGACCCGAACCCCGAGCCATTGCTCGACCGCACCCACGCGCCCCGTCTCGGCCAGCTGCTCTCCGCGGTAGGCCATGGCGTCCCGGGTCCAGAAACCAGCGGGTGCCGTGATGAGAAGGGCGACCGCAAGGCACGTCACCCAGCGCTTGTGGCGTGCCGGGATCACGGAGATCCGCCGGACCATCCACAGGATCCCACCGGCGATCGCCCAACTCAGCAGGACCATCATCCAGAACGGAAACAGGTACACCGTGTGCGGATCGAGGTCGGTGCTGCACAGTCCCATCCACAATCCGATCGGCAGGGCGGAAGCAGCCCGCCGCAGTTTCCGGCACGCTCTCGGACGGCTCAGCAAGCGGCGTACAAACCCGTGTTCGCCGCGCCCCGGGGAGAGCAGAGTGCGTGCCGGACGTTCCCGTCCGGCCTTCTCCCCAGCCGTGTACGCCAGCAGGATCGGCGTCAACGAGACGGCCAGCGTGACCGTGAGAAAGAACGTTGTCACGCTGAACCGGGTCAGCAGCACTGTCTTGTCTGCGCCGACGTACTCAGGCGGAAGCCCGTCGAACTGGCCGTAGAACTCCTCGATGGCCCAGTACTGAGCGGTGTATGCCCCCAGAGCGAACAACCCCAGAAGTCCACCGAAGATCTGCAGTGCGTCCTTGGCGTCAACCGGCTCCGTCTCGAGTGAGGGAGCGCCCTCACCCGTCAGCTCGGCCTTCTCTGTGATCGTCATGGGCATACCATCGTGGGCACGCGGCTGCCTCTGCCCCGGTCTTGAGCAGGATCTGAGGCGGTCTGAGCATCCAAGCGATCAGGCGCACGTGCCGTACTGTCTCCTTCTCCGAGATACCGAACACTGCGGCGACCTCTTCGCGTGCCCGGTCGGCTCACCCACCACGCTCCGTGCGTCGCTGGATCACGTGTTCGCATCCAAAGCAAGGGCTACCAGCCGAGACCGCCCCTCAACCACCATCGTGGCGCAAATGCGCAGGTCAGCGCCGCGCGCACGACCAGCCATGTTTTGGGGCTCCTGCCGGGGGCGCCCACGCTCCGCCCTCCTTCGGGAGGGCGTTTTTGCTGGTCAGGACGGTTTTCCTCAAGCACGACAAAGCCCCGGACCCTCCCCCAATGATCAAGGGCAGGCTCCGGGGCTGTCCGGCTGTCACCGGGTTTCCGCGGGTGGCTGTGTCGAATACGTGTCGAAGTTCTTTGGCCGAAGATCAACCAGCGTCAGGCAGCTCGGGGAGGTCTCCGGCGGCTTCGAGCCGCTTCTTCAGGTCCGGCAGCTGCCCGTCGACGCACCGGGCGTAGGTGGCGAGCAGCACGGGCACGCTGTTCCCGGCCCACTCGGCCACCTGGGCGGGCGGGATCCCGTCGTTGAGCCACTTCGTCAGGCGGGTGTGCCGGTTGTCGTACACACGCTTCCCGGTCGGCGAGTCGAAGACATGCGGAGCCAGTACCGCCCGGCGAGCGCTGCGCCAGGCCCGGCGGATCACGGAGCCCGCGAGGATGCCGCCGTTCTCACCCTGGAACAGAAGATCACCCGGCTTGAGCTCTTCGTCTTCGATGTGCTGCCGCAGGATGCGAGTCAGGGCGGGATGCCCCGGCACTGTGCGCGTGTCCCCTTCGGCGCGGCCCTTGAGGTCGCGCTGTTCGTGGATCTCACCCGTGTCGGTCCACTGCTTGCCGACTTCAGGAGTTGCCGTGTGAATCATCAGTTCGCACCACTGGTCGGCCGAATCGACATCGGGCAGGCTGAGGTCCGATACCCGCATGGCCACGGCCTCTTCAGGGCGCGGTCCGCAGTAGTACAGCGTCGCGAAGAAGGCATGCAGCCGCGGACCACCACGAGGCCGCACACGGATCCAACCGAGGAGCGCCGCCGCCTGGTCAGGGTTCATCAGGCAGCGCTTGTCGACGGCGTTGGTCGTCTTGGCGGCAGTCGTCGCCTCCTTGCCCTTAGAGGTCGTTCTCTTTCCGAACCTCGTGTGCGGATTCCGCTGGTCAGGCATGGTTTTGCGGCTGCCTCGGCAGGCTCGGCTCGTTGTCGGTCGGGATGTTGTGGGGGTGGCGGATGCCGTCGATGCGTGCGGTTCTGGAAGCGCGGCGGAAGGCCGCGGCGGTGCGGGTGGAGGAGCTCGAAGCCGAACTGGTCCGGGTGCGGGCGGACTTGGTGTCTGCGGAAGAGGTCCTCAGACACCGGGTGATCGGCTTGGAGCAGTATCTGGAGGCGCTGGCCGAGGAGGAGGCGCCCGCCGTGGTGGCCGGCGGATCGTCGCCCAGGAAGCCGGTCGGGCCGCGGCGCGCGGTGCCGCACCGGGAGAACGCGGCCGGTGTCGAGGACCTGTCAATGGACTACCAGGCGTTGATGGCCGCCGCCCTGGACGCGGGAGCCGATGGGCTGGGGGCCAGGCGGGCAGCGGTCGTGCTGGACTGGGACAGCGCGTCTGTCTCCCGGGTCGAGGGGGCGAGGGCCCGGCTGAAGCGGCTGGTAGAACGGGGCTGGCTGGTGGAGGAGAAACCAGGCCGGTTCACGCCGTGCGCGCTGGACCGGGACGCTGCTGATGTCGGGCAGTCAGGCGGCGGCTCATGAGCATGGTCATCGACCACCGGATGACGGCTTCGCTGGTGTCGGGGCGCCGTTCGTAGTCACGGACCAGACGCCGGCTGCGCAGGAACCAGGCGAAGGATCTTTCCACGACCCAGCGGTGGGGCAGGACCTCAAAGCCGCTGACGTCGTCGCTGCGGCGGACGACGTCGAGCACGAGGTGGAGGTGCTGGGCAGCCCAGTCCTGGAGGTGACCGCGATAGCCGCCGTCCGCCCAGGCGCTTGCGTGCTGCGGGCAGCAGGATGCGGGCGGCGTCCCGGTCGGTCGTGGACGCCGCCGTGACCAGCACATCCAGCAGGAGTCCGAGGGTGTCGGTGAGCAGGTGCCGCTTGCGTCCGTTGATCTTCTTCCCGGCGTCGAAGCCCCGTGAAGCGAAGGAAACAGTGGCGGCCGCCTTCACCGACTGCGAGTCCACGACCGCCGCACTCGGCTCCAGTGCACGGCCCTCAGCCCGGCGGACCGCCTGGTGCAGCCGGTCATGCAGTTCGTCCACCAGGCCCGCATCCCGCCAGCGGGCGAAGAAGGCGTAGACACGGGGCCAGGGCGGGAAGTCGGCAGGCATAGCCCGCCACTTGATGCCGTTGTCGACGAGGTAGCGCACCGCGTCGATCATCTGTCGATGACAGTAGCCCTCCGGACGACCGCCTCGGCCCGCCAGCCAGCCGGGAAGAGGCAGCAGATCCCGCATCAAGGACCCGAAAGAGCCAGGGCGGCTGCCGCTTTGATCACCGTGACCTCGGCCCAGGACCGCTTGCCAGCGGGCGTCGGCTCGACGCCGTACCGGTCGGCCATCGCGGCGACCAGAAGTCGGGTACGGCGCATCTGGCTGCCGCCAATGCCCGCCGTCACCCTGGACACGGCGGCCGGACCGCTGCAGGCCACTGCGTCCATCCACCGCAATTCCTGCCGCAGGACCCGGGAGGCTGAGCCGCCGTCGTGAAAGCTATAGCCCGGGAGGTCGGGAGGGCCCAGCAACTCGACGGAGTCCTGGCCGAAGGGCAGGGGCGTGTACAGCGGTCGGTCCCGCAGCTCCTTCAACTGCTCTGGCACGGCAACCTCGTAAACCTCTGGATCCCGTGACCGTCGCGATGCCATCCCAGTAGAGCAGTGCCTGGTGCAAGATCTCCGTGGGCGGCTTCACCAAGGCGTAGGTAGTACGGCAATACGGTCAACGTGCCTCCCTGCCCCGAACTCCCGCCTGCTGGCGGCATTTCACGCTAGCGGAGAGCCCACGGGGCGCGCAGTCGTGGCCAAGACCAGGCGTCCCTCGAATCGAGCGAGCCCTTGCCCGAGCGGCGGCCCGTATCCCAGCCGTCATCCATCTAGTGATAGCGGCCCGGCGTATTGCCTTCCTCCTCGTCTCTCGTCCTCGGCGCGGGCGGCGAGGTACTCCGTCCAGCCGCGTCTGACATGGGCGACCCAGCGGAGTGCGGTGTTGGGGTGCATGCTGGTGAGGTCGGCGAGGAACGGGCCGGGGACATCGCCGCTGAAGGCGGCCAGTGCCGTGTTGCGAGCGGCGTGGATCGTGATGCCATGCCGGTTCAGCTTCTGGGTCATCTCGTGCACCGAAACGGGCTTGCCTGGGAAGAGTCATTGAGGTCCCCGGGGAGGCACGTGAGCGTTGCCGTCGCCGCCCCGCACGGCTGACACAACCAGGCTCCCATAGCGCTTGCGCGGCAACAGGCCGTAATTCGACGGCTGTTGGACTCTGACGACCGGCCTCGGGTGCATGCGTAGTCGTGGACACGGAGTCACCCGTACCCTTCGGGTTTTGATGCCGCGGGCCGGGCGGGCCAACCTCACCACCACCGGAGGGCTCGGCGTCACGGGCACCGGCCTGGCCGATGCGCTCTGCTCGGCGGTCGCCTCCAGGCACCCGAACCTGCTCCCGGAGTACACCCGCCACGTTGGCCAGCTCGACGTTACCCGTGACCTCATCGACGAGAAGAAGGGCGGGTATTACACGCCTCTACCTACTTGATTGCAGGATAGGTTTTAGCGCCCAATCATGGCGCCATAGGCCGCGATTCCGTCCTCCGCTCCATTCTTGAAGCGCTTCATGACTCGCTGAACCGGCCAGATTACTCCACCTTCAGCCAGATGCAGTTCAATGTTGATCTCTCCACGCGGATCGTCATCGTCGGCACGCCAGGTTCCGCCCCGTTCCCGGCGAATGGTCTCACCGACATACGCTCCAAGGGAAAAGAGTTTTTGCCCTAGCCCATCAGCGAGAAGTCCGCCAGGGCGGGCAATCCCGTCGGAGGAGTGATCGTCGATGAAGCGATCGATCTCCGTCAGGCTCTCCGAGGAGAAGTCCGCACGGTAGCCCGAGTGCTGCAGAGCGTTTGCGATCCATTCGGATGAACTGGCTATGTCTTGAAGAAGGGTAGTCATGAAAGAGACCCCTCACCGGGGAGGTTGCGGATAGGGCAGACAGCGGGCTGGGCGCCGATCGGGATCGGCGCCCAGCCTGGATTCTACTCGACCTCTTGGACGGTAACTATCACACCCTTGCCGATCGCGTCTGAAGCTACCTTGTTCAGCACCTTCCACTGATCGGCACTCGTGGTCGAGGGCACCGCTATTTTCAGGCCCCGGACTCTGATGTCGTTACCGTCCACGGTGGTACCACCGTACGAGGCACCATTGAAGTTCTCCATTTTCTTGACGAAGTCGTTTGCCTGCCACTTCAATTTCGACAGTTTCTGGTATGACTTCGCCGAAGTGTCTATCGACTTGTAGCTGACCGCTGCACCAGTATCGGCATTCCAGTAGTCGATGGTGGGGAAATTGTTCGGAAGGTTACTCCCGCCGAACACATCGTCCTCGATTTTGAAGCCGCGCTGGTTGGCCGGGAGGCTCCAGGGGGATTCTTCGGCGGCCCCCGCGAGAAGTTTCTTCCCAAGGGACTTGAGGAGACCACTGAGGCCCCAGAAGAAGGACGCCACGGTCACGGCTCCGTCGCCCGCGTCGAAGGCTTTGTTGTCCTTCTGAAGGTGGTGGTTTTTTACGAATTTCTCGAAGGAGTCACTCGACGGAGAGCAGTCACCGAAGATCCAGCAGGAGGGTGTGAGCTTCACGCCCAGGTCCAGCGTGCCGGCTACGGCTCGTCCAGCGCCCACGAGGGCTCCGAGACCGAAGTCCTTGAACGACCCCTGTGCTCGAGGGTCTTCGGGCTCCGGGCTGTAGCAGCCGGGCTTGTATGCCGGATAGGTCGACCCGCAGTTGGTTCCTCCGCCGGAATTACTTCCGTAGTTGCTGCTCCCCCAGGGGGCCACACTCCCGCCGCCGTTGCTACTGCCGCCTCCTCCGCCGCCGCCGAAGACGATGGCCACCGTGACCAGGATGATGGTGGCAAAGGCCAGGGCCGAGAACGGGTCGAAGAACTTGCCGCTCGGGTCGGCAAAGGTGACGGGATTGTTGTTGCTGTAGGCGTAGCCGTTGGCCTGTTGAGGGTCCTTCAGGTCGACCACGGGGTCGACGCTGACGAAGCGACCTGCGGTGGGGTCGTAGTCGCGGGCACCGAGGTGGGTCAGGCCGGTGGGGTCCTGGGTTCCGCCGACGAATCCCTTCTCGCCGCGCCAGTCGGCCGGCTTGGCCCCGCGCTCCTCGCCGAACGGCTTCATGGACCGGCGAGTCAGGGCTTGCGTTGCCGCGTCCACCTGGAGAGTGCCGGTTCCGTTGTGATCGGTGCACAGCCACGTGAGCGCGCTGGGAGTGCGCATTGCGACCGTCTGGTCGCCGAGGCTGTAGTAGCGCGTAGCCGTGACCTTGCCGCTTGCCTTGTCCAGGCGGAGTTCGGTTTCGCCGAGGTAGAGGGTGGTGCCGGTGTCATCGCGACGGATGAGTCTCTTGCCGTCGGCGTCGTTGAGGAAGGCTGTGGTGTTGCCGTTGGCTTCGCTGACCGTGGCGAGGGAGCCTTCCACGTCCCAATCGAGCGACTGGGTGGTGCCGTCGAGGGTGCGTTCCTTGGTGTGGCCCGCCTCGTCGTATATGTAGTTGTTGGTGGTCTTGGCACCGCTGCTGGTCTCGGTGACGGTTGAGTCCAGGGCGTGCGGACGAGGCTGGTCGGTGGTCTTGTAGGTGTAGTTGGTCGTGGCCGGGCCGCCGGTGGCCATGTGGTCGGTGGCGGTCTTTCGGTTTCCGGCGCTGTCGTAGTCGAAAGACTGCCAGTAGGGGGCACGGCCGCCCACGGTGCCGGTGGTCGGGGCTGTCGTGCAGTCGCCGGTGGTCGTCCAGGCTTCGTTCAGGCGGCGGTGGCCGTCGTAGGTGAAGCATTGCTTGTCGCCCGGGCTGGTGGACCGGTCGTCGATCTCGGTGGGATTGCCGGCCGGGTCGTACTGGTAGTTGACGTCGGCGTCCGTGCCCGTGTGAGTTTCGGAGACGACCGTCTGGCGTTTCAGACGTTTGGTGCCGTCTTCGTAGGAGGAGTTGATCTCCGTCCAGTCAGCCGCCGACGATACGCCGAGCGTGGTGCGGATCTTCTCTCCGGCCGGCAGGTAGTCCGTGTTCTGCACGATGCCGGTCAGGCCCTGCAGGGTGTCCGGAAGCCGGGTGGGGGTGTAGCCATAGGTGAGGGTCTCGGCGCTGAGGCCGCCCATCGCCGGAATGGTGCGCTTTTGCAGCGTGCCATCGAGGTTGTAGCTGTTGGTGATGGCGTAGGTGCCGGTTCCGGCCAGGTCCCCTTCAGCTGTGCTGATCGTGTACTGCTCTTTGAGGACCCGGTAGACCTTGTCGTAGGCGGCGTTGGTCGAGGCGTAGACCTTGCCGTTCTTGCCGCCGACGTAGCGGATGGCCGAGGTGAGGTGCCCCTTCGCGATGGTGTCGTAGGACCAGCGGGCGAGGACCTTGTCGTCGCTTGGTGTGGGTACGCCGTTGACGATCGGGACGTCGCCGTCGACGCGGGCGGTCTGGCGGCCCAAGGCGTCGTAGGTGTAGCCGATGGTCTTGTCCCGGGCGTCGGTTCCCGAGATGACCTGGTCGAGGTCGTTGTACTTGGTGGTGCTGCTGCCTGCGTCGGGATCGTGGGCGCCGACCTGTCGGCCCAGCAGGTCGAAGTCGTAGCTCCAGGTGTTGTTGTCGTCGTCGGTGACCTTGGTCAGCCGGTCGGCGTGGTCGTAGCCGTAGGCGAACTTGGTGTAGGTGCCGGTGGCCTCGTTGCCGTCATACTCTCTCTTCTCCAACACGCGGCCTCGGGCGTCGGCCTTCTCCATGACGGCGGCGGCGCCAACGGGTGGCTCAACGGTGGTGGTGTCGCCGTCGTAGGTGTGGGTGGTGCGGGAGAATTCCTGACCGAGCTTGAGGACCTTTTCTACGGTGGGTCGGCCGGCGCCGTCGTAGGTGGTGGCCGTACCGGCCGGCGCAGCGGTGATCAGATTGGCCAGAGTGCCGGAAGGCGCGGTGGTGTCGATGTAGTCCGCGCTGGTTTCCCCGGCCAGACCGCGACTGTCGTACTTGGTTTCGCTGACGATCCGACCACCGCCGGTGGCGGCGGGCTTCTGGATCTGCCGCGGTCGCAGCAGTGCGTCGTAGATGGCGTACTGGGTCAGGTAGGTGCTGCCGTCATTGTTCAGCGACTTCGTCGCCACCCAGGAAGCTCCGGACTTCTGCACCTTGTACTCGAACTTCTGGCTGGGTGGTTGGTCGGCGGCCCGATCGCGGTCGGCGAGCCAGACGTCGGTGAGCCGACCTAGGGCGTCATAGGCCATCTCGGTGCGGTTGCCGTTGGGGTCGACGCTGGAGGTGTCCACGCCCCAGTCGGGGGCGTGCTCGGTGGTGATCGTGTGGCCAAGCGCGTTGATTTCGACGGTCTTGGTCAGCGGTCCGCCGGCTGCGGGAGTGTAGTCCGCGTGTCGGGTGCGGGTGCCGCGGGTGTCCCAGGCGTCGGTGGGCCGGCCCAGCGTGTCGTAGGCGGCGGTGTTGACGGTCTGGTAGCGCGGCGTGCCGTCGGTGGCGTAGCCGGTGAGGCGCTCATTACGGGTGGCATCACCCTTGGCGGGAGCTTCTCCGTAGGCCTTGTTGTCGTAGGACGTCCGGTTGTCGGAGATGACGTCGGTCGTCTTGGGGTCGTTGGTGCGCTTGGGGGTGGCAGAGCAGGCCACGGCCACCTTCTCCACCCGCTTCGGGTAGATCAGCATCCAGGCGGTGGTGTTGGTGGCGTACTCGGTTCGGGTGCAGTCTTTCTGCCCGGCGGCGTCCGTCTCGACGGTCAGCGGCTGGCCACTGGTCTCGTCGTGAGTGGTGTTCGTGGTCGTTGTCAGCGAGTCACCGCTGCTGCGGTAGGTGCGCTTGACCTCAGTACCGGTGCGCACGATGTATCCGTTGACGGTGCCATAGGAGTGGCTGTCGCTGGATGTCTTCTTCGACCAGGGCGTCTTGATGGTGCCGGAGACCTCGGCGCCACTGGTGCCGTTGTACGTGATCTCTTCGCGGAGCTGGCCGGCGTACTGCTCGGAGTCAGCCTTGGCGACGCCCTGGGAGTCGGTGATCGTCTCGCTTCGCGTGGATCCGTCGGACTGCTTGTCACCGTCCATGCCGCGGTAATACAGGGCGGTGGTCTTGGAGCGGACGCCGGAGGCCTCACCCACGGTAGTGGTGACCTTCTGATAGCCGCGCCAGATGTTCCAGGTGCGGTACTTGGCCGGAGAGATGGGCGACTGATCGTCGTAGGCCCAGGCGCCGCCGCCGTTGTAGGTGTAGTCGGTTTCCTTGAGGGGGGCGCCGCCGGTCGGGTCCGACTCGGTGACCTGGGTGACGAGGTACTTGTGGAAGAAGTCGGTGCGCGGCTGCGGGTCCTCGCCGGGGGTGGGGCTGGTCGGCGGAATCCATTTCACCGGGTAGCAGCGTTT
Organism: Streptomyces sp. NPDC047081; assembly: GCF_040643775.1. NCBI lineage: Bacteria > Bacillati > Actinomycetota > Actinomycetes > Kitasatosporales > Streptomycetaceae > Streptomyces > Streptomyces sp. NPDC047081. The sequence continues at coordinate 87,158 of NZ_JBEYUY010000024.1, read as the reverse complement.
GGTGTTCTTGTCCAGTGCGGTGGGCACGTTGGTGTCGGCCACGCACTCGGGGTCGGAGTAGTTGACGGTCAGCACCGAGCCGGTCTCGCTGGTGACGGTGCGCACGCGCCATTTGATGTAGGGCGGGATGCTGTCGCCGGTCTTGTCGACGCGGTTGGGCATCTGGATGCCGGTGAACGTGACGGCAGGCAGCGTGATGGCGGTGCCGGACTTGCCGGTGTGCTGAACGGACTTCAGCCACATGGCAGGAGCGGAGCCGTCTCCTGGGTCGGGGAAGGAGTGCTCCAGATGCCAGGTGTTCACGTCACGGTAGTCGGTGTCGGCTCCGCTGCCGGTGCCCTTGTAGACCTGGGTGGTGATGTCGGTGAGCCGCTTGCGAGTGAAGAAGGTCGGGGACGGCTGGTCGGTGCAGGGTTTACCAGAGGCGCAGATCTGGTCGAAGGGCACGTCCGGCCAGGCTGCTTTGTTGGTGGAGGTGAGGGACGTGCACGTCTCGCCGCCTGAGACGGGCAGGCAGCGTTCGGCGACGGTGAACTTCACGCGTGCTGCGGCGGGCTGGGTGAAGATGGTGTCGGTGCGCTGTCCGTAGTCGATGCGCTTGAGGTAGCCGCCGCGGGTGTAGCCGGTCCCGTTGCCGGTGCTGCCGTTCTTGGCGTAGTAGTTGGTCTCCTTGGCGTACCAGTAGCTGGTGGCGTTGCCGTGCGGGTCGACGACGTAGTCCAGGTTCCAGCGCCAGGCCTGGGTTTTGGCACGATCGGCGAAGGTGGTGCCGGCGTCGTAGCCGGGCTCGTCCTTGTCGTCGCCGAACACCGGCACAGTCCACACGGAGTCGGTGGTCGGGTCGTCGGCGGCGGTGCCGTGGTCGGACCAGCCTGGCAGGCGGTTCTTGCCGAAGATGTACTGAGTACCGTCCGTGGTCGTGATGGTCCAGAACTCGCCGTTGTCGTCGCCGTTGGTGGCGCCGGTGCCGAGCTCGACCCGCTCGCCGTCGTCGCTCTTCAGGTGCCAACCCTTGGAATCCTTGATCAGAGGGCTGGACTTGCCGTTGAGGACGACGGAGGCGTTGTCCTCTTTCCAACACTCGTCGAACTTGCCGTCCTGACCGTCGTCATCACAGGAGTGATAGGAGCGCTCGATATAGGAGTTGGGCACATCGAAGCCCTCACCGACCCAGGAGGTCTGCGCGGATGTCGCCGAGGTGCGGCCGTCGATGCTCTGGGCGGAGTAGCCGATGGCCAGCGACGGGGCCTTGCCGGCTGGGGCTGGCACCGCATCCAGTGGGTAGTTCCAGGTGAAGTCGCCGTTGGAGCCGCCTCCGGCCCACGTCGCCGACGGTGAGAGCGGCGTGGCCTGGTACGTGCCCTGATCGGATGCAGCACCGGCCGACAGCGCCACCACGCTCATGGCCGAAGTGGCGTTCCTCGCCTTGGGCGTGGTGACCTGGGCAGTGAGCGTGTCGTCCTTGCGGTCGTTGGCGGTGGGCAGAGACGTCGTGGTGCGGCAAGCTGCCTTCTGCGGGGTGGTCAGAGCACAGGCCGGAAGCTGTACGGCGCGCAGCCGCCCCGCCCAGTTGCCGCCGTAGGCGTCGGCGAAGGAGCTGTAGTCGACGGTCATGGACAGGCCGGCCGGGCCGGTGTCGCCATCCGCACGACTGACGGAAAGCAGCACCCCTTCCAGCCCCAGTTTCTTGCTGAGTTTCTGGTCAAGAACGGTGACTTCGGCTTTGTCCGGGGCCTCGAGTGCGGGCGCGGCTTTCGCCTTCTTGCCCTGCGGACGATGCGGGGCGGACAGAGTGACCGGCAGCGTCGCACTCCCACTCGCGGTGCTGCGCTGGACGCTGGTCGTGACCTTGATATCGGCGAGGTCGATGGTGGCAGAGCCAGGTGCAGGCCAGTGCGTCCGGTGCGCCGCGGCAGCGCGGGTCCTGCCTGCGGCCTTGAGTGTCGGATCGTTGATCTTTTTGGTCTTGGTGGTGAAGGTCGTGGCCTTGCCATAGTGCGGCTTGGCCAGCTGGGAGTGGTTGCGGGAGTGGTCTTCCGGCGGTGCGGCTCCCAGCAACGTGGCCACCACGGCCGCCGACACCGGCAGGCTGATCGCTGCCAGCCGGACTCGCCCAGCCCTGCGCCAGGCCCATTTGTGCAGCACAGATCTGTGCCCCGTCACGTGTTGCTCCCCGGTTTCGTGGTGATTGCGGTGTGCCGGACCCGGTCAGGGCCCGGCATACCGTGCTGCCTCGGTGGTGATGCTTGGCGCGGTCAGCCGATGTCGACGGGCGGTTCGTCGACGATGGACAGCTGGGTGATCTCGTCCTCGGACAGCACGCCGGCGTACACGCGCATGTCGTCCAGCTGTCCGGGCAAGGCATTGCCCCATTCGCCGGTGTCGTGCCGACGGGCGCCGCCGATCATCAGCGGGCCGGTTGGTTGGAAGATGTCCTCGACGTAGGCGCCGTCCTCGTCGCCTTGTCGCTCACCGGTCACGTAGAGCTTGGCCGACTGGGTAACCGAGTCGTAGACACCGACGACATGCATCCAACCGCCGGGCGGATTTACCTCGTCGGAAACGGTGGTGGCAGCCGGCCCGTTGAGGACGTCAGTGGCGTACACCCCGAAGTTCCAGTCCCCGACGGACTCACCGGCCTCCTGTCGGTACCACAGGCGGAAGGCATTGCGCTGGCTGCCGGGGTGGGAGAACACCGTGGGCGAGTGTGCGGTAGTGGTGTCCTCGAGCTTGGACTGAGCGGCCAGATTGACCCAGCCGGCCACCGTGAAGCTGCCGCCGTCGTCCAACTTCACGGCCGATGTGGCACGGCCGAGGACGTCCTCGTTCAATTCGAGGACGTTGCCGTGGCCGGCATCGTCGGTGGTGGTAAAGGCAGCGCCGGTCTGCAACTGCAGCATGTTGTCGCGACCTGAACCATCGGAACCAGTGGTCCCGGAGGTTTCGTCCATCGCCCACTGCGCCAGAAGTTCCGCCTGGGGCTTGCCGGTGTCGGCGTTCTCCAGGTTGGCCAGGCTCCACAGTTCGTCGGGGTAGACCACGCGCTTGTACGCCTGGACTTGGTCGATCTCGCCGGTGAAGTAGCTGGAAGGACCATTGGCGCCCTTGAACCGGCCGATCTCGAACGGACCCGAACTGGCCCACGGAGTGGTGAACGCCGTCTGCTGCTGCAGCTCTCCGTTCACATACAGGCGCAGCTGCTGCGCCTGCCGGTCATAGACCGCCAGCAGATGGGTCCAGGCACCGACCACGCCGGGCTTGGTGGAAATGGCCCGCGTGATGGTGGGGCTGTCAGTGTCGGAGTCGGCGGCGTAGCGGTTGAAGACCCACCGGTCGTAGCCGTCGGAGTAGTACAGCTGGAAAGCACCGACCTTGGAGCCATTCTGGTTCGCGACGGTGCTGATCTTGTCGCGGGTCCCGAGGTTGACCCAGGCGGAGATGGAGAAGCTGCCCGTGGTGTCCACGACCGGCCCGCTCGTCGCAGCGTAGCTGGTGGTGCCGTTGGTCTGGATGCCCTTGCCGAGGCGGCCTTGACTGTCCCAGGTCGCATTATTGACCGTCAGCGGATAGCTGGCGCCCTGGGCGTTGGCGGCCGTGGTTCCACTGCCCTCATCAAACTTCCAGACACCCACCGGAACTGCAGGCCTGGCCACGTTGAAGAAGTAGTCGCGGGTCTCACCGGGGTTGCCGGCGGCGTCGTAAGTCTGCACGCGCAGCGTGTTGGTGAGCCGCTTGTCCGGGGTCACCGAAACCGAATGGCTGGTCGTGTTGACGCTGTACGTCTTGTCATCGATCTTCACGCCATTGAGCCAGGTGACGTAGCGCCGCACGTCCGAAGCTCCGGCGGTGATGGTGAATGTGCCGGTCATGCCAACGCTGCCGGTCTCCGGTGAGCCGGCGCAGGTGGTACCTGCGCACTCCGGGTATTGATTGTTGACCGAGGTGATCGTCGGCTTCGGCGGACCATCGGTGTCCACCTTGAAGTAGCAGTTGGACGACCACGGCCCGTACAGGTATCCGGTGGTGCCGCCGTAGGAGTACTTGTACTCGGTGCGAGCCCGGAAGTGGTAGGTGGTGCCGGACTTCAGTGTCGCTGTCGGAACCGTGCCCGCGGTGCCGCTGGCGGTGTACGCGGAGGGCTTGAGGGTCGTCGGGCTGGTGCTGCTGCCCGTGTACAGCTCGAAGTTCGGACGGAGCACCGCGTTCGAGCCATCTGACGAGGTCGGTGTGGCGGTCAGCCTTGGTGTGGCGTCACGAATGACGGCCGGGCTGGAGGAGGAGGAGCACGCAACGTTCGGATCGGACATCTTCACCGACGACGGCTTGCTCGTCGGCGGCGTCACATAAGTGATCGACAGGACCGGCTTGCGCTCGGAAGTGGAGTCGGAGTCCTTGGGCGACATGAACTGCTTCCACGCGATGGGATCGCCCTCATCGGCCCGCAGCCCCAGGGTGGTTGTGGTCGACTTCGCCTTGGCCGTGTACGCCACCGCCGACGTGGCGTCAAATTCCACGGAGGCGTCCTTGCAGTCGCTGGAGAACCCGTTCGCCGTCGAGACGGTGTCGACCTTCGAGGACCATGACGGCTGCTTCCCCCACTTGGTCCCCGAGGAGATTGGGCCAGTGCGATACAGGTCGACGTCCTTCTTGGTGCAGTTCGCCGACCAGATCTCGTACGCCGAGAACTGGGCGTGAAGGATCTTCTTGCCGGCCACCGTCCGAGTGTCGAACTGGAAGAGCGAGCGGGCCTTCTTGTTGTCGACGAACGCGTCGTAGCCCACGCCCAGGGCGTGGGTGGTGTTCCAGAACGAGGTGTCGTTCTCGGTGGACCACACGGTGGTCCACCCGGCCAGCTTCGCCTTGACCGTGGGAGGATCGATCACCACGGGATAGGTCGTCTTGGGATCCTGCAGGAACCGTTGGTCCGGGATGATCTTCAGCTCGTCGTCGGCAGCCGAAACATCAGCGACTGCCGTGCGTGACTGGGCATCGGGGGTCAGCGCGTCGACAGGATCGACCGCCGGTGCATCTTCGGATGCGGTCCGCGCCAACATGGTGTGCGTGCCGGCCGAGTCGCCGGAATCCCACATCAGCGGTGCGCTGCTGATGAACACCGGACGGCCACCGTCGTCGACGAGCGACACTGCGTTGGCGCTTGAGCGTACTTGCAAACCGTCTGCTTTGACGGGGTAGTTGATGGACTTGAGGGCTGGGTTGGCGGCCGCCTCCGAGGTATGCACCACCAGGTTCTGGGTGAAGCCGTCCGGCTGCACCTGGACGACGAGGTCGACGTCGGGCAGGACGGACTTGTAGACGGCGTGCGAGCCGTCCAGCTCTGGTGCGGGCAGTTGCCAGGGCGAGAACACCTGGTACGTGTGGTGGTTTTGAGTGAATCGCACCAGCGGTGCCGTCGTACCGCCGCCCGACAGCGTCAGACCCTGCCCGGCCTTGGGAACCACGGTGCCGTCAGCCCCTGGGACGAGTGTGGTGTCGATGGGCACCCAGTCGTTGCCCTTGCGCACCCGTTGCGGCTCCGACGAGGTTTCCGCGGTGAACGTGCCGTCCGGGTTGGCGAAAACCTGGCCCGTCTCCGTGGTGAGGGCACCGACTTCGACCCGCTGACCACTCGTCACCGCCTTCTTCGACGCCTTCTGCTCGACTGTCTCCGGCGGCAGGACATCGTCCTCCCAGAACTCCTTGCCCCGGGCCGCGTCGTCTGCCGACGCCGACGAAGCGCTCTCGGGCCGCTCCGCCCCGCCACCCTCGTCGGCGGCTGCAGGCTGCAACAGCCCGCCCAGGACAGCGACCGATACCACCAGCCCGATCGTTCCTGCCGCGGAGCGTGGTCTGCGCCCGCGTCTCCCCCCGGTATTCACGTTTTCTTCCCCTCGCTGCCAATGAAAAGGCAAGATCAGGGAGATAATTTAAAGATCCTGTAAAGGGTCGTCTAGACCTCTCGACCTGGGAGGCAGTGACGCAAAAGGGCACCAACAGCCCCGCCTCGGAGCGTGAACTACGCCACAGGAGACACACAGTGGTCTCTCAGATTGCGTTCTGCGTAGGCATTCGCCCCCGCCCGCTACCGTTACTGCTCGCACGCACCACGGCTACCAACCGTCGCGATCGGCCCGCACCAACGCGCAACTCCTTGCGCAACGACTCAGCCGACACCGGCCGCTGGTACAACTCTCGGTGCCGGGTGTCCAGTTGGCGGGCACGCGCCAGCAACGGATTATCATCAACGACCTCGTCCTCAGACTCGTCTGCAGCATCGCCCCCGATATCGTCGCCGGAGCGATGAGCAAGCAGCTCCACCGCGAGCAGGAGCGCCACCGGCGGCCACCCCGCCACCAACACCGGCTTCCACGCCAGCGCCGGCGCCGCCGCGATGTTGGCCGCGAGGGAAACCGCGATCCCGAGCAGAAAGGCCAGCCACACCACAGAGCGCGTGCGCCGGTCACTTCCACGGGAGGGCTTCAGAACGCCGACCGTCGCCAGTAGAAGCAGACCATCGACTGACAACGGCCACAGAGTCGCACTGGTCCGGTCCGCACCACCCTGCAACGCGAACTCACGCTGATGCACATACGAGGCGTACGCCGCGACTCCCGCCACCACCAACGCACCCATCCTCCGCGTCCACACATCGGGATCGGCTCCAGGTCGCACGGCAGGCCGCTTCACCGCCCGCCCCCTCCCCGCGCCGTAGGACAAAAAGTCCCCTCCACGACAAGCTTCCCCGCCAAAACCCCCAGCTCAGACCGTCCACCTTCTGCTGCACGCCCCGCCGGGGGCGCTGCCGCTACTTTGTGTGTTTCCGCAGGTCAGATAGGGCATCCGGTATACCAACCTTGACGGCCGTCCGGACCGATTCAGCATCGATGCAGGTAGAAGCCCAAGTCGCGCCCCTACACCCCCTGCGAAGCCACCGCGGGTTCGAGTCATAGGGGGTGAACTCCGGCAAGCATCACTACCGCAGAGTGACTACGGCCCGGCCACCCAGCGTCCGGTTCCACGTCAACTGCCCGCCACTGCTCAGCGATCCAGAGCAGCACGTCCCGGATCACCACGGCTTGGTGCCGGGCCAACTCCCTGCGCCGCTGCGGTGCGAGACCGCGAACGACTCCTGTAGACACCGGTACGCCAGAGTTCGGCCAAAGTCTGGTCGGAACCGGCCGCAGCCGGCTGACCCACCGCCTCACAACCCGCGGCCAAGTCCACCCTCGCCGCCGACCCTGCCGAAGTGTCCGATGCGCCCCCATCGACATGCGCGACGTTAACGCCGCCAGCTCCCGAACCCATCTGAGACAACTGCGTTCGACGAGCTGACCCACCTGCCTGCCGGGAAAGCCCCCATACGGGTGGAGACGGCCGGGCGACGGTGTCGACGGCGTCGTAGTCGATCGGACAACACCATGCGGATGGGCGGGAGTCTTTACCGGCCTTGCCGACAGAAACGCGCGGACCGGTTTCGGGTCCGTGTCAGTCCGCGGCGATACTTCGCCTGGCGAGCAGGAAGTAGGTCAGGCCGGCTGTCAGAAGGCCGGCAGGGACGCTGAAGTCGGCGCTGCCCGCGGCATCGGCGATCGGGCCGGTGAAGACAGTGGTGTCGAGGCAGAGCAGCGAGGCCGCCCCTCCGGTCGCCAGCGCGATGATGCCCGCCGGACGGAATCTCGACCGGCCCTCGGTCAGCGCGGCGATGTCGTAGCGGCCCCGGCGCATCAGGTAGTCGGTCACGTAGGCGCCGGCCCAAGGGGCCAACCAGACGATGGTGAAGAGCAGGAAGTCGTTCAGGTAGGAGTCGAAGGCGTCGTTGAACACCACGAGCGCGGTGATCGCCGTGCTCAGTACCGCGTCGACGGCCACGGCCTGCCAGCGGCCTATCCGCAGACCGAGCGCCTGCAGGCTGACGCCGGAAGAGTAGAGGTCGACGGCGTTCACCGCGAGCATCTGCACGACCACCATCAGCAGGTACGGAACGAGAAACCAGTCGGCGAACGCGGTCGGCAGCCCGCTGATCGGATCGCCGGCCGTCGCGACGACCGTGCCGACGGCGGCACCGAGGGTCATCAGCAGGATCTGCGGAATGCCGCCGCCCAGCACGACGGCGAGGACGAGGCGGCGGCGGTTGACGTCGCTGGGCAGGTAGCGGGAGTAGTCCGCGGCGTTGCCCGTCCAGCCGAGACCTGAGCTCGACGCGCTGAGCGCGACGCCGATGAAGAACAGGGGCCAACTGCCGGCATGCCCGTCGGTGAAGTGCACCTTCTGCGCCGTGAGCACGGCCAGGAGGGCGAACAGCAGCAGAAACGGAATCGCGAGGAGCCTGAGCGCGCGGGTGATGGCGGCATGACCGAAGATCGGCAGCACGCTCTGTGCCGTCGCGAGGAGCAGGAGGACGACGATCTTGACGGGTGTGCCGACCGTGATGCCCGCCTTGTCGATCAGGACGTCGGCGGCCAGGACGGCGAGGGCGAGGCCGACGACCTCGTAGCCGACGTTGCTGATCCAGTTGAAGAAGGCCGGGATGCGGTTGCCGTCGCGGCCATAGGCGGCTCGGCTGGTGATGAACGCCGTCACTCCCGCGGCCGGCCCGGGCAGGGAGCCGAGTCCGGTGATCAGCCAGGTGAGATTCCCGACGAGAATGGCCAGCACCGCCTGCCACAGGCTCAGCCCCATGGCGGTCAGCAACGCGCCGTAGGTGACGACCGCGACGTTCAGCACGCAGCCGCTCCACAGGAGCGCGAGGTGCCGGACGCGGCCGTGCCGCTCCCCTTCCGGGATGTGATCGATGCCATGGCGCTCCACCGTGAATGCGGCGGAGGCGGCGGAAGCGGTGTCGGATCTCGGGTCGGCACGGTCGGCGATACTCATGCGAAGGCTCCTCGGGTCGCGCCGGAACACACGGGCGATAAGTGGGAGCATTCAAATGAGGAAGTGTTTCGGGCGCCGACGCGTACGATGAACGGAGTGTCACATGGAGTCTCACGACGAGGCCGGCCTGAACCGGCTCGTGGGTGCGACAGTGAGGACGTTGCGCGACAAGGCAGGGCTGAGCACCCGGGCGCTCGCCCTGCGGGCCGGCGTCAGCCAGCCCTTCCTCAGCCAGATCGAGCGCGGTGTGAGTGCCCCCTCGATGTCCACGATCTACCGGCTGGCCGAGGCCCTCGGCGTGGTTCCCGGCGATCTGCTGCCGCGTCCGCCGCTCGACCAGGTGACGGTGGTCCGGGCGGACGAGGGGCAGGAGCTGCCGGTGTCCGAACGGGAGGACGCGGCCGTGGGGCGCATCCTGATGTCGCGCTCGGACCGGATGCTGGAGGTCATCGAGTACCGGATCGAACCCGGCCGCTACGTGCAGGAATGGTTCGAGTCCTCCGGGGAGATGGCCGTCTACGTCATCGACGGCGCCCTGGACATCGAGTTCGAGGGTTCGCGGACCTGGCGGCTCGGCCCGCGGGACATGCTGCACCATCCGGGCAGCGCGCGGCACCGGTGGCTCCTGGTCGAGGACCAGCCGGCGTACGTCCTGCTCATGGTGGGCCGGGCGCAGGCGGAACCCTTGCCTTGATGATAAGTGACACCTATCGTGATGGCCGTCAGAGGAAAGGCATCCGAAGGGAGCACGCCATCAGTACCGCCCGGATCAGCGACGTACCCGTCATCGACATCACACCGTTCCGCACCGGCACCGACCCCGCGAGCGTCGCCGCCGCCGTCGACCGGGCGGCCACGCACGTCGGCTTCATGCAGATCGTCGGCCACGGCATCCCCACCTCGGCGACCGCGGCCCTGTCCGAGGCCATGGACGCGTTCTTCGGGCTGCCGCTGGAGGAGAAGCTCGCCACCCGCCCGTCTTCGAGCTCCATCAACCGCGGCTACAGCGCTCGCAAGACCGAACGACTCAGCCACAGCCTCGGCGTCTATTCGCCTGACGACCTGTTCGAAGCCTTCAACTTCGGCAGCCAGGCGGCCGATTACCCCATGCTCGACCTGCCCACCGAGCTGTACGCCGCCAACCTGTGGCCGGGAGGGGTGCCGGTCCCCGGCCTCACCGAGTGGTTCACCCACGCCGGGTCGCTCGCGCGCACGATGACCGAGATCTTCGCTCTCGCGCTCGACCTGCCCCGCGACTATTTCCGCGCGTACCAGCACCACTCCATCGACGTCCTGCGGCTCAACAACTACCAGGTCCCGCCCGACGACACCGTGCTGGAGCCGGGCCAGGTCGGGATGGGCGCGCACACCGACTTCGGCATCGTCACCATCCTGTGGGCGGACGCGGTGCGCGGCCTCCAGATCCTCGACGACGAGGGCGCCTGGCACGATGTCGTCCCCGCCGAGGGAGCGTTGCTCATCAACCTGGGTGACCTGCTGGCCCGGTGGACCAACGACCGATGGATCTCCACGATGCATCGCGTCCTCGCGCCCGTCGACGACGACGGCCGGCTGTACCGCCGCCGCTCGGCCGCCTATTTCCACGACGGCGATCACGACGCGGTCATCAGGGCGCTGCCCGGCACGGGAGAGGCGCGTTACGAGCCGACGACCGTGGCCGAGCATCTCGCCCAGAAGCTCGCCGGGTCCCGCGGACTGCGGCTGAACACCTCCGCGGAACGCGAGGCGTCCCGGCTGCTCGGGACGGGGCGCCAGTGAGCCAGTTCCTGCGGGCGCTTCCCAAAGCCGAGTTGCACGTCCACCTGGAGGGTTCGGTCCCGGCCGAGCTCGCCGTCAAGCTCGCCGCTCGCAACGGGACGCCGCTGCCCACGTCCGACCCGGCCAGGCTCTACCGCACCTGGGCCGGCCTCGCCGACTTCCTGGTCACGTACGAGGCCGTGTGCGCGGCCATCGTCACGCCGGCCGACATGGCCGAGGTCGCCTACGAGGCGCAGGCTCAGGCCGCCAGGCTCGGCAACGTGCGCTACCGGGAGATCTTCTTCAACCCCACCAACCATCCGTCCATGACCTATCGGCAGCAACTCGAAGCGGTCCTGGACGGCTTGGCGAGCGCCGAGACCGACTTCGGCATCGTCGGGCGACTCATCCCCGCGATCAACCGATCGCAGCCGGTCTCGGTCGCCAACGACCTGGTCAGAGAGGTCATCGCGCACCGGCGCGACGAAGTGCTCGGCATCGGCCTCGACCACGACGACTCGGTCGGTCCGGCTCCGCTGTTCGCCGAGGCGTTCGCTCTCGCCGCACGCAACGGTCTGCGCCGGACCGCCCACGCGGCAGAGGCGCATACGCCCGGCCAGATCACGGACAGCCTCGATGTGCTCGGCTGCGACCGCATCGACCACGGTTACCTCGCGCTCGCCGACGCCGCGATCACGGCGCGCCTTCGCGACGAGGGGACCCATGTCACGACGTGCTGGGGCACGTGCTGCGCGCACAACCCCGGCCGGAGTCAGGCCGACCAGCCCATTGTCGAGATGACTGCCGCCAGCCTGAACATTTCCATCAACTCCGACGACCCACCCATGCTGGGCACCGATCTGGGATCGGAGTTCGTGGCGGCCGGCCTCGCCATGGGCTGGACACGCGAACAGGGCATCGCCATGAGCCTCGCCGCCCTTGACGGCGCTTGGCTGGACGATTCCGACCGTGCCGCGCTTCGCCGTTCCTTCGAGGCCGAGATCGCCGCTCTGTGAGAGAGCCGGGTCCTTCATCGACATCGTGACGATGTGTTGGGGACGAGCGACGCGTGGGTGCGGGCGCCACCATCAGATGCCCGCACCCAGGTCGCCGCATCCCGGCCGGTCGCCCTACCGCAGCTCGCAGTTCTCGCTCCTCCAGCCCATCAGGCCTCTGTGAAGGCGCCGTCCCGCTGCAGGGCAGCCCTGGTGGCCCTCTTCCACGAGCCCCCAGCGCGCTGAACTCGAAGCTCCCGTCGGCGACGTCTAGGCGGGCTGATACTCGGTGTGGAGCCTGCCCATGTGCTCTTCGACGAGTTTGATCATGGCTTGGGTGCCGGGGGAGAGACTTGTGGGGTCTCGGGTGATGATGGCGAAGGTCTCGATCAGGGGCGGGTCGAGGCTGGTCCAGCTCAGGCTCTTGGTGTAGCCGAGGGCCTCGGCGACGGGCACGGAGGCGACGGCGCCGGCGACGCCGCTGGCGGCGATGTCGAGGGCGGCGACGCAGCTCTCGACCTCGATGTCGGGCACGAGGGCCTGGCCGAGCTTCTGGGCGCGGTCGCTGAGCTGGCGCCGGGTCGGGTCGGTCTGGGCCCATCCGGACTCCGGCAGGACCAGGGGGCGCTCCAGGAGCTTGTCGATGCCCACCGGGGCGGCGGTCGCGGCGGGGTCGGTGTGGAAGTAGGCGGCCTCGCAGGACCAGAGGACCTCGCTGATCGTCAGGCCGCGGGCCTCGATCGGCAGCGCCACCACCCCCGCCTCCAGGCGGCTTGAGCGGACGAGATCCGCGACCTGTGCGGAGTTGGAGCCGATGATCCGGACGGTGATCTTCGGGTACAGGGTCCGGAAGGCCGGCACGAGCCCGGAGAGCACGTACTGGCCGCTGTTGAACATCCCGAACGCCACCGTCCCCTCCTCGTGGGCGCGGATGCCCGCGATCGAGTCCATCGCGGCCTCGTAGTCGCGCGAGACCTTCCGCGCGTGGGGCAGGAAGCGGTGCCCGGCCTCGGTCAGGGTCAGCCCCTGCTTCGCCCGGGTGAACAGGGCCACGCCCAGGCCCTGTTCGAGCTTGCGGATCTGCTCGGAGAGCGTGGGCTGGGAGATCCCGAGATCCTCCGCCGCCTGGGTCAGCGACCCCGCCTCCACAGCCGCCAGGAAGTAGTTGATCTGAATGATCGTCATCGGGCCCCTGTTTCGCGGAAGTACACGAATGTTCCGTAAAAGTCAAAAATGACCCAGTTCGCGAAGACCCCTTGCGATCTCTAGGTCATCCTGCTGAGATGTCGACAGTCCAAAGCTTACACCTATGGATACTGAGGGGCTATGCGGTGGACCACGCCAAGGTCCAAGTGGCCGCGGTCAAGGGCCCGTCCGGGCTGTCGGCCCATCCGAGCAAGGGAGTCTCGTGAGCACCAGATTCTGATAAAGCCCGACCGCGCACATGCCGAGCCCGAACCGGCCAACGCGAAACCGCGGACACCTTGGGCCTGAACTACCTGCAGCAGCTGCGCAGGCCATGCGGTTCATCACTCCGCCCTCGCGGCCACCTGCGGAATCGCCTTCGCCATTTGGTTCCCGGCGCATACGCAAAGACCCGCTGTCTCCAGGTGACACCTCGACTCAAGGCCCGACTTTCTCCAGGGCGCCGACTTGGGCCCTCATCGCCAGCTCCGGACTCCAAAACCCACACACAGACAGGAAGGACCCAGATGAGCCAGCACACCGACACGGTCGCCCTTGTCACAGGCGGCGCCCGGGGCCAAGGAGCCGCGCATGCACAGGCCCTCGCCTCGGCCGGCATGCGTGTGGTCATCGCCGACGTCCGCGACGAGGACGGGCAGAAGACCGCGGCAGCCCTCAGCGAGAAGGGCCTTCCGGTCCGCTACCTCCACCTCGATGTGACCGACGAGAACGCCTGGGCCGCGGCCATGGCCGACATCGAAGGGCGGGAGGGCGGCCTCGACGTCCTCGTCAACAACGCGGGGATCATCCGGGTCACCCCTCTGGCAAGCCTGGACGCTGCGGAATGGGAGCTGCTGCAGAGGGTCAACACCACCTCCGTCCTCTTCGGCATCAAGGCCGCCGCGCCGGCCATCGCCCGCCGAGGCGGCGGCTCCATCATCAACGTCGCCTCCACGGCAGCACACCGAGGAGCCGAAGGCTACGGCGCCTACTCCGCCTCCAAGGCCGCCGTGCTGGCCCTGACCCGCGCGGCAGCTCTCGAATACGCGCCGGTGGGGATCCGGGTCAACTCCGTCAGCCCCGGAGGGGTGGAAACCCCCATGATCGACGACGAGCCCCCCGGCGGCACCTCCTCAGGGGCTCCGCTGGGCCGCCGCGCCCAGCCCGAGGAGATCTCGCCCCTGATCGTGTACCTGGCCACCGAGGCATCCTCCTTCGCCACGGGCTCCGACTTCCTGATCGACGGTGGGGCGACGGTCCGCTGACGGAGACCGGCGAGCCCCCCCCTCGGGGCGACGACGCCATCCGGCCGATGTGAACGACCGCTGAAAGGAAGAACACCGCCATGACCCGCTACTGCGTCATCGGTGCCGGCGCCGCCGGCATCTCCGCCCTCGAGCAGCTCCGCAAGGCCGGCTACGAGGTGGACTGCTACGAGAAGACCGACCGCGTCGGCGGCCACTGGCACACCGACTACGACGCGCTCCACCTGATCACCGCGCGGGACATGACCCACTTCGAGGACTTCCCGATGCCCGCGGACTACCCCCACTTCCCCCGCCGTGACCAGGTGCGCGCCTACATCGAGTCCTACGCCCGCACCCACGGCCACTACGACATCATCCGCTTCAACACGGCCGTCGCCTCGGTGGTGCCCATACCCACGGACGGGGCCGTGGGCTCGGCGGGCTGGACCGTGACCCTGGACACCGGAGAAGTCATCGACTACGACGGGGTCCTGGTCGCCAACGGGCATCTGTGGGACCAGAACATCCCCACCGTCCCGGGAACCTTCACCGGCAAGCAGATCCACTCCGGCTCATACCGCAACACCAGCGAGATCGACGGGACCCGCGTCCTGGTCGTCGGCGCCGGCAACTCCGGCTGCGACCTCGCCGTCGACGTCGCCCAGAACCGGCTCGAGGCCGACATCGTGATCCGCAAGGGCATCTACTTCCAGCCGAAGACCTACTTCGGGGTGCCGCGCCAGCAAGTCGGATTCCTCGGCCAGTTCTCCGCCGACGAGCAGGACTTCGCCTACCGGCTCCTGGCACGGGTGTCGATCGGCGAATGGCACAACTACCCCGGCATGCCCGAACCGAAGCACCGCACCCTCTCGGACGGTCTGGGCGGCGGGACCATCGTCAACGACCTCCTCCTGTACTGGATCCACCACGGCCGCATCCGCGTCGTGCCCGCCATCGAGCGCTTCGACGGCGACACGGTCCACTTCACCGACGGCGCCTCCCGCGCGTACGACACCGTCCTGTGGGCCACCGGCTTCCGCCCGAGCCTGCCGTTCATCGACGAATCCCTCATCAGGCGCCGCCGCGGTGCCCCGCTGCGCTACGCCGGCGGGATCGTGCCGGCAGGCCTGGAGAAGCTCTACCTCATCGGCATGAGCGCCCCCCGCGGCCCGCAGATCCCCGTCTACGGGGTCCAGACCAAGCTCGCCATCCGGATGATCGCGCTCCACGAAGCCGTCGGCGGCCCAGGAGCGGGGATCGAGGCCTATCTGGCCGCGCTCCAGGAGGCCGACGACCGGATCGACATCGTCCGGGCCGTCTGGGAAGACCAGATGGCCGACACCGCCCGCCTGCTCGACGCCTACCCGCAGGCCCGCAGGCTCGCCGCAGCCGAGAAGGCCACCGCCTGAGCCCCAGCCCACTCCCGACGGTCTGCCGTCGGCACCCGCCCATCCCCAGAGAGCCAGGGGGCCGGCAAGCACCTCCAGCGATCGCCTTCGGGCAAGGCCCGTCGAACCGGAGGCACTTCGGCCACACAACGCAAAGGAGAGCCAATTGAGCACCCTGACATTCCCTCTCGATCCGTTCAGAGCCGAGAGCGCTGGTTCCCGCACCGGCGGACTGCGGACGGCGTCATGACGACCGACGCAGCGGAGGAACTCGTGGGCGAAGGGTCGTTCAGCGCTGACCTGGTCCGGGAAGCGGCCCGGCGGCTCCACGGCGTCGCGCACCGTACCCCGGTTCTCACCTCCGGCACGCTCGACCGGATGAGCGGCGCGAGCCTTGTGCTCAAGGCCGAGAACTTCCAGCGGACCGGCTCCTTCAAGTTCCGTGGTGCGTACAACGCTGTCGCCGGTCTCAGCCGGGAGGAGCGCGAACGCGGGGTATGCGCCTTCTCATCGGGCAACCACGCCCAGGCGGTGGCGCTGGCGTCGGCGCTCCTGGGCACCCGCGCGACCGTTCTCATGCCCGATGACGCCCCCCAGGCCAAGCGTTCGGCCACAGAGGGGTACGGCGCGAGAGTGATCGCCTTCGACCGCTACCGGGATGACCGCGCCGCGCTCGCGGCGTCGCTCTCCGAGCGCGAAGGGCTCACGATGGTGCACGCCTTCGACGACCACCGCGTCATGGCCGGCCAGGGCACGGCTGCCCTCGAACTGATCGAGGACGGCGGGCCGATCGACGTCCTCATCGTGCCGATGAGCGGCGGCGGCCTCATGGCCGGATGCGGGACCGCGGCGCGGGAGCTGCTTCCGGGCGTCGAGCTGGTCGGCGTCGAGCCGGAGACCGCGGACGACACCGCCCGCTCCCTCGCGGCCGGGCAACGGGTGCAGATCCCCATCCCGCACACCATCGCCGACGGTCTCCAGGCCGACATGCCCGGGGAGCTGACCTTCGCCGTCAACAGGCGCCAGGTGGACGAGATCGTCACGGTCTCGGACTCCGAGACCGTGGAAGCCATGCGGCTGCTCTTCGAGCGGCTGAAGTTGGTGGTGGAGCCCTCCGGGGCCACTGCGCTGGCCGCGGTGCTGGCCCACCCTTCCCGTTTCGCCGATCGGCGCGTCGGAATCATCGTCAGCGGCGGCAACGTCAATGCCGACACGTTCGCGACGCTCATCGCCAGTTCCAAGGAGAAGTAATGGCAGCCACGCACTACGACACCGAAAGCCGCCCCTACCGAGGGTCGGTCGCCGCGCACGGCCTCGTGTTCCTCTCCGGCCGGCTCGGCATGCGGGACGGAGTCCTGCCCGAAGGCGTTCCCGAGCAGACACTGCAGGCCGTTCGCAATGTCGAGAGCGAGCTCGCGGCGCAGGGCCTGACACTCGCCGACCTGGTCAAGGTCACCGTCTTCCTCGACGACATGGCCGACTACGACACCATGAACAGCGCCTACCTCCAGGCCATGCCCACGCCTCTTCCCGCGCGCACCTGCATCGGCGTGGACGCGCTGCCGTACGGCGGCCTGGTGGAGATCGAAGTTGTTGCCGCGCGGCAGGCCCCGGAATGAGCGCCAATTGGTGAACGCCCAGTTCAACCACGAGGACGATGGCCCATCCAGTTCCAGGCGCTGCGCAGGCACCTGAACCGCGCCGAGACCTCCGAGCAGCTGCACGCCGCGCTCAGCCCCGCCGGCTGCTCGTCGACGAGCAGCCGGCGAGCCCGGTTCCGTCTCAGGCGACAGGGTTCTGGGCCTGCTTCTTCCGTTCGGCGAGCAGTTCGATGAGTTCGCCGGCGCTCGCCATGGTGTGGCGCTCCACCTCGGCGTCGATGGTGGCCGGGTCGCCGTCGAGGATCGCGTCGATGAGCCGTTCATGGACGTGCAGGGCGCGGTCGGGATCGGAACGGGTGCTCTCGTCGACCGAGATGGCGATGTTTATCTGCGCTTCCACGGTCGGCCACAGGCGTTCCAGCATGGTGTTCTCGGAGGCGGTCCACACGGTCCAGTGCAGGTTCACGTGGGCCTGGTGGAGGCGGTCCGGATCCTGGGCGTCGTGGGCCGCCTGGTACTCCTCCCAGCTGCGCCGGAGTGTCTCCTTCCGGGAGCCGTCCGGATCGTCGGCCAGAGCCCGGGCCGCCAGTTTTTCCAGGGCGACGCGGACCGCGGCCACGTCGGTGATGAACTTCTCGTCGATGTCGGTGACGACGACTCCGCGGTACGGCTGCTGTTCGAGGAGTCCCTCGTGGGTCAGCTGGTAGATGGCCTCACGCAGGGTCGGACGGCTGACCCCCATCTGCTGGGAGATCTGGACCTCCCGGAGCCGTTGACCCGGTCCCAGTTCTCCGGCCAGGATGGCCCGCCGCAGCTCGTTCACCACGGCGTCGCGCCGGGTCTGGTTGTTGACCGGCCGGGGCCCGGTGGTCGGCTGGGGGGCTTGGTCACTCATTCGGTCCTCCGCAGATTGTCAGACCACATAGTAGCCGTCGCCGTGGCCCTGGCCGTCGCCAGGCCCTCGCCACGGCTGTTTCAGCCGCCGTACTCGGTGACGCGCTCGGCACTGATGGTGACGACCACTCTGGGCGACGCCGCGGTCTCCTGCCAGGGCTCGCCCTCGTACTTGTGGGAGAGTTCGTCGATCAGCTCCGGCCCGCCGTCCCGGGTGATGGTGACCGGACCGCGGACCACGGCGTAGACGTAGGGGTTCTCGCGGTCGGTGATGAGGATGCCGGCGCGGGGGTCGCGCAGCAGGTTGAGGTGTTTCACGCGGCCCTCGACGGTCGAGAAGGCGATCCCCTCGTCGGTGGGCTTGACCCAGACCACGGTCTGCTGTGGCAGGCCGTCCTTGCCGATCGTGGCGAGCGTCGCGAAGTTCGGCGCGGCGGCCAGCTTCCGTGCCAGCTCGGTGAGTTGGGGCATGTCGGTGACCTTTTCGGTGGGGGCGGGGTTTCCGGAGCGGGGTGGTGGCAGGCCCCCGGGGGGAGGAGTGTACGAGGGCCTGCCACCGGTCCCGGAGCCGGTCAGAAGCGGACGGCGTCGATGAAGGCCCGGAGTCCTGGTGTCTGCGGGTCGTTGAAGGCCTGCTCCGGCGGCACGTCCTCCTTGATCAGTCCGTCCTCGAAGAAGCAGATACGGTCGGCGGCCTTGGACGCGAAGGCCATGTCATGGGTGACGATGCCGCAGGCGATGCCCTCCTCCTCCTTCAGCTTGGTGAGGACACCCAGCACCTCGGCCGCCACCGGCGGGTCGAGCGCGGAGGTGATCTCGTCGCACAGCAGCAGCCGTGGGCGCATCATCAACGCCCGTGCGATGGCCACCCGTTGGCGCTCGCCATCGGAGAGCTGGGTGCAGCGGCTGCGCAGGTGGTGGGCCATCCCCACCTCGGTCAGGGCCTGTTCGGCCCGCTCCAGCAGTTGCGCCTTGCTCTCGCCGAGGGTGAGGCGAGGGGCGATGATGAGGTTGTCGAGGACGTTCATGTGGGGCCACAGGGTGTAGCTCTGGAAGATCATCCCGACCTGGCCGCGGAGTTCCTTCCACGCCTCCTGGTACTCGCCGTCGCGGACGACGGCCTGGCCGGCGAGGTCGATGTCCCCGGCGTCCGGCTCCTCGAGACCGGCGATCACCCGCAGCAGCGTGCTCTTGCCGGAGCCGCTCTTGCCGATGAGGACGGCGATCTCGCCGCTGCCGATCCGGAAGTCGGCCTCCTTGAGGACGGGCCGGCCGTGGAAGGACTTGCACACGCCGCGCGTGCTGACGAACGCGCCGTCGGGCTCCGCGGCGACCGCCGTCTCCGGTGTCTTGTCGAGGATCGGGTTGGTCTCTGTCATCGTGATCAGACACCTTCCGGCTTGAGAGCGGACTTCGCCACGGACTTGAGGGCGGGGTTGGCCAGAGCCGGCGGCCGCTGCCCGGGGCGCAGCCGTCCGAGTGTGCCCCGCAGCCCGGGAGTGGGCGGCTGGGCGCCGCGCGAACCGCTGGTGAGCAGTCGGCGCTCGATGTAGCTGGTGAACAGGGTCGCGGGGAAGGCGATCGTGAAGTACATGACGGCGACCAGGGTGAAGATCTCCATGGGCCGGTAGGTCTGACTGGAGAGGATGTTGCCCTGGAAGGTCAGGTCCGCCAGGCCCAGCGCGGAGACCAGGGAGGTGTCCTTGAACATGCTCACGTTCAGGGACAGGATCGTGGGGATCTGCTGGCGGAAGGCCTGCGGCACGATGATGTGCCGCAGGATCTGCACCCTGTTCAGGCGCAGCATCTGGGCCGCCTCGACCTGCTCGACCGGCACGGACTGCATGCCGGCGCGGTAGGTCTCCGACATGAACGCGGTCAGGTGCGCGGTGAGCGCGATGATGATCGAGAGCTTGCCGGGCAGGTTGACGCCGAGGAGTGCGGGAAGGCCGTAGAACACCCACAGCAGTTGGACCAGCAGCGGCGTACATCGGAACACTTCGATGTAGAGCTGGGCCGGCCAGCGGATGACCTCGATCTTCGACATGCGGGCCACGGCGAGCGGGAAGCCGAGGACGGTGCTCGCGAGGATCACGATCGCCGAGATCTCCAGGGTCAGCCACAGGCCGTCCAGGAGGGTGGGCAGGGCGGGCCCCCAGACGCTCCAGTCGGGCGAGTAGGCCAGGTTCAGGGAATCCACGGATTGCATCACGGGCTACCTCCGGGAGGACGTCGGCCGGTTCAGGGCTTGATCTGGAGGCTGCCGAGGGCGTCCACCTCGCGGTAGCCGGCGTCGGCGAAGGCGCGGGCGATCTCGCCGCTGGCCACCGAGTTGTCGACGGCGACGTTGAGGATGTCCATGGAGCGGGCGTCGATGTCGGCGGGGACGCCGTAGGCGACGTGGTGGACGAAGATCGCCGGGTCGGGGACGACGATGCCGAAGGACTTGTCCTTGGTCGCGATGTCGACGGCGGTGCCGAGGTCGGCGAAGACGGAGATGGCCTTGCCCGCCTTCACGGCGGCGGCGGCGTTCTGGTTGGTGTCCACGCGCAGTTCCTCCGCCTTGGCCTGCTGCAGCGCCGCGTCCAGCGCCGAGCCCTGCGTGGTGGCGATGGGCTTCTTCGCGTCGAGGATCTGCTGGCCGGTGGTGTAGTCGCTGTCACGCTCGACCAGGAACACGCCCGGGTAGGACCACGAGCCGTTGGTGAAGCGGATCGCCAGGCTGCGCTCGACGGTCTGGTCGAGGTCGGCGGCGACGTCGTACTTGTCCGCCTGGAGTCCGGCGACGATGTTCTGCCAGGTGGTCGCCACCGTCTTGATCTTCACGCCGATGCCGTCCGCGAAGTTCTGCAGGGGGATCAGGTCGGGGCCGGTGCAGGTGCCGTCCGCCTTGACGGTGACGGTCGGCGGGGCGTCGGCACAGCCGACCCGCAGCACGCCCGCCTTCTTGACCTTGTCGACCCAGGCGGCCTTGGAGGAGTCGCCCGAGCTGGCGACGGTCTGGGTCGAGCCGCCGTCCGAGCCGGTCTTGCCGCCGAAGTAGCCGGCCAGCCAGGCCAGGACGAGAACTCCGATCACGTAGAAGGTGTACCTGCTCTGCTTGGTGAGGGCCATGGCTGGTGCTCCAGTGCTAGGGCTGAGTGATGCAGGGGTGCAGGAGTGCGGGGTGCGGGGGCACGGCAGGGGGTCCGGTCGGTCCGGGGTGCGCGGCGTTGCGCCACACCATGTGCGAGCGAGCCGTAGATTGTCAGACACGCAGCAAGATGCCGGAAGGTTAGGAACGTGACTGGCCGGTGTCAATAGCCGAAATCGTGATGTTCCGATCCGGCGATCAGCGGGCGGCGGGGCCGACGACAGCAGCCACCCCCGTCCCGATCATGGGCTTGACCTGGACGTAAGGCGCGATCCCGGCGACACCTCCGGCGCCGGGCGGCACAGCGCTCCGTACGCGTGAACAGGTCGGGAAATGAGTGGGTGACCGTTCCGGATCGGTCGATTCATCCGCCGTCGGGCATTGACCGCACCGCGGCGCCCGGTCTAGCGTCAGCCCCACCGCCGATTGTTTGACAATCTGCGATCTCGAAAGGAACGCCATGAGGTTCAGCCGTACCTTGAACGTGGTGGACGCGCATGCCGAGGGCGAGTCCGGCAAGGTCGTCGTCGGCGGGGTCGGCCAGGTCCCTGGAGAGCGTGTCTTCGACAAGATGCGCTACTTCGAGGAGCACCACGACCAGCTGCGCAAGCTGCTGCTGCAGGAGCCGCGCGGAGCGATGTGGCACAACGCCAACGTCGTCCTGCCGTCCAACGACCCGGCGGCCGACATGGGTTACATCATCCTGGAGTCGACGGAGTATCCGGCGATGTCCGGCTCCAACACCATGTGCGTGGCCACGGTGCTGCTGGAGACCGGCATGCTGCCGATGACCGAGCCCGTCACCCACCTCACGCTGGAGGCACCGGCCGGCCTGATCCGCGTCGAGTGCGAGTGCGCCGACGGCAAGGTGCGGCGGGTGAAGTTGGTCAACCAGCCCGCCTTCGTCTACCACAAGGGCGCCGACCTGGACGTCCCCGGGCTCGGCCGGGTGACCGTGGACATCGCCTACGGCGGCATGACCTTCGTCTTCGTGGACGCCGAGGCGCTCGGCTTCAAGCTCGACGTGAGCGAGGAGGCGGAGCTGTGCGAGCTCGGACAGCGCCTGAAGAAGGCCGCCGTGCACCAGCTGGACGTGAGCCACCCGGAGAACCCGCTGATCCCCGGCATCACCAACACGACGTTCACCGGCCCGCTCCACCACGAGCGGGACGAGACCGGCGCCGAGATGATCCGCTCCAGGAACGCGACGATCGTCTCCCCCGGCCGGATCGACCGCTCCCCCTGCGGCACCGGCACCTCCGCCCGCCTGGCCGTCCTGCACGCGTACGGCCTGCTGGAGCAGGGACAGCTCTTCCGGCACGAGTCGCTCATCGGCAGCCGCTTCGACGCACGTATCGAGTCCACCACCACGGTCGGACCGTACGACGCCGTCGTACCGAGCATCGCCGGACGCGCCTGGATCACCTCCTTCAACCAGCTGGTCCTCGACCCGACGGACCCGTTCCAGAACGGCTTCGTGGTGGGGCGGCCCTGGGCGCCGGAGGTCTGACCGTGCCGCCGATCATTCGACACTTTGCAAGGAGGGACGCGACCCCATGCGGACCATCGTTGTAGGAGCCGGCGCCGTCGGCCTGGCCGCCGCCTACCGGCTGGCCGCCAGTGGCTGCGAGGTGACGGTTCTCGACGCCCGCCGCGCGGGCTCCGCCGCCTCGCACGGCAACGCGGCCAAGATCGCCCTGGCGGAGAGCGGCCCCGTGCCCGCGCCGGGCGTGATCCTGCAGTCCCTCAAGTGGATGCTCAAGCCGGACAGCCCGCTCTACGTCAAGCCCTCGCTCAACCCGTCCTTCGTGAAGTTCATGCTCACCATGGCCCGGCACTGCACCACGCGCGACTTCCGCGCGGGCCTGCAGACAACCCTGCGCCTCGCCGAGGGCACCATGGACCTCCTCGACGACTGGGCCAGGGACGGCGTCGCCTTCGAGATGCACAAGGCGGGCGTCCTGCTGGCCTTCGAGACGCGGGAGCGTTACGAGGAGCAGCTGGCCTCCCTCGACATCTTCGAGGCCTTCGGCATGGTCGCCGAACACCTGCACGGAGACGCCGTACAGGCCAAGGAACCGGTGCTGAACAGCCGTACCAAACACGGCCTGTTCTTCCCGGACGACCGCCAGGTCGAGCCCGACTCCCTCACCCAGGGCCTGCTCAAGCGGTGCACCGAACTCGGCGTCGAGATCCACGAACACACGCCCGTACGCCGTTTCCTGCGCCAGGGCCACGCCGTCACCGGCGTGCTCACCGACAAGGGCGAGTACTCCGGCGACACCCTGCTGCTGGCCGGTGGCGTGTGGACCGCCCGGATGGCCGCCCAGCTCGGCGTGCCGCTGCCGATCCGGCCGGGCAAGGGCTACAGCGTCGACTACGTGCCCTCCCCTGTGCCGCTGCGCACGCCCCTCACGCTGGAGGACGCCCGGGTCGCGGTGACACCAATGAACGGCTTCCTGCGGCTCGCGGGCACGATGGAGTTCGGCGGCCTGGAGGAGAACGTCAATCCCAGGCGGGTCGCCGCGATCAAGCAGGCCGCCGCGGACTCCCTCGTCGGCTGGGGCGACCCGCCGGGAGAGACCAGTCCGTGGGCCGGACTGCGCCCGATGACCCCGGACGGCCTGCCGGTCATCGGCCGTCTGAATCCCCTTCCCAACGTCTACGTCGCCTCCGGCCACGGCATGCTCGGGCTCACCCTCGCCCCGGTCACCGCCGAGATCATCGCCGAGGCGATCACCACGCGCCGGCTTCCGGCGGTGGCCGAACCCCTCTCACCGAGCCGCTTCACCCGCCGGTGACACGCACACGCCCGCAGTGGCCGGCGCCGAGCCGCAGTGTCCGCCGGAGACCCGCGAGGGCGCCGTGGCCGCAGGTGACCTGCCAGGTCCCAGAAGCCCCCGGCTTCCCCGTACCGCCCCTTTCCCCCATGCTGACCCCAGGAGTCCCTTCATGAGCGCCCCCCAGTTCACCGGCATCCTCGCCGCCGTCGTCACCCCGCTGACCCCCGACGGTTCCGCCGTCGACGCCGAGGGCGTGCGGCGCCAGGCCGAGCACATCATCGGCGGCGGCATCCACGGGCTCGTGCCCGGCGGCAGCACCGGCGAGTTCACCACGCTGACCCTCGACGAGCGCAAGCGGGTCACCGAGCTGTACGTCGAGGCCGCGGCCGGACGTGTCCCGGTCGTCTCCGGGACGGGCGCGCTCAGCACGGCGGACACCGTGGAGCTGAGCGTGCACGCGGAGAAGGCGGGCGCCGCCGCCGTGATGGTCGTACCGCCGTTCTACGACGCCCCCAGCTTCGACGAGCTGCTCGGCTTCTTCGGCGCGGTGTCCGACGCCGTCGACATCCCGATCATGTACTACAACATCCCGTCCGCCACCGGCGTCAACCTCGCGCCCGAGGAACTCGCCAAGCTGGCCCGGGAGACCGCGGTCACCTCCTACAAGGACACCGGCGGCGACTTCGCGTGGTTCTCCGCCGTCCAGCAGGAGCACGCGCGGGACATCACCGCCCTCAACGGCTGGGACACCCTCACCTTCGCCGCGCTGGCGAGCGGAGCGCAGGCGGGCGTGTGGGGCACGGCCAGCGTGATCCCCGCGCTCTGCGCCGAGCTGTACGACGCCCTCGCCGTCCGGGGCGACCTGCACGCCGGCCGTGAGCTGTGGGCGAAGATCTTCCCGATCTGCCGGTTCCTGGAGTCCCACAACTACGCGTGCGGCATCAAGACCGGCCTGGACCTGGTCGGCGTCGGCGCGGGCCCGACCCGGCGCCCGGTGCTGCCGCTGGCTCCGCAGTACCGCGCAGAGTTCCGGGACCTGCTCGTCGCCGCCGGTGTCGCCGTGGCCGAGGAGAGCGTGGCCGCCTGATGTCCTCCTACGGCCGCATCCACGCGATCGACGTCCATGCCGAAGGCGAGCCGGGCCGCGTGCTGATCGGCAGCCATCTGCACGTCAAGGGCGCCACGATGGCCGAGCGGCTGCAGTACTGCGAGAAGCACCTCGACGACCTGCGCCGGCTGCTGCTCCAGGAACCGCGCGGCTACCCGGCCCTGTGCGGCGCCCTGGTGCTGCCGCCGGCCGACCCGGCCGCCGACTTCGGCCTGGTCGTGCTGGAGCAGGGCGGCTACCGCCCGATGTCCGGCTCCAACCTCATCTGCGCGGTCACCGCGCTCGTGGAGACGGGCGCGGTGCCGGTGAGCGAGCCGGTCACCGAACTCACCGTGGACACGGCCGTCGGCCTCGTCCGGGTCCGCGCCGAGGTGTCCGGCGGCAAGGCCACCCGGGTCACCTTCGCCAACGTCCCGGCCTTCGCGGTGGCCCTCGACCACGAACTGGACCTGCCCGAGTACGGCCGCGTCCCGGTCGACATCGTCTTCGGCGGCCAGTTCTTCGTGCAGGCCCGCGCCGCCGACCTCGGCCTCACCGTGGAACGCTCCTCGGCGAAGCAACTCGCGCGCGCCGGGGCGGTGTTGCGTACGGCGGCCCAGCAGCAGTTCCCGGTCAGCCATCCGCTCAACCCCGGCATCGACCAGATCTCCCTGACGATGATCCACGGCCCCTCGCCCACCCCCGGCGTCTCCGGCCGCAACACCGTCGTCCTGCCCAACGGCCCGGTCGACCTCGCCGACCCGGCCACCTGGACCGGCTCCCTGGACCGCTCCCCGTGCGGCACCGGCACCTGCGCCCGCATGGCCGCCCTGCACGCACGCGGCGAACTCCCCCTCGACACCCCCTTCGTCCACGAGTCGATCATCGGCACCACCTTCACCGGCACGCTGCTCGACACCACCCAAATCGGGCCGTACGAGGCGGTGCTGCCGACGATCAGCGGACGCGGCTGGATCACCGGATTCAACCAGTACGTCCTGGACGCCACCGACCCCTTCCCGCACGGCTACACCCTCGGCGACCTGTGGGGCGCCGCCGAACAGGAGCGCTGATGGACACCCCCGAGACCACCGGAACGCAGTTCATCGCGGGCAAGCGCCGCCCCGGCACGTCCGGCGAGGAGTACTCGGTGACCGACCCGGCCACCGGGGAGGTCCTGGCGACCGACACCCTGGCCGGCGCCGAGGACGTCGAGGAGGCGGTGACCGCCGCCCGCACGGCCTTCGCCGACTGGTCGCGCGCGACCCCCGTCGACCGCTCCGAGGCGCTCCTGCGCTGGGCGGATCGACTGCAGGCGCGGGCCGAGGAGTTCGCCGAGGTCGAAAGCCGCAACGCCGGCAAGCCGATCCGGCTGACCCGTGACTTCGACGTCCCCGGCACCATCGACAACGTCCGCTTCTTCGCGGGCGCCGCCCGCAACCTGGAGGGCCGCGCCTCCGGCGAGTACTCCGGCAACCACACCTCCACGATCCGCCGCGAACCCATCGGCGTCGTCGGCTCCATCGCCCCCTGGAACTACCCGTTGCAGATGGCGGCCTGGAAGATCCTCCCGGCCGTCGCCGCGGGCAACACGGTCGTGCTGAAGCCGTCCGAACTCACCCCGCTCACCTCGGTGTTGTTCGCCGAGGCCGCCCAGGAGGCCGGCATCCCGGACGGTGTCGTCAACATCGTCACCGGCACCGGACCCGTCGCCGGACAGGCCCTGATCACCCACCCCGACATCGCCATGGTCTCCTTCACCGGCTCCACCGCCGTCGGCCGCCAAGTCGCCGCGCAGGCGGCCGGGTCGGTCAAGCGCGTCCACCTCGAACTCGGCGGCAAGGCGCCCTTCGTGGTCTTCGACGACGCCGACCTGGAGGCCGCGGCGCGCGGTGCGGTGGCGGGGGCGCTCATCAACGCGGGCCAGGACTGTACGGCGGCCACTCGCGCGTATGTCCAACGGCCGCTGTACGAGGGGTTCGTGGCGCGGGTCGCCGAGCTGATGGACGGCGTGCGGCTGGGCCCGGTCGGGGACCCCGCCACCGACATGGGCTCCCTGATCTCGCTCCGGCAGCGCGACAAGGTCGCCGGCATAGTCGAGGAGGCCCGCCGGGCCGGAGCCACCGTGGTACGCGGCGGCAGGATCCCGGACGGCCCGCTCGGCCGGGGGGCCTACTACGAGCCCACCCTCATCACCGACGCCGCCCAGGACTCCGCCATCGTGCAGCAGGAGATCTTCGGCCCTGTCCTCGTCTGCCTGCCCTTCGACGGCGACGACGAGGCACTCCGCCTCGCCAACGACACCCCGTACGGACTCGCCGCCTCCGCCTGGACGACCAACGTCTACCGCGCCGGGCACGCGAGCCGCGAGATCCAGGCGGGCTGCGTCTGGATCAACGACCACATCCCGATCATCAGCGAGATGCCGCACGGCGGCTACAAGGCCTCCGGCTTCGGCAAGGACATGTCCGCGTACTCCTTCGACGAGTACACCAACGTCAAGCACGTCATGGCGGACATCACCGGCGCCGCTCACAAGGGCTGGCACGACACGGTCTTCACCAGTGACTGAGACGGCGGAGGGAAGGGTCGTGACCCACTCCGTAGCGGCCTCCCGCTTCAGGGGGAAGGTCGCCGTCGTCACCGGCGCGGGCGGCGGCATCGGATCCGCGATCGCCCGGCGGCTGGCGCGCGAGGGGGCCACCGTCGTGGTCTGCGACGTCGACGGCGCCTCTGCGGACAAGACCGTCGCGGAGATCACCGGGGAGGGTGGGAAGGCGGAGGCCGCGTGCTTCGACCTCGCCGACGCGAGCGCGTGCGCCCGGGCCGTCGAGGACGTGGTCGCCCGGCACGGGCACCTCGACGTGCTGGTGAACAACGGGGGCGTCAACCGGCGCGGCGACCTGCTCGCCCTCTCCGAACAGGACTGGGAGACCAGCTTCGCCGTCAACGTGCACGCGCTGTTCCACCTGTGCCGGGCGGCGCTGCCGCACATGGCGGCACGCGGCGGTGGGGCCATCGTCAACACCGCCTCGCAGTGGGGGTTGCAGCCGGCGCCGGTGCACATCGCGTACAACGTGACGAAGTCCGCCGTCGTCGCCTTCACCCGCAGTCTCGCCCGGGACCACGCCCACCAGGGCGTGCGCGTCAACGCCGTCTGCCCGGGGGAGATCCGTACGCCGATGGTGGAGGCGCATCTCGCCCGGACCGGACGCACCGTCGCCGACCTCGATGTCCTGGTGCCGTTCGGCCGCATCGGGACGCCGGAGGAGGTCGCGGCGCTGGTCGCGTTCCTCGCCTCGGACGAGGCGCCGTACATGTGCGGGTCCATCGTGGAGATCACCGGAGCGCAGGCGGTCGCATGAGCGGAACGACATCCCCCAGCGGCCTTCTCCTTGCCGGCAAGACGGTCCTCGTCACCGGTGCCTCGCGCGGTATCGGCCGGGCGACCGCGCTCGCCGCCCACCGCGAGGGCGCCCACGTCGTCGCGCACTGGGCCAGCAGTGAACAGGCCGCCCGTGACCTCCGGCACCAACTCGGCGACCGGGGCTGCCTGGTGCGCGCCGATCTCCGCGACCCGGGCCAGACGGAGGCCCTGTGGCAGGAGGCCGTCGCCTGGCGCGGCCAGGTCGACGTGCTGGTCAACAACGCGGGGGCCTGGCTCGGGTCGCCGCTCGACGACCCGGCACAGTGGCGCCAGGGGTGGGCCGACAACCTGGCCCTCAACCTCACCGGCCCGGCCGACCTCAGCCGCAACGCGGTGCTGCACTTCCGTGAGCGCGGCGGGGGCATCGTCGTCAGCGTGTCCAGCCGTTCCGCACACCGGGGGGACGACGGGGACCACTTGGCCTACGGCGCCGCGAAGGCCGGTCTGCTGGCACTGACCAAGGGCATCGCCCGGGGCTTCGCGGCCGACGGGGTGCTCGCCTACTCCGTGGCCCCCGGGTGGGTCGCGACGGACCTCGCGGAGGAAGGCGAAGTGGACGCGTCGAGCGTGCCGTTGGGCGAGATCACTCCGCCCGGGGACGTGGCCGAGATGATCGTGTTCCTGGCGTCCGGCCGTTCCCGCCACTCGACGGGGGCCACCATCGACATCACCGGCGCGGACTACGTCCGTTGAGACCTTCCCGACATACGGGTTGACCCGGGCCTGGTTCAGGCCCGACGACGAAGCGGAGCTGTCATGACGACCATCACCCTCGGCGAGCGCGAGATCCGTGAGGCCGTGACGATGCACGAGGTGATCGACGCCGTACGGCGGGGGTTCGTCGACCTCGCCGGCGGAGAGTTCGAGATGCCCGTCCGCACTCCGCTGGGGGACGGGAAGTTCATGGTGATGTCCGCGCATCACCGGTCGACCGCGTCAGCGGTGATCAAGACGCTGAGCCTGAACTCCGAACGCAGGCCGGTCATCGCGGGCACCGTGGTCTGGAGCGAGACCGGCAGCCTGGACCACCTGGTCGCCGACGCCGGCGTGGTGACGACCCTGCGCACCGGAGCGGCGGTCGGCGTCGCCACCGACCTCCTCGCCGCGCCGGAGGCCGGCCGGCTGACCCTGATCGGTGCCGGCGCGCAGGCCCCCGACCAGGTCCGCGCCGTCCACGCGGTCCGGCCGCTGTCCCGGCTCACCGTGGTGGGCCGCGATCCGCGACGCACCCAGGCCCTTCTCGAAACGCTGGCACCCGAGTTGGCGGGGGTGGAGCTCCTGGCGTCCACCGACGCGGAGTCGGCCGTCGCGGAGGCCGAGATCGTCTGCTGCGCGACCAACGCGACCAGCCCGCTCTTCCGGGAGTCGGCGCTGCCGGCCCGGGTGCACGTGAACGCCATCGGTTCCTACCGTCCCACCATGCGCGAACTGCCCGACGAACTGCTCGCCTCCTCCACCGTCGTCATCGACGACCTCGACGCGACCCTCGCGGAGGCCGGCGAGATCATCCAGGCCCTCGACGCCGGTGTCATCGCCAAGGACGACCTCACGGAGCTCGGCACCGCGCTGACCGACACCGCCGCAGAGTACGGCGAACGGACGGTGTTCAAGACCGTCGGTGTCGCCGCACAGGACTGGGCCCTCGCCCACCTCCTGGCGGACAAGTTCCTCCCCTGAACCCGCTGCTCACTTCACGCCTGAAGGCTTGCGTACCGCCAGGGGCTCGCCGGTCTCCATGGAGTGCAGCCGGGCCCTGAGGGCCGCGATGCTCTCCTCGGGGTGGGTGAGGACGAAGAAGCGCTCGTTCACAACGGCGTCGACGACCTGGCCCGCGGTGACCGCCGGGTCGAGCGCGTTCTCCTCCATCGCGGTGCGGATCATGTCGAGGACCCTCCGTCGCCGCGGGGACTCGGAGACGCTCACGCCCTGCGGCCGGTTGCGCTCGGAGTCGGCCATACGGGACTTCGTCATGCCGGGCACCAGCAGCGACACCCCGATCGGCTCGCCGCCACCGCGCAACTCGATGTCGAGGTTCTCCGAGAGGGAGTGGACGGCGAACTTCGAGACCGAGTACGGGGTGAACGTCGGCAGGCCCGTGGCGAAAGCCGCGGTCGAGGCGGTGTTGACGATGTGGCCCTCGCCCTGCTCCCGCAGTAGCGGCAGGAACGTCCTGCAGCCGTGCAGGACACCCCAGAAGTTCACGCCCATCACCCATTCCCAGGTCGTGAGCGGGATCTCCGAGAACGTCTCGCCGCTCTCGACACCGGCGTTGTTGCAGACGACGTGGACGGCGCCGAACCGGTCGAGCGTGGCCTGGGCCAGCGCCTCGACGTCCTCCGGGCGCGACACGTCGGTGCGCACGCCGAGCACCTGCGCTCCGCCGGCGGCCAGGGAGTCGACCGCCTTCTCCAGTGTCTCCTCCTCGATGTCCGCGATCACCACCTTCATCCCTTCGGCGGTGAAGCGATGGGCGAGCGCGAGGCCGATACCGCTCGCGCCCCCGGTGACGACCGCCACGCGGTCGCGGAGTTCCTTCATCCCACTGTCCCTTCATCCGACCCGGGAGCGGCCCGCGACCAGGGCCTTCGCCACGACCGTGCGCAGGACGTCGTTGGTGCCCTCACCGATGCTCATCAGCGGTGCGTCGCGGTACAGGCGCTCGATCTCGTACTCGGTGGAGTAGCCGTAGGCCCCGTGCACCTTCATCGAGTCGATGGCGTTGTCCAGTGCCATCTCCGAGGCGAAGATCTTCGCCATCCCGGTCTGGGCGTCCGCCCGTCCGTCGCGTACGGCGGTGGCGGCCCAGTAGGTCATGAGGCGCGCGGCCTGGAGGTTGGTGGCCATGGTGGCGAGCTTGAGCTGGATGGCCTGGAAGTCGGCGATGGGACGGTCGAAGGCGACGCGCTGCTTGGCGTAGGCGAGGGCCTCCTCGTAGGCGCGCTGACCGACTCCGACGCCCCGGGCGGCGATGTTGACCCGGCCCCATTCCAGGGCGGAGAGGGTCTGCTGCATACCCCGGCCCTCGATGCCGCCGAGCAGGTTGGCCGCCGGTATCCGGGCATCGTCGAGGAGGACCTCGCTGGTCTCCGGGCCCTTGTAGCCGAGCTTGGGGATGTCCTTGAGGACCTCGAAGCCCGGGGTGTCCTTCTCGACCAGGAGGACGCTCATGCCGGCGTGCTTCGGTGAGGCGGACGGGTCGGTCTTGACGATCACGGGGAGCGGGTCGGCGTAACGGGCGTTGGTGATCCACAGCTTGGTGCCGTTGACGACGTAGTGGTCGCCGTCGCGCCGGGCGGTGGTGGCGATGCTCTGCATGTCGGTGCCGGCACCGGGCTCGGTGAGGCCGAGTCCCGTACGGCGCTCGCCGGTTGCCAGCCCCGGCAGGAACCGCCGCTTCTGCTCCTCCGTGCCGTGCACGGCGATCATGCGGCAGGACAGGGAGTGGCTGCCGAGGACACCGGCGATGCCCATCCAGCCGCGGGCCAGCTCCTCGAAGACCAGCGCGAAGGAGACCGGGTCGAGGTCGAGGCCGCCGTACTCCTCGGGGACGGTGATGCCGAAGAGGCCGAGTTCCTTGAGGCCGTCGACGATCTCGGTCGGGTAGCGGCCGGACTGCTCCCACTCGCGGGCGACCGGGATGATCTCCTTCTCGACGAAGGAGCGCAGTACGGCCTTGAAGTCCTTCTGATCCTGGGTGAGTTCGAAGTCCATGAGTCTGTGCTGTCCTCAGTCGGTGGGGAGTTCGCCGAAGGCGCCCTCGGCGGCCAGCGCCTCGACCTCGTCGGCGTCGTAGCCCGCGAGCTTGCGGGTGACGTGGGCGAGGTCCTCGTTGCGCAGGGGTGCGCGGCGGTAAGTCGGGCGTACGGGGCCGACCTTCACGGGCGAGGCCATCTGGCGCACGGTGCCGAAGCGGGGGTGCTCGGTCTCCACGATCAGGTCGCGGGCGAGGGTCTGCGGGTCCTGGAGTGCCTGGCTGACGCTGTTGATCGGCGAGCAGGGGATGCCGTCGGCGGTGAGCGCGTCGAGCCAGTCGACGGTGTCGCGGGTGGTGAACTCGGCCTCCAGGAGCGGGATCAGCTCGTCCCGGTACTGGTGGCGGTGGGCGAAGGAGTCGAAGCGCGGGTCGGTGGCCCAGTCGGGGTGGCCGAGGCGCCGCGCGAGCCTCACCCAGAACTTCTCCTTGGGACACGCCACGACCATCCAGCCGTCGCGTGTCTCGAACGCCTGGAACGGCACCAGGGAGGGGTGGGCCGAGTGGCGGGTGCGGGCGGGTTCGTAGCCCTCGTTGAGGTGCCAGGCCGCCGGGTAGTTGAGCAGCGTGACGGCGATGTCGTACAGGCTGACGTCGCAGTCCATGCCGATGCCGTCGTGCCGCGCGGCGTGCAGTCCGGCGAGCAGGGCGAGCGCGGCCACGTAGCCGCCGGTGAAGTCGACCAGCGAGACGCCGCTCTTGGCAGGCGGGCCGCCCGGTTCGCCGGTGAGGTCCATCCAGCCGGCGATGCCCTGGATGAGGTAGTCGTAGCCCGGCTGTTGGCTGCGCGGGCCGGTCATGCCGTAGCCGGTGAGCGAGCAGCACACGATGGCCGGGTTGAGGTGCTTGAGGTCGTCGTAGGTGATGCCGATCCGGGCCGGTACGTCGCCGCGCAGGTTGGAGTAGACGGCGTCGGACTCGCGGACCAGGCGCTCGAACACCTCGCGTCCGCGCGGGTTGGTGAGATCGAGGGAGATGCTGCGCTTGTTGCGGTTGAACGCCTCGAAGAACAGGGAGTCCTCGCCCTCGGCGTACGGCGGGACATAGCGGCCGACGTCGCCGCCGGAGCGGGGTTCCTCGATCTTGATGACCTCGGCGCCGAGGTCGGCGAGGTGCAGGCTGCCCCAGGGGCCGGCGCCGTACTGCTCGACGGCGAGGATGCGCACGTCCGCCAGCGGCCTCACCGCTCCTCCCCCGGTACCGTCAACGGCACTTCGCCCACCGGGAAGACGTCCTGGAGCTGCTCGGCGCCGCGCCTGTGCACCAGGAAGGTGCGCAGGAAGGAGCAGACTTCCTTGCCGTGCTGGTTGAGGGTCCGCGTCTTGACGGTGACGACGCCGGCGGTGGGGCGGCTGGCGCTCTCCCGCTTGCTCACGACGATCGACTCGCTCCACAGCGTGTCGCCCGCGTACACCGGGTGGGTCATGCGGATGTCGTCCCAGCCCAGGTTGGCGACGGCGTTCTGGGTGAGGTCGGTGACGCTCTGGCCGACCGCGATGGCCACGGTGAGGGTGGAGACCACCAGCGGGCGCTTGAACTCGGAACGGGCCGCGTACTGTTCGTTGAAGTGCAGCTGGTTCGTGTTCATGGTGAGCAGGGTGAACCAGGTGTTGTCGGCCTCGCTGACCGTCCGGCCGAGGGGGTGCTGGTACAGGTCGCCGACTTCGAAGTCCTCGAAGAAGCGTCCCTGCCAGCCGGGTTGCACACTCATCTCGTCCCTCCCCGCTCAGACGGTCGCGACCGGGCGGACCAGCAGCGGGGTCTCCAGCTGTTTGGTGAACATGAAGGCCGTCCGCTGTCCCTCCTCGTCGGCGGCGAGCGCCCGCAGTTTCGACAGCTCGGCTTCGAGCCGTGCCGGGTCGCTGGTGTGGAAGAGGAGCTGCTTGTTGGCGGTGGCGCGCGGTGAGGCCTTGTCGAGGAAGGTGCGCCTGCGTTCCTCCGCGTACTTGTCGAGTACGGCGTCGTCGGCGGTCTTCCTGATCACCGCGGCGAGGGCGTCGTAGAGCACGAAGGTGTCGAAGAGCCCGGAGGTCAGGCCGAGGCCGCCGATCGGGTTGGTGGCGTGCGCGGCGTCGCCGGCGAGGAGAACTCGCCCCGCACGCATGGTCGTTGCCGCCCGCTGGTGCATGCGGTAGGGGCGGTGGGCGTCGAGCTCGTATCCCTCGTCGCCCGGCAGGAGCTTGGAGTACCACTCGGGAATGCGCTCGCCGATCCGGTCCTCGGGGGTGTCGGGATGCTCGGCGTAAGTGAGCCTCCACAGGCCGGTGTTGTCGATCTTCGCGATGATGGCGCCGTAGGTCGGATCGATCTGGAGCGTGGAGCGGGCGTAGCCGTGCTTGTCGAAGTCGTAGCGGACGTTCGTCGCGACGAAGACCTCGGGCCAGGTGATGCCCTCGAATCCCAGGCCCAGACACTTGCGGACGGTGCTGCCCGCCCCGTCGGCCCCGATCAGCCAGGAGGCGCGCAGCTGTTCGCCCCCGACATCGACCGTCACTCCGTCTTCGTCCTGCGCGATGCCCGTGACCGACGCGTCGAACCGCACGGTGGCGTTGTCGAACCTGGCGAGTTCGTCCAACGCGATCTCGGCGAGCCGGTGTTGGCCCATGTGGAGGTTGTAGGGATGGGGGACGAGGCCTTCGAGGACGCCGACGCTCATGTCGATGCGCTCGCCGGTCGCGTAGACGTAATAGGTGTACTCCTGCTTGGTGAACCCGGCCTGCTTGGCCGCGTCCAGGAGGCCCAGCCGCTCGATTCCCTCGAGGACCGACCAGTGGTAGACCATCGCGCGCGGCGACTGGACGACGGCGGGTTCCGCCTCGATGACGGTGACCCTCAGGCCGGCCCGGGCCAGGCCCAGCGCGTTGAGGACGCCGACCGGTCCGGCCCCGACGACGATGACGTCGCTGTGGTGCATGGGGTGTCTCACTTTCGCGTGGTGGCTGCCGCGAGGGCGTCCAGGTAGGTGAGGTCGTGCAGTGAGGCGAGCCCGAGCGTCGAGTGCTCCAGCGCCTCCACCTGCTCGGGCGGGAGGCCGTACCCGGCGTTGATGCGGAACTTGTCCAGGACCTCTTCGGGGCTCATGGGGTTCTCGGCGCCCCCGCGCTGCCGGCGGAGTTCGTGTTCGAGGACACGGCCGTCGACGGTCTCGACGCGTACGCCGCCGCCGAACGTGTCCGGGTCGTAGCGGCGAAGTTCGTAGCCGATCCGCGGGGCCAGCGCCGCCACTTCGGGATCGGCGACGGCCTCCGCGGTGAACGACCCGACGTCGAGGCGGCCGGTGACGAGCCGGGTGGCGAGGCAGTAGGGGAGGCTGAACTTCGCGTCGTACGGCGTCCGGGGGTGGACCTTGTCGGCGGCCGGCTCGCTGACCAGCGCGACGCCGGTCTCGTCGGTGAAGCCGGTGATCGACTTGATGTCGTCGGCTTTCAGCGGCGTGGTGGCCAGGAGGTGCGCCAGCGCGTCGACCGGGGCGTGGGTGTAGTGGCAGGCCGGGTAGGGCTTGTAGGCGATCTCGTCGGTGACCCAGCGGGTGCCGAGGTCGGCCGTCTGGCCGTCGAGGTCGTACGACTCCCCGTGCAGGTAGGTGGCGAAGAAGCCCCGGGCGCCCTCCAGGACGGTCGCGGGCCCGGTCGCCCCGTGCGCGGCGAGGGCCACGGCCGAGAGCCCGGCGCGGGCGGCCCACCCGGGGTGCAGCCGCTTGGTCTCGGAGCCGTCGGCGAGGAACTCCAGAAGCCCCGACGCCATGCTTCCGGCGATACCGAGCGCGTGGGCGGTTCGTACGGCGTCCTGGCCCCTGGCGCGTGCGGCCGCCGCGGTGGCGCCGAAGACGCCGCACACGCCGGTGGGATGGAAGCCGCGGGCGTGGAAGCGTCCGCTCGCCGCGGTGCCGAGCCGGACGGAGACCTCGTTGCCGGCGACGATCGCCGCCAGGAGGTCCGCGCCGGTCGCGTCCGCCGCGCGGGCGGCGGTGATGGCGGCCGGTACGACGCCCGCGCTGACGTGCACGACCGAGGTGGGGTGGGTGTCGTCGAAGTCGAGGGCGTGGCACAAGGTGCCGTTCACGAAGGCCGCGTCCGCGGGGGAAAGGCCGTCGGCGCCGATCGCGGTGGCCGGACCGTGTCCGCCGTACTCCCGTACGGAACCCAGCGCGTACGCCGCCTCCCCGAACGCGTGCGCCGCGATGCCGCAGCCGAGGACGTCCAGCGTGTGCAGGAGGGCGTGTTCGGCGGTGGGCGTGGGGATCCGCTCGATCCTGAGCTGTGCGACGAACTCGCTCAGTCGCTCCGAAGAGGTGGCCACGATGCCACTCCGTTCGATAGGCGCTCACTTGTTCTGTGACCGTACATCGCTGCATATGACGAGTCAACGGTCCACCCAGGGGAGGTGAACCGCCGACATGCGGGTGCGGTCAGGCCAGGCCCTCCCGGGCGTCTCCCCGGGACAGGCCGGCCGAGATGGCGCGGGCCGTCTCCTGGAGGGCGGGCAGGCAGCGGTCCCGCAGGTCCTCCAGGGTCGTGCGGGCGGAGTTCGAGGAGACGCTGAGCGCGGCCACGACCTCCCCGGACTGGTCGTGCACCGGAACGGCGATACCGCGCAGGCCGATCTCCAGGGCCTGGTCGTTCAACGCCCAGCCCCGGACGCGGGCCGTCATGACGACCGCCTTCAGCTGCTCCGGATCTGTCGTGGTGTGCTGGGTGTACGTCTGGAGCGGTGCGGTGAGGTACTTGTCGAGCTCGTCGTCGTCGAGCGTGCCGAGCAGCACCAGGCCCGACGCGGTGGCGTGGGCGGGCAGGCGGGAGCCGATGCCGCCGCCGATGGTCATGACCCGCCGGGTGTGGACCCGGGCGATGTAGACGATGTCCGGGAGGTCGAGCGTGGCCATGGAGCAGGACTCGTCGACCTGGTCGACCAGGTCGCGCATCAGGGGCTTCGCGATCTCGTCGACGCCGAGGGAGGCGAAGTAGTTCCAGCCCAGTTCGAGGATGCGGGGGGTGAGCGAGAAGTGCCGGCCGTCCGAGCGCATGAAGCCGAGCGACTTGA
The DNA here is from genome assembly GCF_040643775.1 of Streptomyces sp. NPDC047081. Lineage (NCBI taxonomy): Bacteria > Bacillati > Actinomycetota > Actinomycetes > Kitasatosporales > Streptomycetaceae > Streptomyces > Streptomyces sp. NPDC047081. Next base: position 49,998 of record NZ_JBEYUY010000024.1, on the reverse strand, counting down.
ACGTCAGCAGGATGCGGCGCGCCGAGGCCCGGGTGCTGTCGGTGAGCTGCGCGACCTCGCTGACCGTGAGCCGTGGATGCTCCGCGTCGAAGGCCCGCAGGACGGCGATGGCCCGCTCCAGCTGTTCCAGGCGAGGCTCGTCCAACTCGGTGTTCATGGCTGCAGAGTAGACGACCGGACGGGCCCACAGCGCCCAGGTGTGCGCCACGGGCCCGGCCACGGCCGTCCGCGGCAGGCCGGACCCTGCCGCGGACGCGGATCACCCTCGGCCGTCGGCGGGGGCTAGGACGATGTCGAAACGGACCTGCGTCCAAGGGCCGTCCACGTCCCGCCCGTCGGGCGTCGGCGTGCCGGCCGGGCGCTGCTCGAAGTCCTTGACCAGGGACTCCTTGACGCCGAAGACGGTGTCGGAGTCGAGCAGTTCGTCGCCCCGGACGAAGATGTGCGTCACCAGGGTCCGGCACTCGGGCGCCTCGACCATGAAGTGCAGGTGCGAGGCCCGCATCGGCGAGCGGCCGGTCGCCGCCAGCATCCTGCCCACGGGACCGTCGTGCGGAATGGGGTACGGCGTCGGGGTGATGGCCCAGAAGCGGTAGCTCCCGTCGGCCTCGGTGAACAGGTGGGCGCGGGCGGCGGTCCGGTCGTCGTCGTACTGGACGTCGTAGAAGCCGTCCTCGTCCGCCTCCCACACCTCGATCTTCGCCCCGGCGATCGGGGTGCCGTCGGCGTCGCGGACGGTGCCCTCGACCCAGCACGGCTCCCCCGCCGCCCCGAAGGACATGTCCCCGCCCGGCTCGATGCGCGGGGACCCCTCGACGAAGAAGGGGCCGAAGACGGTGGCCTCGGTGGCGTCGCCGTAGGCCTCGTTGTTGATGGCGATGGTCTGCATCGAGGCGCCGAGGGTGTCGGAGAGCAGGATGAACTCCTGGCGCTTGTCGTCGGTGAGATGGCCGACGGCGGTCAGGAACTCGATGCCCTTGGTCCACTCCTCCTCGGTGAGGCGGACGTCGCGCAGAAAGGCGTGGAGATGCTTGACGATGCCCTGCATCAGCTCCTTCAGGCGGGGGTTCTCGCAGGAGTCGAAGGAGCGTTGCACCCGTGCGATCAGGTCTTCCTCGCGGGCGGTCTGCTCCGCGGACACGTCGTTGGTCATGCGGGGTCACTTCCTTCCCAGGCCGCGCGGAGCAGCGCGGTCAGGTTCTGCTCGGTGACGGGGACGGGGTTGTCGGCGGGGATCGCGGCGAGGACGGGGGCCACCGCCCGGGCGATGCCGTCCTCGGGCATGCCGTAGTCGCGCAGGGCGCGGGGGGCGTGGAGTGCCGCGCGCAGGGCGGCGAGTCCCGCCACCGCGGTCGGCGCGCCGAATGCCTCGGCCATGCGCCGCTCGGTCTCCGGCACGGCCGGGGCGTTGAAGGCCAGGACGTGCGGCAGGACCACGGCGTGGGTCTGGGCGTGCGGGAGGTTGAACATGCCGCCCAGCACATGGCAGATCTTGTGGTGCATGCCCGAGCCGGCGGAGGCGAAGGCGACGGCCGCCAAGTAGGCGCCGTACAAAGTCCGTTCACGGCCTTCGAGGTCTCTCGGATCGGCGGCCACGGCAGGCAGGCCCTGCGCCAGGCCCCGGATGCCCTCCCCCGCCAGCGCCCGGTCGATCGGGTCGGCGCGCGGACCCCACATGGAGTCGACGCAGTGGGCCAGCGCGTTGAGGCCGCTGGCCACAGACATCTCGACCGGCAGGCCGAGCAGCAGGGAGGCGTCGTAGACGATCGAGCGGGGCAGGACCCGCGCGTCGACGCCGGTGGTCTTCACCTCGCCCTCGGTCAGGCCCCAGACGTTCGTCGCCTCCGAACCGGCGTACGTGGTGGGGACGGCGACGATCGGCAGGCCGGTGGTCAGCGCGACCGCCTTGGCGAGGCCTGTCGTGGAGCCGCCGCCGACGCACACCAGCGCGTCCACGGCGCCCTCGGTCGCGGCCTTGCGGGCGCGGTCGGCCACGTCGACGGGGACGTGCATGACGACCTCGTCGTGGCGGAGCGCGACGGGCAGGTCCGCGCCGACGCGGTCGGCGAGGGCGGCTTCGGCGGGCGCGGCGATCAGCATCACCTTCGTCGCCTTCAGCGCGGCCACTTCGGCGGCCACCGCGGCCGGCGCGTCACCGGGGGCGAAGACGACCCGCTGGGGCAGCGTCTCGTGGAGGAACCGCACCGGTCAGGCCTTTCCGAGGAGCTGGGCGAGGGCGCCGCGCAGGGCCGCCCCGGGGTCGTCGGCGAGGCTCATGGAACGCCAGGCGACGTGCTTGTCGGGGCGTACGAGGATCGCGCCGGCCTCCTCGACCTCGCGGAGCTTGGCCCAGTCGTAGTAGAGGTCCGTGACCTCGCGGCCGGGGCCGATGACGACCGTTTCCAGCGCGATCCCGAGGTCCCGCGCGACCTTCTCCGCGGCACCGGCCCAGTCCTCGCCGGCGATGCCGGTGAGGAGGGTCCAGCGGGTGTACGGCGCCAGGTCCATCAGGGCGAGCTTGGTGACGTTGTCGCCGACCCAGGCGTGCGGGAGGTGCGCGCCGGGGCTGGTGGACATCGTGTAGTAGAGGTCCTCGTCCCTGCTGGGGGCGGGGCGGGTGCCGTCGGAGACGACGGCGGCGGACTCGTAGAACTGGCCGAGTTCGACGCCGTGCGCGTTGAACTCGTAGTTCTTGGTCTCCATCGCGGCCACCAGGGCGGCCCGCTTGGCCGCGCCCTCGGGGGTGTTGGCCTTGCGCTCCTCGATCAGGTCCCGCATCTCGTCCTCGCTCTTGGCGTCGAGGACGCCGAGGGCCTGGAAGATGTCGACGAACTCGCGGCTGGACTTGTTGGCCCGGGTGACGATCCGCTTCGCGACCGGCGCGCGTTCCGTCGAGTACGTCTCCAGCAGCGACGGGTCCGCCTGCCCGCGCAGTACGGCGGCGAGTTTCCAGGCCAGGTTGTAGGAGTCCTGGACACTGGTGTTGGAGCCCAGACCGTTGCTCGGCGGGTGCCGGTGGACGGCGTCACCGGCGCAGAAGACGCGTCCCTTCTGGAGGTGGGTCGCGTACATCTCGTTGTTGCCCCAGAGGCTGGTGCCGGTGATCTCGACGTCGAGGTCCGGGATGCCCAGCAGCTGGCGCACGATGCGGACGGCCTCGGCCTCGTCGACGACAGGGGGTTCGCCCGCGATGTCGTAGCCCCACACGATCAGCCACTCGTTCCATGGGCGGACCATCCGGACCAGGCCCGCGCCGATGCCGCCGACGTTCGCACCCGGCTGGATCACCCAGTACAGGACCGAGGGCCGATGGCCGACGTAGGAGGCGATGTCGGCCTTGAAGGTGATGTTCATCGAGCCCGCGATGTCCATCGCGCCCTCGTAGGGCAGACCGATGTCCTCGGCGACCCGGGAGCGGGCCCCGTCGGCGCCGATCAGGTACTTGGCCCGGATGTCGTACTCCTGGCCGGTGAGCCGGTCGCGGACCCGGACCGTGACGCCGGTGTCGTCCTGGGTGTGCGAGAGGTACTCGGTGGAGAAGCGGGTCTGGGTGCCGCGCTGGGTGGCGTTCTTGACGAGGATCGGTTCGAGGTACGTCTGCGGGATGTCGACGGTGAGGCAGGGCGAGGCCAGTTGGTAGTCCGCCTCGCGGTCGGGGCGGGTGCCCCAGGTGTGGATACGGCCGATCTCCTCGCCCGCGATGGAGGTGCAGAAGACGGTGTCGCCGACGAGGCCGTGCTCGGTGGCGTCGGCCAGGACCTGGTCCTCGATCCCCATGTCGCGGAAGATCTCCATCGCCCGCTGGTTGGTGATGTGCGCCCGAGGGGTGTTCGCGGTCCACCGGTACTTGGTGATCACGATGTTGTCGACGCCCAGGGTCGACAGGAACAGGGCCGCCGAGGCGCCGGCCGGGCCGGAGCCGACGATCAGGACATCGGTCTCCACCTGTGACGATGCCGGGAGTTCGGTCTCTTGCTGACCGTCGTTGAAGTCGGGCATGGAGCCGCTCACCTTCTTCTCGCGGGGTTCTGAAGGCAGCGTGCGCCCCGTCCCGGTCGTATACGGCGGGTTGGGGTGGCGGACGGCCGAAATCCGTATGCCGCAGGCCCTCAGCCGCCCTGCGCGGCCGTACGGCGCAACTCGCCCGCGGTGACGCCGAAGCGGGCGTGGAAGGTCTGCGAGAAGTGGGCGACCGAGCTGAAACCGCAGGTGGTCGCCACCGTCGCGGTACGGGCCGCACCGGCGCCGGGGCCGGTCAGCAGGCCGTAGGCGAGTTCGAGGCGCCGTCCAAGCACGTAACGCGGGAAGGTCGTGCCCGCGTCCGCGAAGACGCGGGTGAGCTGACGGACGCTGATGCCGATCGCGTCGGCGACCTCGGAGGCCGACAGGCGCGGATCGTGCAGCCGGTCCTCGACATGGGCGCAGGCCAGCGCGCGGTGGACGACCGGTGGCCGGGTGGTGCCGTCGCCCACGAGTGCGGACGCGAGATCGACGATGGCCTGCTCGTCGGGCCGGGTGGGGGTCTCCACGCCGACGGCACGTCCGACGAGGCGGGCGATCGCGCGACCGTACGGGTTCCTCTCGTCCCGGCGGACGATGAGCGGCTGCCCGGCCCGCACACCGTCCGGCAGCGCACGCCGGTCCACCCGCACCGCCAGCTCGTCCAGCCCGTGCCCGAACCCGCGGACGAAACTGCCGTCCGCGTCGCAGACCAGGACGTCGCCGGGCCGGACGATCTGCCACCTGCCCGCCTGCTCGAACTGCGCCTCTCCGCGCAGGGAGACATAGATCGCGAGGGATCCCGTGGGCCGCCGCTCGATGAGATCGGCGGGGCGCTCGACGACATGGGCCGTCGTACGGACCCGGGCCAGATGGACCCGCCCGAGGTCGAGGTTGTCCTCGCGCGCCCGGAAGTCCTCGCCGCCCGGCGTACGGCACTTCAGGGCGATCAGGGCGTCGGCGTTGTGCTCCTCCCAGGCCCGCAGCCGCTCCGCCGACGGCACATGTGCCGTCGAGAAGGCTTGCGCCGGGCGGGGTGCTGCGGGTGCGGGGTGCATGACTCTCAGGGTAGGACCGGCTCGTCAGGCGTAGAAGGCGATGAAGCGGGCTTCGATGCTGCGCCGCGGCACGGCGTCCGGGCCGGCGTCGGGGTTGTGGACCGCGGTGTGCATCACGTCGCCGGTGCGGTCCGGGTCGGAGTCATGGCCCTTGAAGACCACGACCTCGTCCGGGCGCAGGTCGGGGAAGTAGTACCACCGGTGGTCGGGGTTGACCCGGGACAGCCGGGACTCGAAGAAGCAGGAGGGGAAGACCTCGGGCCCCATCACGGTGTCCATCACGAACAGGTCGGAGTCCGGGACGCTCCTCGGGTCGGCGAAGGCCAGCGTGCTGTCCTGCGGTGGCGGTGAGATCGCCCGCCAGGTCTGGTAGACGACGGCCCGGGAGTACGGCGGGATCGGGCCGTCGTCCCGCTCCGACAGCTTCACGAACTCCGCGTGCGACTTCGGTGTGAAGTCGAGGTGGGCGAAGGTCGCGGGAGGAAACCCGTCCATGGTCGGCTTCCACTCGGCGCTGCGGACGACGAGGCCGCTGCGGTGCGGGCGGACGTCGACCGCGCCGGTCAGCTCGCGCAGGAAGGCGCACATCTCCGGGAAGTAGTGCTCCTCCAGCTCCGCCTTCGTCCCGTGCTCCGCGACCGCGCTGCGGTGGTCGTAGAGCCGGAACCCGTTGACTTCGAGGTCGAGGGTGTCGTTGATCGAGCGCGCCTCACGCACGTCGACCGCGACGGGGGCGAACCTCACGTTCATCCGCTCCTGGTCGACGATGTCGAAGCGCGGGCGGCCGTCGACGTCCAGGGCGTAGTTGATGTCGGTAGTGATCATTGCGGTTGACCCTCCTCGATTGTTCGGTCAACGCCCATCTGTTCGGTGAACGTATGACTTGGATGTGCGGGTGTCAACGCAAGGAACACGGAAGGAACAAGGAACAGGGACCGGCCCGTCAGGGCCGGAGCATCCGGCGGATGACGTCGACGGTCCGGCGCAGGTGCGGCTCCGTCCGGTCGGTCCGGTGCGCCACGGCGAGCTCGACCGTGGCGGCCGGGCGGACCAGCGGCCGGTAGGTCACGCCCGCCAGGGCCAGTGCGGTCACCGGCTCGGGCACGACCGCGACCCCGAGGCCCCCGGCCACCAGCGTGACCAGCGTGGAGGTCTCGCCGACCTCGTGCCGGACGTGCGGGTCGAGGCCGGCGTCCCGCAGCAGCCCGAGCACCACGCCGTACATCACCGAGCGCCGGTCGGCGGAGTGGACGATGAGTTCGCTCCGCCCCAGGTCGGCCGCGCGGATCTGCCCCCGCCGGGCCAGCGGATGGTCGGCGGGCAGCGCGACCACCAGCCGGTCGCGGCGCAGCGGGGTGACCGTGAGCGCGGGGTCGTCGACCGGCGGACGCAGCAGGGCGATGTCGATCCCACCCGTCCGCAGGGCCTCGACCTGGTCGGGCGCGAGCATCTCGCCCCGGAAGGCGAAGTCCACGCCCGGCAGTTCGGTCGCGAGGTGCCGGGACAGAGCCGGGAGCAGGCTGTACGTCGCCGAGCCGACACAGCCGATCGCGAGGTGGCCGACGGCTCCGGCCGCGACCCTGCGGGCCTCGTGGGCGGCCTCGTCGACGTCGGCGAGGATCGCGCGGGAGCGGGCGAGGTAGGCGCGGCCCGCTTCGGTCAGGTCGACGCGGCGCGTGGTGCGGTGCAGCAGCTCGACGCCGAGTTCGGCCTCCAGCTGGCGGATCGCCTGGGACAGCGGCGGCTGGGCCATGTGCAGCCGGTCGGCGGCGCGGCCGAAGTGGCGCTCCTCGGCGACGGCGACGAAGTAGGTGAGGTGGCGCAGGTTCACCACTAAGACTCTCAGCATCTCAATTGGGCCGGATATCGGTCCTTCACCGTATCAAGGCCGACGCCTAGCGTGGTCGGCATGACAGCTTTCGTCTATGCCGCCGCCCGCACGCCGTTCGGGCGTTTCAACGGCGCTCTCGCGGACGTCCGTCCCGACGACCTCGCGGCGACCGCGATCGACGGCGTGCTCGCCAAGGCCCCCGGTCTCGACCCCGCCACGATCGGCGAGATCGTGTGGGGCTGCGCCAACCAGGCGGGCGAGGACAACCGCAACGTCGGCCGGATGGCCGCCCTGCTGGCCGGGGTCCCGGTCTCCGTGCCCGCCACCACCGTCAACCGGCTGTGCGGTTCCTCGCTGGACGCCGCGATCATCGGCTCGCGCACCATCGAGGTGGGCGACGCCGACGTCGTACTCGTCGGAGGCGTGGAGTCGATGACCCGGGCGCCCTGGGTGCTCCCCAAACCCGACCGCGCCTTCCCGGCCGGCAACGTCACCGCGGTCTCCACCACCCTGGGCTGGCGCCTGGTCAACTCCCGGATGCCCGAGGAGTGGACGGTCTCGCTGGGCGAGTGCAACGAGCAGCTGCGGGAGCGGTTCGGCATCTCGCGCGAGCGCCAGGACGAGTTCGCGGTCTGCTCCCACCGGCTGGCCGCCGCGGCCTGGGACGAGGGGTTCTACGACGATCTCGTCGTCCCCGTGGAGGGCGCCGACCTCACCCGCGACGAGGGCATCCGTGCGGACTCCTCGCCGGAGAGACTGGCCGCGCTGAAGCCGTCGTTCCGCAAGGACGGCACGATCACCGCGGGCAACGCCTCGCCGCTCAACGACGGTGCCTCGGCCGTGCTGCTGGGCTCGGAGTCGGCGGCGGACGCCATCGGGCGGGCGCCGCTGGCCAGGATCGCCGGTCGCGGTGCGCACGCGCTGGAGCCGCAGGCCTTCGGGTTCGCGCCGGTCGAGGCGGCCGAGCGGGCTCTCGCCCGGGCCGGGGTCAAGTGGGACCAGGTCGGTGCGGTGGAGCTGAACGAGGCGTTCGCGGTGCAGTCCCTGGCCTGCGTGGACGCCTGGGGCATCGACCCGGACATCGTGAACGTCAAGGGGGGCGCCATCGCGATCGGGCATCCGCTCGGCGCCTCCGGGGGCCGCCTGCTCGGCACGCTCGCGAAGGTGCTGGCGGAGCGCGGCGAGCGGTACGGCGTGGCGGCGATCTGCATCGGCGTCGGACAGGCGCTGGCCGTGGTGCTGGAGAACGTGGAGGTGGGCCGATGAGCCGGGCCGAGGTGCTGGAGAGCGTCGACGAGGCGGTGGCCGGGATCGAGGACGGCAGCACCGTACTGGTGGGCGGCTTCGGGATGGCCGGGATGCCCTTCGACCTGGTCGACGGGCTCATCCGGCAGGGCGCGACGGACCTGACGATCGTCAGCAACAACGCGGGCAACGGCGAGGTCGGGTTGGCCGCGCTGCTCAAGGCGGGGCGGGTGCGGAAGGTGATCTGCTCCTTTCCCCGGCAGAGCGACTCGTACGTCTTCGACGAGCTCTACCGCGCCGGGAAGGTCGAGCTGGAGGTGGTCCCGCAGGGCAACCTGGCCGAGCGGCTGCGCGCGGCCGGCGCGGGCATCGGCGCGTTCTTCTGCCCGACGGCGGTGGGCACCCCGCTCGCCGAGGGCAAGGAGGTCCGCACCATCGACGGGCGCGACTACGTGCTGGAGTACCCGATCAAGGGCGATGTCGCCCTCGTCGGCGCCCATCGCGCCGACGGCATGGGCAACCTCGTCTACCGCAGGACCGCCCGCAACTTCGGCCCGGTCATGGCCACCGCCGCCGCCCTCACGGTCGTCCAGGTCACCGAGGTGGTGCCGGTCGGCGCCCTCGACCCCGAGTCCGTCGTGACGCCCGGCATCTACGTCGACCGGATCGTGCCGGTCCGGCAGCGCCGGTACCTGACCCAAGGAGCCCGCTGATGGCACTCACCCCCGACGAGCTCGCCGCCGTCGTCGCCCGCGACATCCCGGCCGGCTCCTACGTCAACCTGGGCATCGGACACCCGACCAAGGTCGCCGACCACCTCCCGGCGGACTCCGGTGTCGTCCTGCACACCGAGAACGGCATGCTCAACATGGGCCGGGCCGCCGTCGGTGACGAGATCGACCCGGACCTGACCAACGCGGGCAAGGTGCCGGTGACCGAGCTGCCGGGCGCGTCGTACTTCCACCACGCCGACTCGTTCGCGATGATGCGCGGCGGTCACCTCGACGTGTGTGTGCTCGGCGCCTACCAGGTCGCCTTCAACGGGGACCTGGCCAACTGGCACACCGGCCGCCCCGACGACATCCCGGCCGTCGGGGGCGCCATGGACCTGGCCATCGGCGCCAAGGACGTCTACGTGATGATGACCCTCTTCGCCAAGAACGGCGCCCCCAAGCTGGTGCCGGCCTGCACCTACCCGCTCACCGGGCGGGCCTGCGTGAGCCGGGTCTACACCGACCACGGGATCTTCGACCTCGCCGGCGGCGAGGTGAAGATCCTGGAGGCCTACGGCACCACCGTCGCGGACCTGTCGGCGGGGCTCGGGCTCGACCGCGTCACCTGAGGCGGTCGGCTCCGCCGGGCCAGACGCCGTAACGGCCCGGCGAGAGCACGCCGTCCGGGTCCACCGCGTCCTTCAGCTTCGCCATGAACCGGTGGTAGGCGCCGTCGTTGAAGGACAGCAGCCCGGCCACGTCGTCCATCAGGTCGAGGTGGGCGCGGTAGGGGACGTACCCCATGCGGCCGAGTTCCCGGACGACCCGGTGCGCGGCGGCCACCGCGGCCTTCACGGCGTCCGCGTCGTTCTTGTCGAAGCCGATGGCCGTGACGACGGCCGCCGCGCGGGCGCTCACCGCCAGGACGCCGATCTGCGGGAGGAAGCCCGCGGCCACGAGGATCTCCTGGATGGCCGCGACGGCCTCGGTCACGGCCGTGCCCTGCATCGGCACCACCGGGGAGACCTCCATGTGGCCGACGAAGTCCGGCATGAGGTCCAGCAGTTCCAGGTGCGGGATGCCGATCTGGGTCTTCTCGGCGTGGTTGGTGATGGTGCCGTACTCGTCCGGGCCGTAGACCCGCCCCTCCTGGACGTACGCGCCGGGGATGCGGCTCCAGGTCTTGACGATCCTCGCGCGCTTGGCCTCCAGGACCTCGCGGTCGTCCCACAGGGCCGTGCGCACCGTCCAGCGGCCGAGCCCGGTCTCCCTGCCGTAGGCCTCCAGCTCCTCCTCGGTCCAGGCCGTGCCCGGTGGTATCGGCAGGCCCTTGATCTGCGAACCGTTCAGCGGGGCGGCGTAGAAGGAGGGCACTCCGCGCACCAGGCCGGCCAGCATCAGGTCACGCACGGCCTCCACGGCGGCGCCGAGGTCGGCGTCGTGCGCGACGCACAGGGAGAGGGACTGGTACGCGTCGGGGGTGGGCTGGAGCCAGACGCCCATCTTGGTGACGATGCCCAGGTTGGACTGGGTGAACAGGGGGTCGAGCGTGGGGCCGACGCCCCGCTTGTAGACGTGCCAGGTCCTGCTGCCGGGCACGGCACCGGTGCCGGTGCGCAGCAGCTCGCCGTCCGGGAGGACCACCTCCATGCCGGTCGGGGCGGCGAAGTCCTGGCCGTTGGCCATGTACGTCATGCCGTTGTCGAGGGAGTTGCCGACCACGCTGCCCCAGCCGATGTCCGGGACGGACAGGCGCAGTTGGTGACCGCCGGCCTCAAGCGCCGCGTGCAGGTCCAGCCAGCGCACACCGGGCTCGACGACGGCGTAGGCGAGTTCCTCGTCGATCTCCAGCACGCGGTTCATCCGCCGCATGCTGATCTGGAGCGAACCGCCCACGCGCGGGGAGGCGCCGCCGTAGCCGTTGTTGCGGCCCTGGGAGCTCGTCCACAACGGCACCCGGAACTCGCCCGCGAGCCTGACGACGGCCTGTACCTGTTCGGTGTTCTCGGGCAGGACGACCGCGGCGCCGTAGTAGGTGGAGTCACCCGGGATCCAGTAGGGGTCCCGGTACTCGCCGAGCTGCTCGTCGTCCAGCAACAGGCCTTCGGCTCCGAGGAGTTCCCCGAGGCGCGACAGGAGTTCCTTCGGCAGGGGGGCGACGGCGGATTCGGGTGCAGTCATCGTTGACCTCATTCCGGTGCGGTTGCCCTGCACGCTGGCATCCGCGGGTCAACGGCCGCCGCCGGTGGCGGAATCGGTCATCCCGGCGGCGTGATTGTTCAAGAACCGGCCGGCGCTCCCGAGCCGTTCAGCACATCGCGCGGCGACACGCCGAAGCGCTGGCGGAAGACGCGGGTGAAGTAGGAGTGGGAGCCGAATCCGCACTCCCGGACCACCTGGCCCACGGAGCGGTGTCCCGGCTCGGACAGCAGCGCGAGCGCGCGGTCGAGGCGTACGTCGGTCACCCAGCCGGCGACGCCGCCGTGGGCGCTGAAGATGCGGGACACCTGCCGCTCGCTGACGCCGAGACCGGCCGCGATCCGGGCCGCCGACAGCATCGGATCGCCGAGGTGCTGCCGGACGAACTCCTGGGCGGCCGCCAGCTGCGCGGACGGATCTCCGGCCCGGGGTCCGACGACCACGGCCCGCAGGGAGGCGAGCACGTCCCGCTCCAGGGCGTGCGGGTCGCCCACGTCGTCGCCCCGCACGGCGGCACCGATCAGCCGGACGAGGGCCGTCCCCTGCGCGGACCCGCCCGTGGCCGGGGACATCTCGAACACCCGGTACGGCTGCGGGATCTCGGCGTGCACGAGATCCTGGTACACCGTCTTGGGCACGGTGAGGTGGAGCTGGTCGACGCCGTGCGCGAAGCCCCGCATCGACGGCACGTCCGTGTCGGCGAGGATCGCCTGCCCCGGCTTGAGGGTGACCGCGCCGTCGCGGTAGTACGCGCAGGTCTCCCCCGCCAGGACCACGGTCAGCACCACCGTGCCGGTGGGATGGCGCTCGATCTCGCGGGCCGTGCGCTCGGCGATGTGCGGACCGGCGGTGATGTGGGCCAGCCGGAGACCGCGGGTGCGCACATTGCGCTCGGTCGCCTCCAGCGGCTCGTCCCCGAGGGTCCGGCAGGTCATCCGTACGAAGGCGCGGGCGTTGTACTGCTCCCACAGCTCCATGCGGCGGGAGACCGGGAGACCGGCCGTCGAGAAGGTCACCGGCGAGCCGGCCGCCTGAAGCACCATCGCCACTCCATCGTGGGACAATGAATCTTTAGATTTCAATCATACGGTCTTTCCGGTCATGCGGTCTTTCCGAGCCAGTCGAGGATGACCTGGAGGACCTCGCGGTTGTTGAGCTCGAACATCATTCCGTGGCCGTTCCCCAGGACCCCGAAGTCCTCAAGGCGCAGCGAGTCGGCCTGGCAGCCGGCCTGCCTGAGGAAGGCCTGCAGATGGTCGTCGAAGCCCCGGAAGTGCGAGTTCGGTGAGGTGACCACGCCGATGGGGACCTCGGCCAGGTGGGCGAGCCTGCGGGCCGGCTCCGCCTGGAGCGTGCGCGGCGGCCCCGCGGGCATGTCGACGGTCTCCAGGCTCAGCTCGGACGCGTCCGACGCCGGCGGATCGAAGGTCAGCGGCGCGCAGGCCAGACCCCAGGACAGCGGCCCGCCCGCCGGGTGCACCACGAACGGCGGGCCGACCGTCTCGATGGCGACCAGCGCCTTGACCAGGGCGGGGCGCGCGTCCGCGAGCAGATAACCGGCCGGGCCGCCGGCGGAGTGGCAGAACACGATCGCCGGTCCGATCCGGTCGAGCAGCGCGGCGAGCCGCCGCTGTTCCAGGGCGTGCATCTCCTCCCAGTCGGCGAGCATCGGCCCGAAACTCGCCGTGACCTGCTGCACGCCGGGGTCCTCGGGCGTACGGCCGATCGGCCACTGGTGATGCGTGTCCGCGAACTGCTCCGGCGCGAAGATCGACAGGAACAGCTCCGCCGACAGCGCCGGGATCGCCGGGCCGAGCACCGCCGGGTCGTGCGGCGAACGGCCGTGGCCCGGCCGGTCGACCACGTGGACGACGTAACCCTCCCGGGCCAGTTGCTGTGCCCAGCCCTCGCGTCCGTCGGGGGTGCCGAGGTAGTCGGTGGCCTGGCCGCCCCCGCCGTGGATGAGCACGACGGGGTAGGGCTGGGTGGGGTTCTCGGGGGTCAGGCGCTCGACGTACATCGAGCCGTAGATCGCGGTGCCGAACTCGGTCGCCGAGAGTTCCCCGGTGATCCAGAAACCGTCACGCTGCATGGTCGGTCCTCACTTGTCGCTGGACACGAGGGAAGCGCCGCCGAGCAGCGACGGCGTCCGGTAGGGCTGGCTGACGCGGAGCGCCTCGCGGGCGAGCCCGGGATCGGCCGCGGCCGTCCGGAGCGCCGCCAGGGTGCGGTCGAGTTCGGTCCGGTCGGTGGAGTTGAAGACGAGGGTCTTGAAGGCGCTGGCCCGCGGCGAGCCGTAGGTGAGGAAGGCGTCGCGCCGCTGGGTGGCGTACGCGTCGAGCACTCCGTCGTCGGCCGTCCCCGCCAGCACCGCGGCGAGCGCCTCGGACAGCACGTAGGAGTCGAAGAGCCCGCCGGTCAGGCCCAGGCCGCCGATCGGGTTGGTGACATGGGCGGCGTCGCCGGTCAGCAGCAGGCGGCCCGCGCGGAAGCTGCGCGCGGCGCGCTGGTGCATCGTGTACGGCGAGAACTGCGTCAGCTCGTACGACGCCCCCGCCGGGAGCAGCTCGGCGTAGAAGGCCGCGATGCGCGAGGCGACGGTCTCCGGGGGCAGGGCGCTGTCCTCGTGGTAGGTGACGCGCCACAGGTCGGAGTCGTCGATGCGGGCGATGATGCCGCCCATCACGGGGTGGACGACCATGGTGGAGTCGGCGTAGCCGAGGCTCGCGAAGTCGTAGCGGACGTTGGTCGCGATGAACCGCTCGGGCCAGGTCGTGCCCTCGAAGCCGAGGCCGGCGGCGGTGCGCAGCGCGCTGGAGGCGCCGTCGGTCGCGATGACGTAGTCGGCGCGGTAGTCGCGCAAGCGGCCCTGGACGAACGCCGAGACCGAGATCCCGTGCTCGTCCTGGCTGAAGTCGGCGGCCACGGCACCGAACACGACCCGAGCGTCCGGGTGCCCGCCCAGGTGGTCGAGGGCGATGTCCGCCAGGCGGTCCTGGCCCAGGTGGATGTTGTGGCTGTAGGGCTCGTGCCCGTCGAGCACCCCGAGGTCGAAGCGGACGGCGTCCCGGTTCTCGTGGTCCAGGAACGCCAGCTCGGTCCCCCGCACCCCGGTCCGCTCGACGTCGTCGAGGATGCCGAGTTCGGCGAGTCCGGGCAGCACTCCGTTGTGGTAGACCATGGCGCGCGGTGAGCGGACGATGCCCTGCTCGCGCTCCAGCACTGTGACGGCCACCCCGCGGCGGGCCAGTCCGAGTGCCGTGACGAGTCCCACGGGGCCGGCTCCTACGACGATCACGTGCGGCTGCTGCACGGCCGCCACCTCCTTGTGTTGTGCGCCGCTCCTGAGCGGTCCAGGGGCAGCGCGCGGCTCGGGGAAAAACTGCCTGCCGGACCGGGCGCGTCCGCCCCACTGGCGGAATCGGTCAACTGGCTGGCGGAAAGCGACGCCCTACGGGGCGGTGCGCCCGGTCGAGCAGTCGGCGGGCCCGCTCCACGACCGGCCTGTCGATCATGCGCCCGTCCAGCACGGCCACGGAGCCCTCCCCGGCCGCCGCCACGATCTCCTTCGCACGGCGCAGCTCCTCGTCGGAGGGCGCGAACTCGGCGTGCACGACGGCCACTTGACGGGGGTGGACGCACAGCTTGCCGGAGAAGCCGAGCGTGGCGGCGTGCCGGGTGTCGGCGCGCAGCGCCCGTTCGTCGTCGAGTGCGGTGGTCACCCCGTCGAGCGGCGGGGCGGTACCGGCCGCCGCGGACGCCAGGACGAGCAGCGAGCGGGCCGTGGCCAGGGCCGCCCGGTCGTCGGGGTCGACGCCGAGCCCGGCACCGAGGTCGACGCTGCCGAAGGCCGCGCGGACCACACCGGGTGCCGCGCAGATGGAGCGCGCCTCCAGGACCCCGGCCGCGGTCTCGATCAGCGGTACGACGGCCGAGCCGGCCGGCAGATCCGCCAGCAGCCGGCCGACCTGGTCCGGGTCGGCCGCCTTGGGCAGCATCACCGGGCACGGGCGCCCGCTCAGCGCGGCGACGTCGGCGTCGTACCACTCGGTGCCCGGCGCGTTGACGCGTACGACACCGCGTCCGCCGTCGGCGAGCCAGGCGCGGACGTGCTCACGGGCCGCGTCCTTGAGTTCCGGTCCGACGGCGTCCTCCAGGTCCAGGACGATCCCGTCGGCGCCGCTGCCGGCCGCCTTGGCGAACCGGTCGGGTCGATGCCCCGGCACGAACAGCAGCGTGCGTGCCGGGGCGAGGTCGTCGCCCATGTCAGGCCGGGGGCGCGACGGTGGCGAGCAGCCCGGCCATGTACGGGGTGTCCATGTACTCGCGCTGCGTCCTGATGCGGCCGTCGACCACCTCGTACACGTTCGCGTAGCGGTTGTCGTACGGGGTGCCGTCGTGGAAGGAGCCGTGGCCCGTCGCCTCGACGAAGACCCAGTCGCCCTCGGCGATGATGTGGGTGATCTCCAGCGTCGGACCGCCCTCGGCGAACAGGGCGATCATGCCGGGCACCATCTTCAGGGCGCCTTCCCGGTCCAGCGGGACGCCGCCGCCGGGCAGGTCACGGCCCTGGACGGTGTAGCTGAGATCCGGTGCCAGCAGCTCGGCCCAGCGGTCCCAGTCCTGGCGGTTGACCGCGTCCAGGAACTCGCGCACGGTGGCCTTCGGGTCGGTGCTCATGTCTCGTCTCCTTCATGGTCGGCTCGGACGATCTTGCGGCCGGCCGTGTCGCCGGTGAACAGGGCCGCGAAGGCGTTGGGCAGGCGTTCGAAGCCGTGCTCCACATCCTCGCGATACGTCAGTGCGCCGGCCGTCACCCAGTCGGTGAGCCGGCGCAACGCGTCGGGGAACTCGGGCGCGTGGTCGTGGACGAACAGGCCGCGCATGGTCAGCCGGTGGGTGACGAACCGGTTGGTGTTGCGGATGCCGGGGACGTCCGCGGGCGGGAGTCCGTAGTCGGCGATCTGGCCGCACACCACGATGCGGCCATGGGGGCGCATCCGGGGCAGCAGGTCGCTGATCATCTGGTTGACGACGTTGTCGAAGAGCACGTCGACGCCGTCCGGCGCCACTTCACGGACGGCCGCGGCGAGATCCTTCTGCGTGCGGTAGTTGAGCGCGGCGGCCAGACCGAGGTCGTCCCGCAGACGGCGGCACTTCTCGTCGCTGCCCGCGGTGCCGATCACCCGGCAGCCGCGGATCGCGGCGAGCTGCGCGGCGATCGAACCGACGCCGCCCGCGGCCGAGGTGACCAGCACGGTCTCCCCCGGCTGCGGGTCGCCGAGCTCCAGCCCGAAGTACGCGCTCAGGCCCGGCACCCCCAGCACGCCCAGGGCCGTGGACGGCGACAGCGGGCCGGCGGGCACCTTGCGGGCCTGGCCCGCGTCGACCACGCCGTACTCCTGCCACTTCAGCATCGCGGTCACCCACTCGCCCGGCGCGAAGTCCGGGTGGCGGGACTCGATCACCACGCCGACGTCGAAGTAGCCGACCAGCCCGCCGATGGGGATGGGTTCGAACTCGTCGTCGGTGACTCCGGGCGGGGTCTCGGCGAGTGCGGGGCGCAGTCCGGGGTCGACCCCGAAGTACACGTTGCGGACCAGGAGTTGGCCGTCGCCCGGGCTCGGCACGGGGCCTGCCTCGATCCGGAAGTCGTCCGGCTCGGGCACGCCCGTCGGCCGAGCGGCGAGGACGAAACGTCTGTTGCGCACTCGTACCGTCCTTGTTCGTTGACCGACCATCGGTTCGCTGAATGTACACACGGGCATTACCCGCGTCCAGCATTCAGACAGGTATTGTTCGCTGAACGCCCGGATGTACGCTGAACGCCTACGAGGACGAGGGAAGGACGCCATGGCCCGTCAGACCCCGGTCCACCCGGCCTCGGACGCGCCCGCTCGGGGCAACCGCTGGATCGCTCTCACCACGGGGACGCTCGCGATGACCGCGGGGTGCACGTTCCAGTACGGCGCCGTCTACCTGATCCCCGCCCTCCGCGCCGAGGGCATGACCCTGACCGAAGCCGGCACGCTGACCGCCGCGCCCACCGCCGGTCTGCTGCTCACCCTGGTCGCGTGGGGCGCGGCGGCCGACCGCTGGAGCGAGCGCTGGATCATCGCGACCGGCCTCGGCCTGGCCGGGACCCTGCTGGCCCTCGCCACCCAGGCGCACGGCACGGTCCCGCTGGGCCTGTGCCTGCTGCTGGCCGGCGCCGCGGGCGCGGCGGTGCACTCCGCCAGCGGGCGGCTGGTCCTGGGCTGGTTCGCCCCCGGCCGGCGCGGCATCGCCATGGGGCTGCGGCAGACCGCCCAGCCGGTCGGCGTCGCGGTGGGCGCGCTGGCCCTGCCGCCGCTGGCCGACGCGGGCCGCTCCCGGGCGCTGCTCTTCCTCTCCGTGTGCTGTCTGGCCGGCGCCGCGCTGGTCGCAGTCGCGGCACGCGACCCTCGGCGTACGGCGGCCGGCGCGGCACGCCGGCCGGGGTCGCCGTACCGGACCCCGACGTTGTGGCGGGTGCACGCCTCCAGTGCGCTGCTGATCGTTCCGCAGTTCACGGTCTCCGCCTTCTCGGTGGTCTTCCTGGTCGACGTCCACGGCTGGCAGGCCGCCGCCGCGGGGCGGGCCGTGGCCGCCGGGCAGCTCGGCGGGGCGGTCCTGCGGCTGGTGGCGGGCTGGTGGTCGGACCGGGCGGGCAGCCGGATGCGGCCGATGCGCGCGCTGACCGTGGCCATCGCGCTCGCCCTCGCCGCGCTGGCCGTCTGCGCCGCCGCCCGGAGCGGTACGGCCGTCGTCGTCGTAGTGGTGGCCGCGGTGGTCTCCGTCAGTACCAACGGACTGGCCTACACGACGGTCGCCGAGTACGCGGGGAGCGGTTGGGCGGGCAAGGCCCTGGGCATCCAGAACACCGCCCAGCACGTGGTGGCGACCGCCACCCCGCCGCTCATGGCGACGCTCATCTCGGCCACCGGCTACCCGGCCGCCTTCACCGTGGCCGCCGGGTCTTCCCTGGTCGCCGTCGCCACGATCCCGGTCCGCGGGGAACACCGCATCGACGACTCACCGCCGGCTCCCGGGGCAGTGGCGTCCGAGCAGGGGCGAGGGGTCGTGCCCACGAGCAAGTGAACGCGGCCGCAGGCGGTTTCAGACGGTTCAATTCCGAACAGTGCGACAGTGCGTATGGAGGAGTCATGGCGGGACAGCTGGACGGCAAGGTGCTGGTGGTGACCGGTGCCGGTCAGGGGCAGGGTCTTGAGGAGGCGCGGCAGCTGACCGCCGACGGCGCCACCGTGGTGGGCGTCGACGTGAAGACGACCCCGGAACTGGCCGATTCGGTCGCGCTCGCGTACGAGCTCGACGTCACGGACCCCAAGGGGTGGGCGGAGCTCGCCTCGACGCTGGAGGAGCGGTTCGGCCGTGTCGACGGGCTCGTCAACAACGCGGCGACCGCCGCTCGGGCTCCGCTGCTGGAGGTGTCGCCGGACGACTGGAACCGCACGCTGGCGGTCAACCTCACCGGCCCGCTGCTGGGCATGCAGGCGCTGGTGCCGCTGATGCGCGACGGCGGCTCGGTCGTCAACATCAGCTCGGTGGCGGGACTCACCGGCCACCGCCCCACCGCCTACACGGCGTCCAAGTGGGGGCTGCGCGGCCTCTCCCAGCTGGCCGCCAACGAGCTCGGCCATCGCGGCATCCGGGTCAACACCGTCCTCCCCGGCTACATCGACACGCCGCTCGTACGCCAGAACCCCGAGTCCTTCCGGACCACCTCGCTCCAGCTGATCCCGCTCGGCAGGGTCGGGGAGGTCACCGACGTGGCGCCACTGGTGGCGTTCCTGCTCAGCGACGCCGCAAGCTGGATCACCGGTGCGGAGATCGTCGTGGACGGCGGGCAGCTGTCCCATGGGGGCACACGGCTGTTGTCCGGGCCGTTCCCCGACCGCGACCAGGCTCGGTGAGACCGCGAGCGCCGATGAGGACGGCCGGCGTTCACAGGTCCAGGCGCAGGACCGGACCGTGCGACCGGGAGACGCAGATCATCATCACCTCGCCGGCCTGTCTCTCCTCATCGGTGAGGACCACGTCACGGTGGTCCGCCTCCCCTTCCAGGACGGCCGTCTCGCACGACCCGCAGGTGCCTTCCTCGCACGAGGAGAGCACCTCGATGCCGACCGATCTGGCGGCCTCCAGGATCGAGCGGCCGCGGGGGACGGTCACCGACCGGCCCGACCGTGCGAACACCACGTCGAACTCGGCCGGGCCCCGCTCGTCGCCGCCGACCGGTGCCACGGGTGCGAACCGCTCGGCGTGCAGGGAGCCCACGGGCCAGGCGCGGCACCGCTCCTCGACCGCGGAGAGGAGCGGTGCCGGACCGCAGCAGTACACGCGATGGCCCGGGACGGGGTCCGCGAGCACGGCGTCGAGGTCGATGAGCCCGCGTTCGTCCTGCGGCACCAGCTCCACCCGGTCGCCGTACCGCTCCAGTTCCCGGGTGAAGGCCATGCCCGCCCGCGTCCGGCCGCCGTAGACCAGTGTCCACTCCGCTCCGCTCTTCTCGGCCGCGCGGATCATGGGCAGGAGCGGGGTGATCCCGATGCCGCCCGCCACGAACCGGTAGCCGTCCGCCCGCACCAGCGGGAAGTGGTTGCGCGGGCCGCGGACCGGGATCCGCGAGCCGACGCCGACGCGCTCGTGCAGGAAGCGGGAACCACCGCGGCCCTCGTCCTCCCGCAGCACGGCGATCCGCCATGCGCCCGAATCGTCCGGGTCACCGCAGAGCGAGTACTGGCGGACCATGCCGTCGTCCAGCACCAGGTCGATGTGGGCGCCGGCCTCCCAGCGGGGCAGCGGGCCGTCGGACGCGGTGAGTGTGAAGGTCTTCACCCCGTCCGCCGCCGTCCCGACGGCGGAGACGGTCAGCTCGGTCTCGTACACGTACTGCTCCTACTCGGGGAACGTGAACTTCAGCGGCAGCGACGCGAAGCCGCTGGCCAGGTTCGCCTTGGTGCCTTCCACGGGTTCGCCGTCGAGTTCGATCGACGCGGTGCGGGCGAGGACCGCCTCCAGGGCCACGTGCAGTTCCATCCGGGCGACCGGCGCGCCGACGCACTGGTGGACGCCGAACCCGAAGGCCAGGTGCCGGTTCGGAGTGCGGTCGAGGACGCACGTCCCGGCGTCGGGGAAGACGGTCTCGTCGCGGTTGGCCGACGCGTAGTTGAGGGCGACCACGCTGTCCGCCGGTATGGTCCGCTCCCCCACGGTCACGTCCTTCGTGGTGCGGCGGGCCAGGTGGTGCAACGGCGTGTTCAGGCGCAGGAACTCCTCGACGGCGACCGGGATCAACGACGGTTCGGCGCGCAGCCGTTCCTGGTCCTCGGGGTGGGTGGCCAGGTGGTGCAGGGAGGTCGTGATGGCGGTCGTCGTGGTCTCGCCGCCGGCCGCGAACAGCATCACACCGATCGCCACGCAGCTCTCGTACGGGATGGGTTCACCGCCGATCTCGGCGGCCAGGACGCCGCTCATCAGGTCGGTGCGCGGATCGCGGGGGTGGGCCTTGCGGTCGTCCACCAGGGCGGCGACCTCGTCCGTCCACAGATGCGTCAGGAGCTTGCTCGTGGCCTCCGCGTCGCCCGCCAGCTCGAAGATCCGCCGGTGCTTCTCCAGGAACATGAGGTAGGTGTCGTCCGGCATGCCGAGCAGAGCGGCCAGGGTGCGCTCCGGGACCGGCTTGGCCAGCGTGATGGCGTCACCGCGCCCGCCGGACAGCAGTTCACCGAGGTGTTCGTCGACGTAGCCCCGCACCTTCTCCTCCAGCGGTGCCAGGAAGTCGGGGCGGAAGTACGTGTTGAGCAGCGTGCGGACCGCCGTGTGCTCGGGCGGGTTCAGGGTGATCGGGATCGCGCTGGTGAAGTCGGGGAACTCGACGAACGGCTGTCCGCTGCGGAAGGACTTCCAGTCCCTGGCCGCCTTCGACACGTCGGCGTGCCTCATCAGACTCCAGAAGCCGCCGTGCTTGTCGCTGTAGGCCACCGGGCACTGCCGGCGCAGGTTCTCGTAGTCGGTGTACGGGGCCGGGTGGGAGCGAGGCTCCCAGTCGGATCGCGGCTCTGTCTCCGTTGTGTCCGTCACGGTGTGCCCTCTTCCTTCGTCATTGAAGTTTCGCTGAGCGCCCATCTGTTCGTAGACAGTACAAGCGGGGCGACACCCGGTCCAGAGCAAGCATCAGCAGAACTCGTGCTCACCACGGCAGCCGGAGTCCTCGCCCGCTTTCCACCCCGTGGTCGGCTCGGAAACATGGCGCCCACGGCAGCAGTGCGACTACAGGGCGAGGAGAGCGATCCGTGTCCGACGACACCTTTGACCTCTTGGGTCGTGTGCGTGAGCGACCGCAAGTCCGGGATGCGCGGAGTCCTGGTCATCGACAACACCGCGCGCGGCATGGGCAAGGGCGGCACCCGGATGAGCCCGACGCCCACCGTCCGGGAAGTCGCAAGGAGAACATCCTCAGGGCCTTCGCCCGCGCGCTGCGCGACGAGGTCCCCGAGCAGTACGTCGTCGGTCTCGACATGGGCGGACTGCCGTACGCTACGGCGTCGCCGAGGCCGCGGACACCGCCGCCCAGGCGATCGGACTCCCGATCACCGGTGCCACCGTGGTCATCCAGGGCTTCGGTGCCGTCGGTCGGGCGACAGCTCAACGACTGGTTGGCCTGGGCGCGGTCGTCACCGCTGTCTCGACCGCCCGCGGCGCCGCGATCGACCCCCACGGCCTCGACATCGCACGGCTCGTCGAGCTGCGCGAGCGGACGAGCGACGACTGCGTCCGCGAGTACGGCGGTGCAGTCGACGCCGACGAAGCGCTCAGGACACCCGCGCAGATCCTCATCCCGGCCGCCCGCCAGGATGTCATCGACAAGGATCTCGCCGCACGGACCACGGCGAGACTGATCGTCGAGGGCGCCAGCCTTCCGACCACCCCGGCCGCCCGCGAGGTCCTCCACGAGCGCGGCGTCGTGGTCGTGCCCAGACTCCATCGCCAACGCCGGCGGCATCGTGGCCACGGCGCACTCGACGGACGCGCGGTACTCGCCGTTCCCGATGGATCCCGCCGACGTGTTCCCGATGATCTCGGCCAGGATGCGGGCGAACGCCCGGACGGTCGTCGAGACGAGCGGCAGGCTCGGAGTCACACCCCACGCCGCCGCCCAGCGGCTCGCCGAGGACCGGGCGCGTGACGCGATACGTCTGCGCGGCCGGATCCCGGCATGACCAGCGAGAGGAGCACCCCCCGATGCACACCGTCACGAACACGGTCGGCGCCACGGAGCTGCGCGCCAGGTTCGCCGCCCGTCTCTCCGACCTGTACGGCACCGAAGTCCCCGCGTACACCACGCTCGTCGAGGCCTCGGCCGAGGTCAACAGGCGTGTCCTGGAGCGGGAAGGGGTCGATGCCGAACGTCTAGGCAGCATCACCCGGGTCACCGCCGAGCGGCACGGTGCCATCCGGGTCGGCACCCCTGCCGAGCTGGCCCAAGTGGCCCGTGTCTTCGCCGCGCTGGGCATGTACCCGTGCGGCTTCTACGACTTGCGCGACGCGCACCCTCGGCCAATCCCCGTCGTCTCGACCGCCTTCCGTCCTCTCCAGCGCGACGAACTGGCCGCCAACCCGTTCCGTGTGTTCACCTCGATGCTCGTCCCCGAGGACCGACGCTTCTTCGACGAGGACCTGGAGCGCCGGCTCAAGGCGTTCCTCGACGCCCGCCGGCTGTTCCCCGAAGAGCTGTTGACCCTCGCGGACCGAGCCGTCGCGTACGGCGCGCTCGGCGCGGAGGACGCCGAACGCTTCCTGGCTCTGGCGGCCGCGTCGTTCGCGCTCTCGCCGGAGCCGGTCGACCGGGCCTGGTACGCCGAGCTCGCGGAGATCTCCGACGTGGCCGCCGACATCGGCGGCGTGACCAGCACGCACATCAACCACCTCACCCCGCGGGTCCTGGACATCGACGACCTGTACGTCTCCATGCAGGCGCGCGGGATCGAGATGATCGACCAGATCCAGGGCCCGCCGCGCTGGGACGGACCGGACGTCCTGCTCCGTCAGACGTCCTTCCGGGCGCTGGCCGAGCCGCGCCGCTTCCGCGAGCCGGACGGCAGCATCGGCGAGGGAGAGCTCCGGGTCCGCTTCGGTGAGGTCGAGGCCCGCGGGATCGCCCTCACCCCACGGGGGCGCGACCTCTACGAACAGTCGGTCGCCGAGGTCGACCGACGGCTCCGGGAGGCAGCCGGGGCGACGACGAGGCAGGAGATCGCCGTGCGGGTCTGGCAGGAGCGGATCCCGGCCACCGAGCGCGAACTCGCCCGGCGGCGACTGGCGTACTTCACGTATCGAGTCGTCGACGCCGACCGGGCCCGCGGCGCCGAGCCGAACCTGCACGCGTTGACCGAGGCCGGCGCGATCGCCGCCGAGCCGATCGTCTACGAGGATTTCCTCCCCCGATCCGCGGCCGGGATCTTCGCCTCCAACCTGTCCGGAGCGGGCAGCGTGGCCGCCGACCAGGGCGGTGCCGAGCGGGACATCTCCTGGATGTCAGGGGTGATCGGCAGCCGGGTCGCCGTCCCAGAGGAGGTGTACGCCGCAGAGTCGGCGGCGTCGATCGCCGAGGTGGGGAGGAGTCTCGATCTCGATCTCGGTCTCGATCTCGGTCTCGATCTCTCTTGAGCTCGCCTTCAGGCCAAGGCCGTGGTGATCCGGCGCGCCGTCTCGACGAACGCGTTCACCGGTACGGGGCGGTCCCCGCCGGGCACGACCAGGACCACGTCGCGCGTCATCGGATCGGCCATCGGGCGTACACACAGGTCGAGACCGGGGCTCAGCCGGCGCATCAGCGGAGTGATGACCGTGGCACCGAGTCCGGCGGCGGCCAGGTGGAGAGACGCCGCGGTGTCGGTGACCTCGTGGACCACACGGGACTCGATGCCGCGGCGCCTGAGACCGAGCGAGATGGCGCGCCCGTAGTGGCTGGAGGCGGGCGGCAGGATCCAGGGAAGTCCGTTCAGCTCGGCCGACTCGAAGGACGGACGCGCCACACTGCCGGGGCCGTTCGTCGCGACCGAGAAGGTCTCACGCTGGAGTTCGATGATCGTCACGTCGTGATGGCGCGCGTGCGGGCAGAGTCCAGGGCGAGCCGATGCCGTACGTCTTCCCGTCCCGGATGATGCTCGCCAGGGGAGCCCGCGTCCCGCCTCCCGAGAAGGCGCCGATCTCTTCCACGGGATGGCTTCAGCTGCAGCGCGAACTCCCGCTGACGCACATACGAGGCATCCGCTCCACGGCCCACGAGGAGCCGCCTCACCGCTCGCCCCTCCCCCGAGCTGTCGGACAAAAGCTCCCCTCGACAACAAGCTTGCCCGTCAAGAACCCCAGCTCAGACCGCCGTCCTTATGCCACGCGTCCCGCCGGGCGCCCATGCTCCGCCCTCCTTCGGGAGGGCGTTTCTGCTCTCAGACCAGCTTTCCTCAGGGACGACACGGCACGCCGGTCCGCAGGGAAAGCCGCCTGGGCGCGTCGTCGTCGGTGGGTGAGGGGCGGCCCTCGTGTGGCACTTGCTGGGGCATGGAGTGGATGTGTAGGGCGACACGGGCTGTTCGGCGTCGTATCCGGGCTGCCGTTTCCGCCATGCGGCGAGTGGGGGCAGGGCCCGGGCCCGAGCGGGATCTCGTGGTGCAGGCCGGGAAAGCGGCGCTTGCCGCCTGGGTGGCGTGGGCTCTTGCCGGCTGGTGGCTCGACGCTCCGATGGCGTTCGTGGCGCCGTGGGTCGCGGTCGTGCTGGTCGAGTCGACGGTCTATCGGTCACTCGCGCACGGCCTGCAGCAGCTCGCGGCGATCACCGTGGGCACGGTCGTCGCGACCCTCGTGGCGCTGCTGCTCGACAGCACCATGGTCACGATGGCCCTCGTCCTCCCGGCGGTACTTCTTCTCGGCAACTGGCGGCGGCTGGGCAGCCAGGGCGTCTACGCCGCCACCGGCGCCCTGTTCGTTCTGACCGGCGGCCCCGTGACCGTCACCTCCTCCGCGGCCCGCATCGCGGAGGCGGGCTTCGGCGCGGTGGTCGGCGTCGTGCTCAACGCGCTGATCCGGCCACCCGTGTATCTGCGCGACGCCCGTTCCGCGTTGCAATACGCGGCCCAAGAAGCGCAGGAACTCCTCGACGCGGTGGCCGACGGTCTGGCCGTCGGTGAGTGGAGCGGCGAGGCGGCCCGCGAGTGGCACGAACGGGCCCTGCGGCTGAGCCACCTCGTCGACCGGGCCCCTTCCGCGATCGGCTGGAGCCGCGAAAGCATGCGCGTCAACCCACGCAGGCCCCGCGAGCGGACTCCTCCCTCACGCAGCGAGGCGTACGACGACGTCTTGGCCGTACTCGACTACGTCACCGTCCACACGGCAGGCGTGACCCGGACCGTGTGGGAGACCACCAGCAGCGGGAAGGGTGCCAGGCCCCCTGCCGAGATCACCCGTGCCTACGCGGACTTCCTGCACCACACCTCGCATGCCATACGGCTGTACGGCCGGGCACGGCTCGCCCCGGGCGGGCGCGACGGCCGTGCCGAGGAGCAGGTGCGTGAAGCGGCCGAGGAGCTGCACCGTACTCTCGACGCGTTTCGTCGGCGGCTGCCGGACGCCATACATGACGACCCGGACGCGCTGGTGACCTATGGGACGTTGCTGGCCCAGGCACATCGCCTGACCGAACAGCTCGTCCACGACTGACGGACGCTGCGACTGAACAGCCGACCTTGGGTACTCGGCAGGCGCGAGCTGAGCCGGAGCTACGGGTTGAGTCCCCTGTCATGGACAGGGGCAGGAACAGGGTCCGGCTCACGCCTCGCGAGCGACTTATCCTCGCGGACATCGAGAGGGCGCTTCGGCGCGACCGTCGGCTGACGCGCCGTATGCGCGGCGGGTGGCAGCGCCGTTCCTTCTGGCTGCCGCTCGCCGTGGCGCTGTTCGGCGGGGCGCCGAACGACCGGCAGCCTCAGGCTCGCGCCCGGTCACGCGGACAGGAGGCGGCGCCGGACCTCCCCAGGCGCTGCGCCGCCTCCCTGCCGGCCGCTCCCGTCTACCCGCGTCGGCCCGACCTAGACATCGGCGGCTGTTTCGCCCACTTCGAGGTGGCCCTCGTGGATCCGGGTACTCGACCCACCGTCCGTGATCGGAGGACGGGCGCGGCCTCGCCCCGGGCCCGTCGACATCCTGGGAAGGCGTATC
This sequence comes from Streptomyces sp. NPDC047081, assembly GCF_040643775.1. Classification (NCBI taxonomy): domain Bacteria; kingdom Bacillati; phylum Actinomycetota; class Actinomycetes; order Kitasatosporales; family Streptomycetaceae; genus Streptomyces; species Streptomyces sp. NPDC047081. Next base: position 23,698 of record NZ_JBEYUY010000024.1, on the reverse strand, counting down.
CATGAGCACAGTGAAGGAAGCGGTCGAGGTCGCCGTGCCGGTCCGTACCGCGTACAACCAGTGGACTCAGTTCGCGGAGTTCCCGCAGTTCATGGAGGGCGTCGAAGAGGTGACGCAGCTCGACGACACTCACAACCACTGGACCACCAAGATCGGCGGGGTGCGACGGGAGTTCGACACCGAGATCGTGGACCAGCTGGCGGACGAGCGGATCGCCTGGCGCACGATCGGCGGCGACACCAAGCAGATGGGCATGGTGCGCTTCCAGAGCCTCGACGACACGCACACGCGCGTGGAACTCGTCATGGACGTCGATTCGAGCGGCGCGGCGGAGAAGGCCGCGGATGTGCTCGGGATGATGGACCGGCGAGTCAAGGGCGACATGCGGCGCTTCAAGGATTTCATCGAGGCGCGCGGCGGAGAGTCCGGTTCGTGGCGCGGCCGCGTCACACCCGGCTGAGGCTGCTCGCCCCCTGGCTGAGGCTGCTCGCCCCCTGACTGAGCCTGCCCTCACTCCCGGCTGAGGCTGCTCGTCACCCCCGGCGGCAGCCGACCGCACGAACCACGGGTCCTCCATGTCCGCACCAGCAAGCAGCGACGGCACCGCGCTCATCGTGATCGACATGATCAACACGTACGACCACGAGGACGCGGAGCTGCTCCTCCCCGCCGCCGAACGCGCCGTGCCGGTCCTGGCCAAGCTGATCGGCCGGGCCCGTGCCGCGCGCGTGCCGGTGATCTACGTCAACGACAACTTCGGGCTGTGGCGCTCCCACCACGGCGAACTCGTCGAGACCGCGCTCTCCCGGCCGCACGCCGACCTGGTCGAGCCGATCCGGCCGGACGACGACTCCCTGTTCGTCGTGAAGACCCGGCACTCGATCTTCTACGACACGCCCTTGTCGTATCTCCTGTGGCAACTGGGCGTCGACACCCTGGTGTTGACCGGCCAGGTCACCGAGCAGTGCATCCTGTACTCCGCCCTCGACGCCCACATCCGCCATCTGCACGTCACGCTGCCGAAGGACGCGGTCGCCGCCATCCACCCGCACCTTGAGACCGCCGCGCTGGAAATGATGGAACGCAACATGGGCGCCCGGATCGTCCTGGCGGAGGACGTCGACTTCCAGAACAAGTCCGACTTCCAGAACAAGTCCGACTTCCAGAACAAGTCCGGCTTCCGGAACAAGGCCGGCTTCCAGGACGGGTCCGACTTCCAGGCCAAGGTCGGCTTCCGGCACACTCGGTGACCGAAATACGTCGGCGCCCCCGGCCTGGGAACCCGTTGCCCGGGCAAGCCGTCGACTGGGGCAAATCGGCATACAGGTTGAAGGAGGGACGGATATCGGATCATCCTTTCCGCCATGACTCTCGCCTCCGCCTCCTTCGACGTGCCCACCACGGGCGACTACGCCCACGACTGGGCCCTGGTCGACGTGGAGACATCGGGACTCGTCGCCCGGCGGGATCGCGTGCTGTCCGTCGCGGTGATCACGATCGGCCCGGACGGCGAACAGACCGGGGAGTTCTCGACGCTGCTCGATCCGGGGTGCGACCCGGGTCCGGTCGAGGTGCACGGGCTCACCGTCGAGCGGTTACGGGGCGCACCGACGTTCGACCAGGTCGCCGGGCGGATCGGGGCGATGCTCAAAGACCGCGTCCTGGTCGCCCACAACGCCCAGTTCGACTACGACTTCCTGGCCCACGAGTTCGCCCGCGCGCGCATGTGGCTGCCGGTGTCGCGGCGGCTGTGCACCCTGGCACTGAACCGCCAGGTGGATCCGCCGACGGCCGACATGAAGCTCGGCACCCTCGCCGCCCACTACGGGATCCCCCAGCGGCGCGCTCACGACGCCCTGGACGACACCCGGGTACTGGCCGGGATCCTGCGGGCGTCACTGCGCGAGGCGGCGCGGCTCGATCTGCCCCTGCCGCTCGTGACCTGCCCGCCCCGCGCGGAATCGCAGTTCACGCCGAAGCCGCCGAAGACTCCCTGCGCCTACCGCAATCCAGGACGGCTGACCCCCGGCGGGCCGCTCCGGCAGGGCATGAAGGTCGCGATCACCGGCGAGACCGACCATGCCCGGGCCGAGCTGATCGGGCGGGCGGTCGCCGCCGGGCTGAACATGATGACCTCCGTGAGCCGCCACACCAGCCTGTTGGTCACCAACGAACCGGCGTCCGACTCGGCGAAGGCCCGACGCGCACTCGCCGAGGGCGTACCGGTCGTCGACGAGCCCACCTTCCTGCGGCTGCTGGCCGACGTACGGCCGGGGACGGAGCACGAGACGACGGCCGTGACTGTCGCCCCGGTGGCCGAACCGGCGGTCGCGCAAAGGGAGTTGGTGCCCGCTCCGACCACCGCGGCCCCCGCCCCGGAACCAGCGGCCCGAGCGACGGCCGCGCCCCGCGGGCCGGTTCCCGCTCCGCGCCGACAGGCGCCCGCCGTCGGCACCCTGCACGGGCCACTGGCGGGGCATCGCGTGCTCGTGCTCGGCGGTCTCCACGCCGATGCCGCGGCGGCCCGTACCCGCGTCGTCGAGCTGGGCGGGTCCGCGGCGATCAACCTGTCCGCGAGCGTCACGGACGTCGTACTCCTGGAGGGCGGGCAGGGCGACCGGCGCATGAGCCGCATCACCGCCCTCGGACTCTCCGTGCACGACCGCCACTGGCTCACCGCGCCGGCCCCCACCGCCCCGCCCGACACGGCACCCCGGCCCCAGGCGCCGCACGTCCTGCCGAGAGGCGGTGTCATCGACCTGCCCGTGCCCCACGGCGGACCGGCGCCGGAGTGGTATGTCACCGCCGGCTGGGCCCCGCGGTCCGGTTACGAGATCGACGTCGTCGCCTTCCTGCTCGACGAGGACGAACAGGTCACCTTCGACGAGGACTTCGTCTTCTACGGGGCTCCGGAGAGCCCGGCCGGGACGGTACGGCTGCTGACCGGCGGCCCGGCCGAACAGACCGTCGCCCTCGACCTGGCCGCCCTGCCGCCCGCCACACGCAAGGTCGTCGTCGCCGCGGCGATCGACGGCACAGCCACCTTCGGGACGGCCGGCGCCATCCAGATCGGCGCGGCCCCCGGCAGCAACGGCGCCCCTTTCGCCCGGGCCACTTTGGACGCCGCCACCACCGAACGCACCATGCTCCTCGCGGAGATCTACCGCAGAGGCCCGCTCTGGCGCCTGCGCGCCGTCGGCCAGGGTTACGACCACGGCCTCGACGCCCTCGCCCGCGGATACGGCGTCGACATCGCCGACTGAACGGCACCGGCGGGCCGAGCGGCAAGGCAAGGACAGCGATGCCCCGGTCAGCCGCGTCGTCGCACGCCATAAACCCGGCGACACAAAGCCCGGCGCCATAAACCCGGCGACACAAAACCCGGCGACGTCGGCGATCACCCCCGGGATACTGGTCGCCCATGGATGAGGTCCAAGTCGTCGTCGCCCATTCCGAGCGCACGACTCTGCGCGTCGGTGACGTGTTCCTGAAGGTCGACGGCGACCAGGCACGCCTCGACGCCGAGCTCGCGGCGATGGCCCTCGCGCCGGTCCCCACCCCCCAGGTCCTGTGGCACAAGCCGCACGTGCTCGCGATCGCCGCGCTCCCGGGCACGACGCTCGGGCGCCTCGGCGGTCCGGCGACCGGTTCGCCGGCCGCGTGGGCCGCGGCGGGCGCCGCCATCCGCAAGCTGCACGACGCGCCCCTGCCACCCCGGCCGGGCCAGGCCGGCCGGAGCATCGCCGCGCTGACGGCGGAACTCGACAAGGAGTGCGAGCTGCTGGTGACGAACGGTGTCCTGCCCGCCGACCTGGTCACCCGCAACCGCCAGGTCGCCGAAGCCGCGCTGCGGCCGTGGACCCCGGCGTTCACGCACGGCGACCTGCAGCTCGCCCACATCTTCCTCGACGGCGAGGAGGTCACCGGCATCATCGACTGGTCCGAGGCGGGCCAGGGCGATGCCCTGTACGACCTCGCCACCTTCACCCTCGGACACGAGGAGCACCTCGACGACCTCATCGCCGGCTACGGCACCGACGTCGACCTCGACGTGGTCCACGCGTGGTGGTCGCTGCGCAGCCTGCTGATCGTCCGCTGGCTCAGCGAGCACGGCTTCGACCCCTTCGCGCCGGGCTGCGAGGTCGACGTGCTCAGAGCCCGGATGTGACCGGCCGCGGGTCGGCGGGGAGGCGTTCAGCGGCCCACTCCGTACGATCTCGGATTCCGATCGTCCACACCGCCCCCTGATGTCGGATTTCCCCGACGCCCCCGCTCCCCGCATCGGATTTCCCCGTCCTACGGCCCCCTGGCCCGCCTCTTCCCGCCGATCCAGCCGAAAGTGTCGGACGTATCAACCGTCCCCGGTGCCCGGCACCGCAAGGGAGAGTTCAGTGAACGTCACGACCTCGGCGGCCCCGCCGGTCGAGCGGCGGGCGGCGACGCTCGTCATGGCCTGCGTCGGTGTCTTCGTCGCCTATCTGCCGGTGACCTCCGTCTCGGTCAGCCTGCCCGCCGTCCAGCAGGCCCTGCACGCCTCGACCTCCCAGCTGTCCTGGGTGTCCGACGCGTTCGTCCTGCCGATGGCCGCCCTGATCCTGACCGCGGGCGTCTTCGGCGACGTCCACGGGCGGAAGAAGGTGTTCCAGGCGGGCCTGGCCAGCGCCGCCGTCGGCGCGACCGTCGCCCTGTGCGCCCAGTCCGTCCAGGTGCTGTGGATCGGTCAGGCCTTCGCCGGGCTCGGCGCCGCCGCCCTGCTGCCCACCACCCTCGCCCTGATCAGCCATGTCGTCCCGGACCATCGCGAGCGCGCCAAGTTCGTCGGCCTGTGGGCGTCCGCCCTGATGCTCGCCCTCGCCCTCGGCCCGCTGATGGCCGGCGTGCTCCTCGACCACTTCGCCTGGCGCTGGGTCTTCCTGCCGGCCATCCCCGTGTCGCTCGCCGCGATGGCGGTCGCTGCAACGAAGCTGACCGAGTCCCGTGCCCCCGGCGCCGCCTCCCGCCGCCTCGACTGGCCCGGCCAGCTCACCGCCGCGCTCGCCGTCACCGCGCTGGTCTACGGGGTCATCGAGGGCGGCGCCGACTCCTTCACGGACGTCAAGGTGCTGGTCGCCCTGTTCACCGCGGCCGCCGTCGGCGTCGCCTTCGTCCTCGTCGAGCGCCGCAGCAGCAGTCCGATGCTGGACCTGTCCCTGTTCCGCAGCCCCGGTTTCACCGCCACCACCCTGGTCGCGATGATCACCTTCCTCGGGCTGATCGGCTTCTTCTTCGTCCTGAGCCTCTACTTCGGCATGGTCCAGCGGCTGGACACCCTGGAGGCCGGCTACCGGCTGCTGATGGTCACCGCGGTGTGCCTGGTGGTGGGCCCGGTCGCCGGGCGCCTGATGCACCGCATCGCTCCCCGCTTCATGATCACCGGCGGTCTGCTCGTCACGGCCGGCGCCCTGTTCTCGCTCACCGGCATCGGCGCCGACACCTCCTTCGCCTCCCTGGCCTGGCGGCTGGCCCTCCTCGGTCTCGGCCTCGGCTTCGTCATCACGCCGATGACCGCCACCGCGGTCGCCTCCGTGCCGCACCACCTGGCCGGCATGGCCGCCGCCGGCAACAACGCCTTCCGCCAGGTCGGCGGCGCCCTCGGCCCCGCCGTCCTCGGCACCCTCCTCACCACGAAGGCCACCGACGCCCTCCCCGGCCACCTCACCGACGCCGGCCTCAAGCAGGCGACCGTCGACACGGTCACCTCGGCGGTGGACCACGGCGGCCTCGGCGCCGCGGCCGGCCTGGACCTCGGCCCCGAACAGGGCCGCGCCCTCGGCGCCCTCGGCGAGGCCTTCCTCGACGGCCTCCACCTGTGCCTCCTGGTCTCCGGCACCCTCGCCCTGGTCGCCGCCCTCGTCGCCGCGGCACTCCTGCGCGCCCCGCGCCGCCCGACCACCCGGGTGACCAGCGGCGAACCCCACCGCGAGGAGACACCGGCCGGCCTGGCGAAGAGCTAGCCACTGCTCCGGTACGACGACGGCGGTGCGTTCCTCCACAGGGCGCACCGCCGTCGTCGTACGCGACCATTGATGATCTGCACCGACACTCCTCGACGAGACAAGACGAGACGAAGGGACCCGCCGTGCGGCTGCGCTGTGCTGTGCTCGACGACTTCCAGCAGGTGGCGACGGAGGTCGCCGACTGGTCGCCCGTGGCCGACGAGGTGGAGACCGTCTCCTTCGCGGAGCACTTCGGCACCGAGGACGAACTGGCCGCCGCCCTCGCCGACTTCGACATCGTGGTGACCCTGCGCGAGCGCGTCCCCTTCCCGGCCTCCCTGTTCGCCCGCCTGCCCCGCCTGAAGCTCCTCGTCGCCTCCGGCATGCGCAACACCGTCATCGACTACGCCGCCGCCGAGGCGCACGGCGTCACCGTGTGCGGTACGGCGAGCACCTCGACCCCGCCCGTCGAGCTGACCTGGGCGCTGATCCTGGGCCTCGCCCGCGGCCTGGTCGCCGAGAACAACGCCCTGCGCTCCGGCGGCCCCTGGCAGCAGACGGTCGGCGCCGATCTGCACGGACGGCGCCTCGGCATCCTCGGCCTCGGAAAGATCGGCAGCCGGGTGGCGCACGTCGGCCTCGCCTTCGGCATGCACGTCAGCGCCTGGAGCCGGCACCTGACGAAGGAGTACGCCGACGAGGTGGGCGTCCAACTCGCCGCCTCCAAGGAGGAGTTGCTGGCGGACAGCGACTTCGTCTCGATCCACCTGGCGCTCAGCGACCGCACCCGCGGCCTGCTCGGGCCCGCCGAGCTCGCCCTCCTCAAGCCCACCGCCCACCTCGTCAACACCTCGCGCGCCGCGATCGTCGACCAGGACGCCCTGCTCGCCGCCCTGCACGAGGGCCGTATCGCCGGCGCGGCCGTGGACGTGTTCGACGTCGAGCCCCTCCCCGCCGGCCATCCGATGCGCACCGCGCCCCGGCTGCTCGCCACGCCCCACCTGGGCTATGTCTCGCGGGCGAACTACGAGACGTACTACGGACAGGCGGTGGAGGACATCCGCGCGTTCCTCGACGGAACACCCGTACGGCGGCTCGGCTGACCCGACCAGATGGTCATGGGGGCTTCAAAAAGGGTGATGCACCGATGAACGGCGTGACCCTCCGTCAGGCGGCGCGTTGAAGGGGGAGTGCGGCGGCGAGTGGTGCCGGCGCACTCCCCGAGTCAATAAGGAGAACGTGATGTCTCGCATCGCGAAGGTGGCCGCCGTCGCGCTCGGCACCGGCGCCGTGATCGTCAGCGGCACCGGCCTGGCCATGGCGGACGCGGGCGCCCAGGGCGAGGCCGTCGGCTCGCCCGGCGTGCTGTCGGGCAACGTCGTCCAGGTCCCGATCCACATCCCCGTCAACGTCTGCGGGAACACCGTCAGCGTGATCGGCCTGCTGAACCCGGCGTTCGGCAACCACTGCGCCAACGTCAGCGACCACCACGACAAGCACGGTGGCTACGGGTACGGCGGCTGACGCCACCCCACCCCGCGAAAGAGCCCCGGCACCTCGAGCGCCGGGGCTCTTCCCGTACCGGCAGGTTCAGGCGTACCGGTAGATCCGGCTCACGTCCTCCAGCGAGTCCGGTGTCACGTCCCACGGCGGCATCTTCTGGTGCCGGGCGACGATCCGCTCGTGCTGCTCGTCGCCGGGGCCCGGCGGGCCGGCCGGCAGGTAGCGGGCGCCGCGGTGCCGGCGCTGCCAGCGGTACCACTGCAGGTCGATGAAGGCGTGGTGCAGCCAGAACACCGGGTCGTTGACCGAGGCGCCGCCGAGCATGGCGCCGCCGACCCAGCGGTGGACGCGGTTGTGGTTGCGCCAGGCGGCGCTGCCCCGACCGGTCCCCCACCCCTCCAGCCGGTTGCGGAACCCCTTGGTGACCGTGGAGTCCCAGGGCCAGGCGTCGTAGACCGGCTCGGCGAGCGCCGACTCCAGCTCGGCCTTCGTCGGCAGCGCGATCGGGTCGCGGGCGCGCCCGAGGTCCCGGGTGAGGAACTCCCCGTCGGTGACGCCCTCCTTGATGGTCCAGTTGCCCTGCGCGTAGGCGAACGGCCCGGTCGTCACCTGGTGGTCCGAGGACCTCCCGTTGCCGCCGAGCAGATCCTTGGTCCAGGGCACGGCCGTCCTCGAACGCTCCCGGGTCCAGTCCCAGTACGGCACGGTCACCGACGAGTCGACCCGGCGCAGCGCCTTCTCCAGCTCCAGCAGGAAGCGCCGGTGCCAGGGCAGGAAGGAGGGCGCCATGTGCGCCGTACGCAGTCCGTCCTCGCCGTCCGCCGTGTAGTACTCGATGTGCATCCGCACGAACTCGTCGTACTGCCCCCGCCGTTTGACCTCCAGCATCGCCTTCACGAACCGCCGCTTCTCGGCGCTCGTCAGCGCGCTGACGTCCTTACGCGTGTACGCCATGGTCGCCCCCCATGTGGATGTGTCCCCCCATGTCCATCCGCTCGCCGCTCATCGGCCCCGGCGCCATGTCGCGCAGCTGCTCCCTCGGCCCCATCTCGTCGACGGCCGCGCGTGCCGCCTCCAGGGGCGTGGGATACGAGCGGTAGTGGTCGACCATGCTCAGCCAGGTGCCGTCGGCGCGGCGCATGAGGTGCAGCGGGCGCCCGTCCACGGTGACCTGCCACTGCTCGCCGTCGAAGACGTGTCCGTCGTCGGTGGCCAACGTCTTGAACCCCTGGATACGGCGGCCGTGGTACGTCTCGTCGAACGCGACCTCCTCGCCGGGGCTCGGCTCGCTGCGCGGGGGCCGGGAGGCGGCGACCACCGGGGCCAGGGCCACCACGACGGCGGGGGCGAGCAGCCCGCGCAGCACGTCCCGTCGCGTCCCCGGTCTCGTCGGCTCGTGCTCCGCACCCACCGGCACTCCGCCTGCGCTGACAACCATGGCTAGCTCCTCGTGCGCTTCGGTTCGATCCTCAGCAGCGCTAACCGGCCACGGGCCCGCACGGTCACCGTCGGTCGGCCAAGAGGGGCCGGACCAGGGACGGGAAAGCGGGCCCGGACCGTCGTACGGCCCGGACCCGCCAGGTGCTTTGTGCGATACGACGCCTACAGGCCGGGGCCCAGACCCAGGTTGGCTCCCGGGACCGTCTGGAGGACCGGCGCGAGGACGCCCACCTCGGGGAGCTTCGGCTCGGGGAGGCCGGTGGCGGGGTTGGGCGGGCTCAGGGGCGCGTCCAGGTTGAGGCCGGGGGCGAGGGTGCGCAGGTCGGAGGCGGGGGTGGCGACCCCGACGTGGTCGAACTGGTCGCCGAGGACGTGCGGCAGGGGCGCGCGCAGGCCCGCGCCGGGCAGCCCGCCGGTGACCGGCAGCTGCGGCAGGACGTGCTCCGGGATGAGGCGGCCCTCGACGTACCGGGGTCCGTCGGGCTTGCCCGGGGTCGGCAGCGGGATCTCGCCGCCGAGCTTGGGCAGTTCCATGCCGAGGGACTGCTCGGCGCCCTCCAGCGGCACGGGGACGGGCACCGTGCCGACCGCGGCGGCGGGGGTCGCGGCGGCGCCCATGGCGGCCGCGACGCCCGTGATGACGGCGGCGATGGTTCCTCGGGTGGTCGACTTCATCAGGGGTACGGTCCCTTTCGCGATTCGGCGGGCTCTGCGTGCGTACCGAGTAACGAGGCTGCCGACGCCTTCAGTTCAAGATTCCCCCGGGTGCAGCAGTTGTCAGCTTGTCCAGAAGTCCCACCAACGGGTCAGGACCAGCATCCCGACGACACCGATGTGCAACAGCGGGAGCACCCAGGTGAATTCACCGAGGAATTCCCTCAACCAGCCCGGCGCGGGCAGGAATTGACGCCGTACGGCATACGAGGTCACGTACCAGAACAGGAGGATCGTGGCGACCCACGCGAGGCAGCACCACAGACACAGCGCGTTGATCCGGTACAGCGACTGGAACTGGAGCCAGGACACGAACCCGACCCCGAACAGGCACCCGGCGTCGAAGACCAGCCAGTACCAGCCGGGGAACGCGGCGCCGGCCAGCAGGCTCACGCCGACGCAGATCACGACGGCGTAGGCGGCCAGGCCCAGCATCGGGTTGGGGAACCCGAAGGCCGAGGCCTGGTCGCTCTTCATCACGCTGCCGCAGGAGACGACGGGGTTGAGGCTGCAACCGGGGGTGAAGTCCGGGTCCTCGAGCAGCTTGAACTTGTCGAGGGTGATGACCCAGGAGGCCAGCAGCCCGGCCGCACCCGTGACCACCAGCAGCAGGGCGAACCCGGCACCGGCGCCCCCGGTCCGCGGCCCCTCCCCCGTGCGCGCTCCCGCGGACACGGCCGTCAGCCGCGCAGTTTCCGCGCGGGCAGGACGACGTGCGCGGCGGCGGTGAGGGTCTCCTCGGCGCCCGCGAAGGCGGCGAACTCGTCCGGGTCGACGGGCTTGCCCGGCTCGGCCTCGGGCCAGGGGCGGGTGGTGAACACCAGGTAGGCGTAACCGCGTTCGCCGACGGCGGCGAGCCACTCCGGCGGCGGGGTGCACTGGGCGTTGCAGCCCGGCAGGGTGACGACGGCCTGGCCGGCCTCGACGAGCATGCTCACCGGCAGGCTCGGCCTGGTTGCGGCGTCGACGAGTTCGCCGCCGATGGGCAGGCCGCTGCTCCTGAGCAGCGCGGTGACGGCGGCCGTCGCGGCCTCGGGGCCGTCGGGGGCGTCACCGAGGGGGTAGGCGAGGAGGTAGGGCATGTCGCCGTCGGGCGCCTCGCCACTCCACGCCATCACGACGAGAGTGCCCAGGTCGGCGGCGTTGAAGGGGCGGGTTTCGCTTGAGGTTGAGGTCACCGCGCGACCTTATCGACGCCCCGGAAGGCGGCCGGCCGCGTTCTCACCCGACCGGGCGACAGCCCCCGCCCTGTCCACACGAACGAGGGACGCGCGTCGAACAACACCGAGGGCCGATTCCCGGCGTATGGAATCGGCCCCGTACGAGCCCCGCGCGAGGCGGGAGTTCAGTGCTGCAGCGGAAGCCCGCCGAGCAGCCCGCCGCTGTTGTTCAGCGCGGCGGTCGCGCCCTTGACGGTGCTGAGCAGGGAGTCCTTGTTCTCGGTGTCGAGCGCGTTCGACTGGTGCTGCAGCGGCATGGCGCTGTCGACCGGGTCCAGGTGCCCACTGGTGAGCGTGTTGACGGCGCCGTTGAGGCTGGTGGGCGTCACGTCGGAGGCGTTGTACGCGAACGCGGGCGCGGCGGCGCCGGCGAGGGCAACGGTACCGGCCACGACGGCGGCAGCCTTCAGGGACTTCATCGCGTTCCTTTCTTCGGCAACTCAAGTCACCACAGCGAATTCTGACGACGTGCCCAACGATTCACCGACGGAGCGGAAACCCCGGTGCGCAGAAATTTTCTGCGGCCCACCCGAATGAACGGTGTGTCTAATCGGCGTTTCCCATCCTCATATGAAAGGCCCGATGAGGAGCCAAAGACAAAGGCCGCCGGGCCGACCCGGAAAGGATCGACCCGACGGCCGTACGGCATTCCGTTGTCACGTCACCCGGTCGGCAGCGGCACCGGGAGCGAGGGGGCCGGCACCGGCAGGCTCGGCAGGGCGGGCAGGCCGGCCAGGCTCGGGGCGGGCAGGCCGCCGCCGAGGAGGGTCGCGGCGAGGACGTTGACCAGGCCGGTCAGCACGCCGGTGACGGCCGGGACGACCTGGCTGACGTCGCCGGAGGTGACCGCCTTCAGCAGCGTGTCGACGGCCTTCTGCAGTGCGGCCAGCGCATCGGCCTTGAGGTCGGCGGCCGGCGCCTTGGCGTCGTCACCGCTGCGGGTGAGGGACGGCAGCGTGGGCAGGGCAGGGGTGCTGGGCAGCGCGGGGGTGCTCGGCAGGGCGGGAGTCGCCGGGGCCGCGGGAGTGGCGGGGGTGGCCGGAGTCGCGGGGGTCGCCGGGGCCGCGGCGGTGACCTTGGCGATGGCGTCGGTGACGGCCTTGCCGAGCGAGGCGGCGTCGGCGGCCGGGAGCTGGCCGTTGTCCGCCTTGAGCACGGCGTTGAGCAGGTCGGTGACCGGGGTGAGGACGGTGCCGAGGTCGCCCAGGCCCTTCACCTGGGCGAGGAGCGCGTCCGCGCCGGGGACGGGCGCCGCGGCCTTGGCGCGCTGCTCCGAGACCGAGGCGCGGTCGACCGCGACGGCGGCCGGTGCGGTGATCCCGACGAGGAGGGTGGCGCAGAGAGCGGAGGACGCGATACGCCGTGCGGGCAGAGCACGCATGGGTGTTCCTTTCGGTGGTGCTTGGGGACCTTGAGCCCACCGTGAAAGCGCGCACCGCGCCCTGCAACCGAGCGACCACCATTCGGGGCAACGCCGACCGGCCGCCCTCCCGTGGAAGGAACCCACGGGAGGGCGGCCGGCAAAGGGGTTGCGCGCCGAGGCGTCCGCGTCGGACGACGTCAGTCGTTGGCGCACTCGTTGCCGAACGCGGGGTTCAGCAGACCGATCACGTTGACGGTGTTGCCGCAGACGTTGACCGGCACGTGGACCGGAACCTGGACGACGTTGCCCGACAGCACGCCCGGGGAGTGGGCGGCAGCGCCGTGCGCGTCGGCGTCGGCAGAGGCGATACCGGCACCGCCGGCGACGGCCACGACGGCAGCGGAGGTAAGGACCAGGCCCTTCGCGATACGCGACATGGAGAGGTGCTCCTTGGGGTTGACACAAACATCCGGGCGGACGCCCGGCGCTGTGTCAACGCGTGACGCCCTCGCGGGTTGTGCCGCCAATGGGGTGATCCCGCGACATGCCGAGCTTCACCATTCCGACACACTTGCCCGATTTCCACTGATTAATACGGATAGCGACTAGAGTTGCGCACCTCCCGACCCACCCCTATAGCCAGCCAATCGCATTCATGAATTACCTCTGAAAGGGCAAGGCCGGTCATGCGCATTTCCCTGGGTCCCCTGTTGCGCGGTGCGACGGTGGGCGTGCTGGCCCTGGGAGTGCTGTGCGCTCCGGTCTGTGCGGCCGCCCCGGCCGCCCCCTCCCCCGAGGCGGAGCGCCTGCCGTTCGCCGAGCGCTATCACGCGCTGCAGCACGGCGGGTTCGCCCGCGCGGCCAACTCGGCGATCAGCTGCCGTACGAGCTCCACCCGGACGGCCGCACCCTCCTGCCTCTCCGCCCGCGAGGGCGCGTCCGCGGCCAACGGGGACTTCGACATGTTCTACGTCGACGTCGACCGCGACCCCAACACCTACAACTCCTCCCGCGCCGAACTCCGGCTCCCCGAGGGCGCGCAGGTGACGTACGCGCGCCTGTACTGGGGCGGGAACCTCCGGGTGGGTGAGCAGAAGCCGCCGAAGGACGACGGGCGGGTGCTGATCGCGGAGCCCGGCGGCGAGTACAAGGAGCTGCTCGCGGACTCGCTGGTCGGCCACCGGGTGGCGCAGGGCGCGGACGCCTTCCAGGCCTCGGCGGACGTCACCGGGTTGGTGCGGGCGAGCCGTTCGGGGCTGTACACGGTGGCACAGGTCAACGTGGCGATGGGCAAGTCGGCCGCCGGGGCGTGGGGCGGCTGGACGCTGGTGGTGGCGTACGAGGACCCCGCCGAGCCCCTGCGCCGGCTGGCCCTCTGGGACGGCTTCGACACCCTGAACTCCGGCCAGGAGCTGCGGCTGCGCGGAGTGCGCCTCCCGAAGGGCGCCGGCGGCCGGGTGGGCCTGGTGGCCTACGACGGCGACCGCGGCCGCGGCGGCGACTCGCTCACCGTGTCGGCCGGCGGCCGGGCGGCGACCGCGCTGTCCGACTCCGCCAACCCCCGTGCCGACGTGCTGAATTCCACGATCACCGAGCCCGGCGCCGCTCCGGCGCGCCGTGAGCCGTCGTACTCGAACACGCTCGGCTACGACTCCGATGTGTTCGATCTGGGCGGGGCTCTGGGACGGGGTGGTGACCAGCTGGCCGTCCGGCTCGTTTCCCAGCGGGACGCGGCGTGGGCCGGGGCGCTCTTCGTCGCCGTCGACGCACAGCAGTGAGGCGCGTTCCCGCCGGCAGTCCCGAGCGTCACCCGTGAGCGAGGAAACCGCGCAATGCACCAGTCACCACCCGGCCCCCGGCCCCGGGTCCTGCACGTCACCCAGCCGGTGGACGGCGGGGTCGCCCGTGTCGTGACGGACCTGGCGCGGGCCCAGCTCGCGGCCGGCCTGCACGTCACGGTGGCCTGTCCGGAGAGCCGACTCGCGGCCGGACTGCGGTCGCTGGGGGCCGACGTACGGCACTGGCGAGCGGCCCGCTCGCCGGGTCCGACACTCGTTCGAGAGGTACTCCGGCTCGCCCGTGTGGTCGACGAGGTGCGGCCCGATCTGGTGCACGCGCACAGCGCGAAGGCGGGGCTCGCCGGGCGGCTGGCGATCCGGGGGCGCGTCCCCACGGTGTTCCAGCCGCACGCCTGGTCGTTCGAGGCGGTCGACGGGCGCATGGCGGCACTGGCGCTGAAGTGGGAGCGGTGGGGGGCGCGTTGGGCCTCCCGGGTGGTGTGTGTGAGCGAGGCGGAGCGCGCGACCGGCGTGCGCGCCGGGATCGCCGGGCGGTGGGCGGTGGTGCCGAACGGCATCGACCCCGAGCGCTTCCACCCGGCCGCGGTGGACACCGTACGGGCGACTCTCCTCCCGGACGTCGATCCCGCGGCGCCGCTCGTGGTGTGCGTGGGGCGGCTGTGCCGGCAGAAGGGGCAGGACGTCCTGCTGGACGCCTGGTACGCCGTGCACGACAAGGTGCCGGACGCCCGGCTGGTGCTGGTCGGCGACGGCCCCGACCTGCCCGAACTGCGCTCCCGCGCCCCGGAGTCGGTGGTCTTCGCCGGCCCGGTCCCCGACGCGGCCCCCTGGTACCAGGCCGCCGACCTGGTGGTCCTCCCCTCCCGCTGGGAGGGCATGGCCCTGGCCCCGCTGGAGGCGATGGCCTGCGGCCGCCCGGTGGTGGTGACGGACGTGGACGGGGCACGCGAGAGCCTGCCGCCGGGAAACGCGTCACGTTGTCTGGTGCCGTCCGAGGAACCGGGCGCCCTCGCCTCCGCCCTCACCGAGTTGCTGCTCGATCCGCTGCTGCGCGAGTCGCTCGGTCATCTGGGGCGCCGTTACGTCCTGTCCACGCACGACGTGCGAAACGCGGCCGAGGCAGTGGCGGGTGTCTACCGCGACCTGCTCGGCGACGCGTCCGCGACGCCCGCCGTGCCCTCCGAGTGCAGGGAGTCCATCCACTCGTGACTGCGGAAAGTACGGTCCCCTCGCCCGGTGGGCAGCCACGGGATCCCGGATTCTCGCCCGTCTCGGTCATGCCCGCGCGCGGCACCGCCGCCGGTTTCCGGTTCCCCGCGCGCCGCCCGCAGGCCCGGCCCGCCTCCCCGGTGCCGCTGCTCGCCGCCGACCTCGTCGCCGCGCTGCTCGGCGCCGTCGCCTTCGCGGGCGCCGAGCACCGCCCGCTGCTGCTGGCCCTGCTGGTCGCCGCGACGATGCTGCTGCGCCCGCACCAGCCGCGCCCGGCCCCGGGCGTCCTCGACGAACTCCCCGCCGTCTGCGGCCGGATCGCGGTCGCCTGGCTGGCACTGGCCACGCTCGTCGCCGCGTACGCCCCCCACCACGCGCTGTCCGCCCACACCCTGGTCGTGGGCTTCCTGCTCCAGTCGGCGGCGGGCTGCGCGGGCCGCGGCCTGGTGCACTGGCGCCGCCGCGTCGCCCTGCTCGACCGCCCCCGCACCGCCCTGGTCATCGGCCCGGCCGCGACCGCCCAGCGCGTCGCCGCCGCCGTCCTGCGCCACCCGCGCTGCGGAGTGCTCCCGGTCGGCATCGTGGCCGCACACCCCGACGGCACCGACGGACTCCCCGTGCTGACGACCGGTCAGGAGGTGCAGCGGGCGCTCATCCAGAACGGCGTACGGGACGTACTGGCCGTACACCCGTCCGTACGGACCCGGCAGGGGCCGCTGCTGCGGGCGCTCGCCGAGTCGGGGTGCGCGGTGTGGGAGGTCGACGCGGAGTCCCCGTCGTACGCGTCCCGTGAGCAGCTCGCCGGGTTCGCCTGCCGGCGGCTCGACATGGGGTACGGGCGACGGCGCGGCAGCCTCGGCAAGCGGCTGCTGGACGTGACCGTCTCCGGGACCCTGTTGCTGCTGGTCAGCCCGGTGCTGCTGGTGTGCGCGGTGTGGCTGAGGATCACCGACGGGCCCGGCGTGGTCTTCCGGCAGGAGCGCATCGGCAAGAACGGGCGCCCCTTCACGCTCCTGAAGTTCCGCACCCACCGCCCGGTCGACGAGCACGAGTCGGCGACCCGCTGGAGCGTCGCCGACGAGCACCGCATGTCGTGGTTCTGCCGCTTCCTGCGCCGCACCTCGCTGGACGAGCTGCTCCAGCTGTGGAACGTCTTCTGGGGCGACATGAGCCTGGTCGGACCGCGGCCCGAACGCCCGTACTTCGTCGGCAAGTTCAGCCAGACCCACCCGGGTTACGCGGCCCGCCACCGCATGCAGACCGGCATCACCGGGCTCGCCCAGATCCACGGGCTGCGCGGCGACACCTCGATCGAGGACCGGGCCCGCTTCGACAACGCCTACATCGACAACTGGTCGCTGTGGCAGGACATCTGCATCCTGCTGCGCACCGCGGCCGCGCTCGTGCGTCCGACGGGGAGCTGACCGCCGATGAGCCAGGCACTGTCCCTGCCCCGGGTGCGCGAGTGGCCGCCGGTCCTGCCGGTGCTCGCCGTGCTCGTCCTGCTCGGCCTGCCGGTCTCGCCCGCCGGGGAGAGCGGGGCGGGTCCCGCCGACGCCGTGTCCGCGCTGGTGGTGCTGTACTGCGCGATCCGTCTGGTACGGGACCGCCGGCGCCCTCTGTCCCGTACGGCCGCCGTCGTCCTGGGCCTGCCGGTGCTGGGGCTCGCGGTGGCCGCGATGGGGGCGTCCTCGCCGGGCGCGGGGGTCACCGGCATGGGCCGCTACCTCCAGATCTTCGTGCTGGTCCCCGCGGCCGTGCTCCTCCTGATCCGCGGCCGGCGCGACTTCCGCCTGCTGGCCTGGTCGTTCGTCGCGCTCGCTCTCTGGCAGGGCGCGATCGGCGTGCACCAGTACGTCACCGGGACCGGCGCCTCGTACCAGGGCGAGGAGATCCGGGCGGTCGGCACCTTCGGGCCGACGGACGTGATGGGCATGGCGACGGTCGTCTCCTTCGGCCTGGTGTGCGCGCTGGGGCTGGCGCTGGGCCGAACGCCGGTACGGCACCGGCTGGTTGCCGCCGTCTGCGCCCTGACCCTGCTCCTCCCCCTCGCCCTCTCCTTCAGCCGCGGGGCGTGGATCGCGACCGCCGTCACTTGTGCCGTGCAGTTGATGTTGGCCGGGCTGCGGCGGGCGCTAAAGGTGGCGGCGGTAGCGGTCGCGGCGGGCGTGGTACTGGTCGGCGGATTCGGGGTCGGTACGGCGATGCTGCAGGAGCGGATCGACAGCATCACGCAGGTCACGGACGCGCCGGACCAGTCGGTGACGGACCGGTACACGATGTGGGCGGCGGCGGTGGGCATGTGGCGCGAACAGCCGCTGACCGGCGTGGGGTTGAAGGGCTTCCCGGAATACCGGGACGGGCACGCGTCGCTGGCGCTGTCCTCGGGCAGCGACACGGAGGGCGCGGGCGCGGCGTTCCGCAAACAGCCACTGCTGTCCCCACACAACATGTACCTCCTGGTCCTGGCCGAGCAGGGCGTGATCGGCCTGCTCGCCCTGGCGGGCAGCTGGCTGGCGCTGCTGGTGTGCGGGGTGCGGGGGTTGTGGCGGGAGCGGGGTGGTGCGAGGGCTGGGCTGGAAAGTGCGCGGGGCGCGGGGGCCGGGCTGGACTGTGCGTTGGTCGCCTGTGGGCTGCTGATCTGGCAGCTCGTCGACTTCGCGTACGCCGACATCGGCGGGCCGTCGACGGTGCTGACGGCGGTGGTGTTCGGGGTGGTGGCGTGGTGGGCGCTGGTCGGGGCGGACGGCCCGGCCGGGGCTCGGGGCGCGGCCGGGCGGGCGCCGACCGCGGCCGGGCACACCCGCGGCGGGGCCGAGGAGGCCGCGACACGATGACGGTGACGCCCCCGCGCACGCCTCGGACGGCCCGCGCCACTCGGCCCGCACCGGCCACCGGCACGTCCGCCGGCACGCCGGGTCCGGCGGACCCCCACACCGGCGCCGAGCGCATGCCGACCATCCCGCAGAGCCCCCACTCCGGTCCCGACAACGCCCAGGCCATCCCGTCGAGCCCCCACTCCAGCACCGACGACATCCCGGTCGTCCCGTCGAGCCCTCACGCCAGCCACGACAACACCCGGGCCATCCCGCCAAGCCCCCACCCCCGCCCCGACAACACCCCGGCCGCCCCACCAAACCCCCACCCCGGCCCCCACACCACCCAGCCCGCCCCACCAACCAGCGCCGCCGCACACACCCCCGATGCCCCCGACGCCGCCCCCGTCTCCCGTCGCTTCCTCGCCAAGGCCGCTCTCGTCACCGCCGTGTTGTCCGTCGCCGGGGCCTTGCTCGGGCTGGTGCGGGATCAGGCGTTGGCTCGGCTGTTCGGGGCCGGGAGTGACACCGATGCGTTTCTCGTGGCCTGGACCGTGCCGGAGTTCGCGGCCACGCTGCTCATCGAGGACGGGCTGGCCTTCGCGTTGATCCCGGCGTTCAGTCTCGCGCTCGCCCGGCGTGCGCAGGGCGCCTCCGGCGACCCCGTCCGCGCCCTCGTCGGCGCCACCCTGCCGCGTCTCTCGCTGGCCTTCGTCGCCGTCGGCGCCCTCCTCATCGGCATCGCCCCACAGCTGGTCGAGGCCCTCGCCCCCGGCCTGCCCGACCCCGCGCTCGCCGTCGACTGCACCCGCCTGACCGCGACCTGCGTCCTCAGCTTCGGCCTGGCCGGCTACTGCAGCGCCGCGCTCCGCGCCCACCGCCGCTTCCTCGCCCCCGCCGCGATCTACGTCGCCTACAACACCGGCATCATCACGGGCATGTTCGTCCTCGGCGGCCGCTGGGGCGTGCGCTCGGCCGCGGCCGGCGTCGCGGTCGGCGGGTGCCTGATGGTCGTCGTACAACTGCCGTCGCTTTGGCGGCAGTTGCGCAGGCGGCCTGCCGACGGGGCGGTGTCCGAGCCCGGTGGGTCGCGGCCCATGGACTTCGCGCTCGTCGCCACCGTCCTCCTCTTCGCGCTGTGCCGGCAGTCCCAGGTCCTCATCGAGCGGTTCCTCGCCTCCCACCTCCCGGCCGGCGCCATCTCGCACCTGAACTACGCGCAGAAGGTCGCCCAGATGCCGATGGTGCTGTCGCTGATGCTGTGCACCGTCACCTTCCCGGTGGTCGCCCGCGCACTGGCCGAGGGCGACACCGAGACTGCCCGTACCCGGGTGGAGCGGGACCTCGCGCTGGCCGCCTGTGTCGTGCTGCTGGGCGCCGCGACGGTCATCGCCTGCGCCCCGCAGATCATCGAACTCCTCTTCCAGCGGGGCGCGTTCACCGCGCGGGACACCGCGGCGACGGCGGGCGTCATGCGCGTGTACGCCCTCGGACTGCTCGGCCAGACCCTGGTCGGCGTCCTCGTGCGCTCGTACTTCTCGGCGGGCCGGCCCACCTGGTACCCGGTCGGCGCGATGGCCGCCGGCATCGTCGTGACCTCCTGGATCGGCGCCCTGACCGTGCACCCCTGGGGCGTCGACGGCATCGCGGTCGCCAACGCCACTGGCATCACCGTCACCGCCGCCCTGCTGCTGGCCGGCATGGGCCCGAACAGCGTCCCGATGCGCACCCGCCGGGTGCTGACGGAGCTGTCCAAGCCGGTGCGTGCCGCGGTGGTCGCGACGGTCGCCGGGGCGTTCGCCGCGCACGCCACCGCCCTGCGGACCGAGTCCCCGCTGCCCGCCCTCGCGGCCGGTACGGCCACCGTCCTCACCGTCTTCGTCCTGCTCGGCGTGGCTCTGCGCGCCGAGGGCTTCGCACCCGCACTCCGTTCCGTACGCACCGTCACACGAAGGCTCTCGCATGGCCGTTGACTCCGTAGACACCGGCAGACGTCTCGCCCCGGGCCCCGTCCCGTGGGTGGCGATGTACCACTCCGTGGGGGACTGCTCCGACGACCCGTACCGCATCACGGTGACGCCCGAGCGGCTGGAGAAGCAGCTGCGCTGGCTGCGGCGGCGCGGGCTGCGGGGCGTCTCCATGGCCGAGCTGCTCGCCGCCCGTGCCCGCGGCGAGGGGCGGGACCTGGTCGCGCTCACCTTCGACGACGGGTACACCGACTTCGTCGACAACGCCCTTCCGCTGCTCGGTCGTTACGGCCACGGCGCCACCCTCTTCGTACTGCCGGGCCGCCTCGGCGGCAGCAACTCCTGGGACCCGCTGGGCCCGCGCAAGCCGCTGCTCACCGCCGACGGCATCCGGCACGCCGCCGCCGAGGGCGTCGAGATCGGCTCGCACGGCCTCACCCACGTCGACCTCACCAAGGCGGACGACGCCACGCTGGAGGCCGAGGTCTACGAAAGCCGGGCTGTACTGGAAGAGTTGACGGGGGCTCAGGTCGCCGGGTTCTGCTACCCGTACGGCACGATCGACCGGCGGGCCGTGGACGTCGTCAGGGACGCCGGCTACACCTACGCCTGCGCCATCGACCCCGGCCCGCTGGGCGGCCCGTACGCCCTCCCCCGCGTGCACATCGGCCAGAACGACCACGCCGTGCGCCTCTTCCTGAAGCACCGGCTGCATCGCCTGCGCCGCCGCCCCGTCGAGGGGATCTGAGGTGAAGGCCCTCCACGTCATCACCGGCCTCGGCGTCGGCGGCGCCGAGCAGCAACTACGGCTGCTGCTAAGGCACTTGCCGGTCGACTGCGACGTCGTGACGCTCACCAACCCGGGCGCGGTCGCCGACGGTCTGGTCGCCGACGGGGTGCGCGTCACCCACCTCGGCATGGCCGGCAACCGCGACCTGGCCGCGCTGCCCCGGCTGACCCGGCTCATCCGCACCGGCGGCTACGACCTCGTGCACACCCACCTCTACCGCGCCTGCGTCTACGGCCGTCTCGCCGCGCGTCTCGCGGGCGTCCGCGCGATCGTCGCCACCGAACACTCCCTGGGCGACTCCCAGATGGAGGGCCGCAGGCTGTCGCGCGGGGTGCGCTCGCTGTATCTCGCCAGCGAGCGCCTGGGCCGCTCCACGGTCGCCGTCTCCCCCACGGTCGCCGACCGGCTGAGGCGCTGGGGCGTGCCGGCGCCCCGGATCGAGGTCGTCCCGAACGGCATCGACCTGACCCGCTTCGGCTTCGACCCGGTCCGCCGCCACACCACCCGCCGCCGCCTCGGACTGCCCGAGGGCGCGTACGTCATCGGCGGCATCGGCCGCCTGACCCCCGGCAAGCGCTTCGACGTCCTCATCCACGCTCTCGCCCAACTTCCGGACGACCACTGGCTGTTGCTGGTCGGCGGCGGCCCCGAGGAGAACGTCCTGCGCCGCACCGCGCACGAGGCCGGCGTCGCCGACCGGGTGCTCTTCGCGGGCGAGCGCCCCTACGTCCCGGACGGCACCCCCGGCCCCGACCTGCCCTCGCTCGCCGCCGCGATGGACCTGCTGGCCTCGCCCTCCCCCGAGGAGGCCTTCGGCCTGGCGATCGTCGAGGCGCTGGCCGCCGGACTGCCCGTGCTCTACGCCTCCTGCCCGGCGATCGAGGACCTGCCCGCGCACGCCGCCCGGTCCGCCCGCCAAGTCACCGGCGGGGCGGCCGAGTTCGCCGCCGCCATCGCCGCGTCCCGCGCCCGCGAGCCGGGCCCGCGGACCGCCCCCGACGCGGCCCGCCACTACTGCATCACCCGCAGCGCCGCCCAGCTCCTGGGCGTGTACACGGCCGCGGTGTCCCCTTCCTCGTCCCCCTCTCTCCAGGGAGCCAGTTCCTCATGACCGAGAACCCCACCGCACCACACCGCCCGGCCGCCCTCACCCGCGCCCGGGCCCTGCCCGCCTGGACCCTGATCGCGGCCGGCGTCCTCGCCGGCGGCCTGCTCGGCGGCGGCTACGGCCTCGCGAAGCCGGCCACCTACACGGCCACCAGCTACGTCGTCGCCGTACCGACCGAGAAGTCCGACCCGGCGTCCGCGCTCGGCTTCGCGCAGGCCTACGGCCGGGTCGCCACGCAGCTCGCGGTGCTCGGGGACGCGCAGGTGTGGGCGGGCGTGCCGGTGAAGACGCTGCAGTCGAGCGTGCAGACGGCGACCTCGCCGGACGCCCCGATGGTCGCGATCACCGCCACCTCCTCCCGCCCCGACCTGGCCGCCGACATGGCCAACGCCGTCTCCCGCGCGCTGACCCGGCACGCGAACGACACCAAGGACGACACCCACGTCGAGCTCCAGCAGTTCGCCCGCGCCACCAAGCCGACCGGCCCCTCCTCGGCCCCCCCGGCGGTGACCGGACTGGTCGGCGCGAGCGCGGGCGGGCTGCTCGGCGGGCTGGTGCTGCTGGTCCGGCCCCGGCGTACGGCGGAAGCGTCCGCGCGGCCGGCCGCGGTGCCGGGTCCGGCCGTCGCCGCCGAGGCGCACGGCCAGCTGTGACGTACACGACCGAACTCGTCACCGACGAGACCGCCTTCGCCGGGCTCGCCCCCGACTGGGCGCGGCTGCAAGGGAGTTGCGGTGCCGCGACCCCGTTCCAGAGCCACGCCTGGCTGCACTCCTGGTGGCTGTCGTACGGCAGACCGGGCCGGCTGCGGCTGCTCCTGGTGCGCGACGGCGGTGAACTCGTCGGCGCCGCGCCGCTGATGCTCGTACGGCGTCCGGTGCCCGCGCTCGTGCCGCTGGGCGGGGCGATCTCCGACTACGGGGACGTCCTGCTGGACGACGAGCACGGGGAGCCGGCCGTCGCCGCGCTCACCGACGGGCTCGCCGCGCTGGCCCGCACGGCCCTGGTCGACCTGCGCGAGGTGCGGCCCGGCGGGGCAGCCGAGCGGGTCTACGACCGCTGGCGCGGGCCGCGGCGCCGGGTACCCGGCTCGCTGTGCCTGGAGCTGCCCGCCGTACCGATGGACGAACTGCTCGCCCGGCTGCCGTCCGCGAAGGCCCAGCGGGTGCGGGCCAAGCTGCGCAAGCTGTCCGCGCTCGGCGTCGAGCGGCATGTGGTCGGGCCGGACGAGGTGGACAAGGCGCTGCGCCGGCTGCTGGAGCTGCATCAGCTGCAGTGGCAGGGGCGGAAGGTGACGTCCGAGCATCTGCGGGAGCGGTTCGGCGAGCATCTGGTGCGGGCGGTCGGGCCGATGGTTCGCGCCGGGGACGCGGTGGTCACCGAGTTCCGGCTCGACGAGGACGTGGTGGCCGTCGACCTGACCCTGCTGTCGCGGCGGCTGGCGGGCGGCTATCTGTACGGCGCCCATCCGTGCCTGCGCGAACGCAAGGCGGACGTGGCGGTGATGCTGCTTGACGCCTGCGCCCGGCACGCGCGCGGCACGCTGAGCCTGCTGCGCGGCAACGAGCCGTACAAGCACCACTGGCGGCCCGAACCCGTCGTCAACCAGCGGCTGCTGCTGGCCCGGCGGCGCACCGCCCCGCTCCTCGCGGCGGCCGTCTGTGACGTCGCCGCGCGCGGGCGGGGCAAGCAGCTCGTGCGGAAGTGGAGGGAGCGCGGGGGGGGGGGGGGGCGGGGGGGGGCCCCCCCCCCCCCCCCCCCCCCCCCGCCCGCCCCCCCCCCCCCCCCGCGCGG
>NZ_JBEYUY010000023.1:0-174139 GCF_040643775.1 Streptomyces sp. NPDC047081 | reverse complement strand
GAGGACGGACACCCCCGACCCGGCCCCGACCCACAACCAAACCAAAGGCGCTACACAAGCCCCCACCAAACCCGCAGCGGCGCCGCAGGCATCCCACCACGCACCCGAGACCTTGGAGACCGACCGTGCACGACGATCTCATCGCCCGCGCCAGGACCTGGCTCGCCGAGGACCCCGACGCGGAGACCCGCGACGAACTCGCCAAGCTCATCGAGGCCGGCGATGTCACCGAGCTCGCCGACCGCTTCGCCGGCACGCTCCAGTTCGGCACCGCGGGCCTCCGGGGCGAGCTCGGCGCCGGCCCCATGCGCATGAACCGCACCGTCGTGATCCGCGCCGCGGCCGGCCTGGCCGCGTACCTCGACGCCAAGGGCAAGCACGGCGGCCTGGTAGTCATCGGCTACGACGCCCGCCACAAGTCCGCCGACTTCGCCCGCGACACCGCGGCGGTCATGACCGGCGCCGGCCTCCGAGCCGCCGTACTCCCCCGCCCCCTCCCCACCCCGGTCCTGGCGTACGCCATAAGGCACCTCGGCGCAGTGGCCGGCGTGGAGGTCACCGCCAGCCACAACCCGCCCCGCGACAACGGCTACAAGGTCTACCTCGGCGACGGCTCCCAGATCGTGCCCCCCGCGGACGCGGAGATCGCAGCGCACATCGAAGCAATCATCTCCCTCCACGACGTCCCCCGCCCCGACACCGGCTGGGAAACCCTGGACGACACCGTCCTCAACGCCTACCTCACCCGCACGGACGCCGTACTCGCGCCGAACTCCCCCCGCACGGCCCGCACGGTCTACACGGCGATGCACGGAGTGGGCAAGGACGTCCTCCTCGCAGCCTTCGCCCGCGCAGGCTTCCCGCCCCCCACCCTGGTCACCGAACAGGCCGACCCAGACCCGGACTTCCCGACCGTGGCCTTCCCCAACCCGGAAGAGCCCGGCGCCATGGACCTGGCCTTCGCCAAGGCCCGCGAAACCGACCCCGACCTGATCATCGCCAACGACCCCGACGCGGACCGCTGCGCCGTGGCGGTCAAGGCAGGCACCGACTGGCGCATGCTCCGAGGCGACGAGGTGGGCGCCCTGCTCGCCGCCCACCTGGTGACCCGCGGAGCACAGGGCACCTTCGCGGAGTCGATCGTCTCGTCCTCCCTCCTCGGCCGCATCGCAGAGAAGGCGAACCTCCCGTACGAGGAAACCCTCACCGGCTTCAAGTGGATCGCCCGCGTGGAGGGCCTGCGCTACGGCTACGAGGAGGCCCTCGGCTACTGCGTGGACCCGGACGGCGTACGCGACAAGGACGGCATCACGGCGGCGCTCCTGATCACGGAACTGGCGTCCACCCTCAAGTCGGAGGGCCGCACCCTCCTGGACCTCCTGGACGACCTCGCCGTGGAGCACGGCCTGCACGCCACGGACCAACTCTCGGTCCGGGTAGAGGACTTGTCGATCATCTCCCAAGCCATGGACCAACTCCGCGAACACCCGCCCACCCACCTCGCGGGCCTGCAGATCACCAAGGCGGAGGACCTCACCCAGGGCACGGACGAACTCCCGCCCACGGACGGCCTGCGCTACACCCTCGACGGCGCCCGCGTGATCGTCCGCCCGAGCGGCACGGAGCCGAAGCTCAAGTGCTACCTCGAGGTAGTGGTCCCGGTCTCGACACACGCCGACCTCCCAGCGGCCCACTCCACCGCGACGGACCTCCTGACGGCGATCAAACGCGACCTGTCAACGGCGGCGGGCATCTGAACCACACGACGCACGCCCCCGGGTGCCCCGTTGAGCCAAACGCGGGGCACCCCACAGGGTGATTTCCCCAGAGCCGTTGACGCGCGCTCCACGCCCCACCCCCGCCGCCGGGCAACGGTGGACCGGAACCGCACCACCGACCCAGCCCTGGAGCCCCCGCCGTGGCCACGACCGCATCACTAGCGACCACGACCACCCCACCCCCAAGCTCACCGGGCCCAGGCACCACGCTCCCCCACCTTCCTCACCTCCCCCACCTCCGCCGCCGACTCCGCCACGCAACCCCCGCCCTCCTCGCCTACCTCGCCGTACGCGTAACCGGCCTCCTGCTCCTCACCCTCTGGACCCACCACCGCCACCACGGCGTCTGGCCCACCCTGGCGATCCAGTGGGACGCCGACTGGTACCTCGGCATCGCGGACCACGGCTACGCCCACACCCTCGGCACCGCGTACGACGCCAACAACCTGGCGTTCTTCCCGCTCTACCCGTACCTCGTGAAGGCGATCGCGGTCCTCACCCCCGGCACCAGGGCATCCACCGCCCTGGCGATCTCGGTGGTCGCCTCGTTCCTCGCCGCGTGGGGAGTCTTCGCGGTCGGCGACCACCTGCACGGCCGCCGGACAGGCATCCTCCTGACCACCCTCTGGGCAGCACTCCCCGTGAGCCTGGTGCAGTGGATGGCCTACACGGAGTCCCTGTTCACGGCGTTCGCCGCCTGGGCCCTGTACGCCACGCTCACCACCCGCCCCCTGACCGCCGCGACCCTCGCCACCCTGGCCGGCCTCACCCGCCCGACGGGCATCGCGGTGGCCGCGGCCGTCTCGACCTGGGCCCTGCTGACACTCCTCAACCGCCCGACCCCCACCCCCACCCCCACCCGCTTCCTCGCAGCAGCCGCCCTGGCCCCCCTCGGCTGGTGCGCATACGTCGGCTGGGTGGGCCTCCGCCTCCACCGCTGGGACGGCTACTTCGCCGTACAACGCATGTGGCACAACGAGTTGGACGGCGGCGCCGAAACCCTCCGCCGAGTCAAGGAGATCCTCGCCGTCGACCCCCGCCCCCACCTGTTCCTGGTCCTGGTGACGATCACCCTGATCGCCTCCACGGTCCTCTACGCCCTCTCCCTCTGGGACCGCCAGCCCCTCCCCCTCCTCGTCTTCACCGGCGTACTGCTGCTGATCGTCCTGGGCAGCGGCGGCGTCTACTTCCCCCGCGCCCGCTTCCTCCTCCCCGGCTTCCCGCTCCTCCTCCCGCTCGCCCTGCACCTGACCCGCGCCTCCCGCCGCTACCGCACGCTGTTCCTGGCCGCGGCGGTGCTCGGATCGGCGTACTGCAACGCGAACATGACGATGGTGTGGCCGAGCGCGCCCTGATGGTCGGGGTGCGCCCTGACGGTCAGGGTGCGAACAGCAGCAGCGCCGCCCAGACCAGCGCCACCACGACGCCCAGCGGCCACAGCAGCCGCCCGCGCTCCCGCTCGCCGGCGACGCCCAGCGGCCGTAGCGAAGGATCGCGCCACATGGCCTCGATCTCGGCGGCGGCCCGCTCGTAGGGATGGATCTTCCCCAGCTTCCGCTCCAGCCAGGGCCAGCGGAAACCGGAGACCGAGAACTCGTCGAACGACGCCCGACGACTGTCGATCTTCAGCACGTTGCCCTTGCACTCGACGACCCGTATGTGGTCCCAGGCGATGTGCTGGGCGCGCCGGAACCCGTTGAACCACAGCCCCTCGCTGTCGGCGGTGACCCGCCAGGCGATCCAGCGCGGCAGCAACAGCACGGCCACGACACCCATCGCCCCGCCGACGCCGTACCGGAACACGCCGGTCTCGCCCCAGAACGAGAAGTGCACGGCCCACACCACGGCCCCCGCCGCGGTCAGCCAGTCGGGCCACCCGGCCCGCCACCGCAGTACGCCCTTGCCGCCGAGCCGGTACGGATCCCCGGCCACGGCCTGCGCCGCCGACCGGCTCAACTCCCCATACGTCGCTTCGAGCTTCGCCTTCTGCTTCTCCACCCGGAGCCCGAACCGCACCCGCCCGTCCGACACGGGCCGTACGGGCCCGATCGACCGCTGCACGACGGGCGGCTCACCCGGCTCCTCGGCGGCGCTGACGATCAGCACCTCGGCGCCGTCGTAGGGGGCGCCGTAGAGGACCGCCTCACGCAGAGGCCCGGGCTCGTCGTCCTCGCCGCCGGGGTCGTCGAAGGCGTCGTCGGGGGCGTCGGAGGCGTCGTCAGGGCCATCAGGGTCGTCGTCCAGCTCCGTCACGGCGACCGTGAACAGCGGCCGCAGCGCCCCCAGGTCGTCGACCGCGAACACCTCCGTGTCCACGGAGCGCCCCTCCCGCACCAGCACCTTCAGCACCGGCGCGGGCGCCGACCGCAGCGCGGCGGCTCTACGGCGCCCGAGGACCCCGGAGAGCGACATGGTGAGGCCCACCCCGGCGAGGAAGACACCCGCAACCGCCCCCGCGCGCCGGTCGTCCGCGGCGGCGGCCAGCGGCGCGAGCGCGACCAGCACGGCCCCGGCCACAAGGATCACCAGCCCGAGCCAGATGAACAGCTTCCCGCGCCGCAGCGGGCGCTTCGCGTCCGGGAGTACGGCCGTGACGCCGCCGGCCGCCGCGAGCGCCGCGTCCCGCTGCCGCGTACGGGCCCGCAGCCGCAGGTGGGCCGCCCAGGCGAAGACCCCTGCCATCAGCACGCCGGCGGGCTCCAGCAGCCGGGCCGGGTCCGGCGGCAGCCAGACGACGAGGACGATCTGGAGCACGGCGGTGATCCGTACGACCTCGGGTCGAACCAGCAGCCACAGCAGTTGCAGGGCGAGGACCGCGGCGACGACGGGGGCCGCCGTGCCGCCGACGGCCAGTCCGCAGCCGCCGAGGAGGGCGAGGGTGACGAGCGCGAGGAGGAGGCGCCGGGGTATCCGCACCGGGACCCAGCGGGGTGCGAGCGCGCGCGTCCAGCGGAGCGTCTGCGTGCTGTCCCAGGGCAGACAGCCTTCGGGCAGCGCGGAGGCGGGCAGCCGCGAGGGCCGCCGGGGAGTCGTACTCGTCGTACTCATGGATTCCCAGCCGGTCGGGACCACAGAGGTGGCAGCGGTCCTCGGTTCCGTCCGGGTGGGGGCGGCCGTCGTGGCCGAGGGGTGACGTGGCGCTGAGCATGCCGAAAGAACCTGTGAAGTTCCAGGTCGGGGCGGGGAGGGGGGAGTGCCGGTGCCGGGGAGGCGGTGGCCGTCAGCCGACGGCGAACAGGATCGCCAGCAGTACGGCACCCGCGAGCGCCGGGCCCGCGACCTCGTACGCCCAGCGGACGGTGATCTCGCCCTGGGCGCTCTCCTTCTCGCCCCGGGCCTCCAGGAGCTCGCGCAGGTCGTCCATGGCGCGGTCGGACTCGGCGCGGTCGGCGCCCTCGGGGAAGTGCCGGGTGCCTGGGGTGCCGAAGCCGCCGATGCCGGGGCGTACCTGGCCGCTCGCCTGCGCGGCCCTGCGGGTGGCGCGGCGGGCGGCCTTCTTGCGGGCGCGGAGGGAGACCGGGAGGGCCCAGAGCTGGTACTTGGTGCCGGACTTGGTGACGGCCTCGTTCGAGTACGCCGAGCGCAGGGTGGCGATCTCGGCCCAGGGGAGGACGATCACGCGGAAGGGGTTGCGGATGCGGAGGCGGTCGTCGTTCGTGTAGACGGCGGGGCGGATCGTGAAGGCGACGATCAGGGGGACGGCGAGGATGAGGCCGGCGAGGGCGAACCACGGGGTTCGGCCGTGGCCGGTGACGATCGCGTCGATGCCGAGCCAGGCGGCGATGGCCAGCAGTACGGCTCCGCCGATGATGCCGGCACTGGAGCGGTAGGTGCGGTCGCTTTGCTGGGTCGTCATGCTGCGATTCTGTCGTAGAGGTTCGCCCCATCGCCTATGGGGATCTCTGAGTGCGCGAGTGCGAGTCGTGTGTGGCTGGTCGCGCCCACGCGGCGGAGCCGCAAATTGATACAGCCCCGCGCCCCTGGGTGGGCCAGCTCCCCTGCGTCTAGTAGAGCCGCTGAATTCCATCGCGCCCTCCGGGCTGTACAGCCGCTACGCGCGTAGATATGCTCGTCTGGTGACCATGCCCACCACTGCACCCCACGCACTTGCTGACGTCACCGCGTCCGGCAGCACGCTGCGCCGTTTCCTTCACGGGCTGCCCGGCGTCGACGCGGTCGGACTGGAGGCGCGTGCCGCCTCGCTCGGCACCCGTTCCATCAAGACCACCGCGAAGGCGTACGCCATCGACCTCGCCATCTCGATGGTCGACCTGACGACGCTGGAAGGCGCGGACACCCCGGGCAAGGTCCGGGCGCTCGGCGCCAAGGCGGTCCGCCCCGACCCGACCGACCGTACGACCCCGGCGACCGCGGCCGTCTGTGTCTACCCGGACATGGTGGCCACCGCCAAGGAGGCCGTCGCCGGGTCGACCGTGAAGGTCGCCTCCGTCGCCACCGCCTTCCCGGCGGGCCGCGCCGCCCTGTCCGTGAAGCTGGCCGACGTGCGGGACGCCGTCGCCGCGGGCGCCGACGAGATCGACATGGTCATCGACCGCGGGGCCTTCCTCGCGGGGAACTATCTGAAGGTGTACGACGAGATCACCGCCGTGAAGGAGGCCTGCGGGGCGTCGGCCCGGCTCAAGGTCATCTTCGAGACCGGCGAGCTGTCGACGTACGACAACATCCGGCGGGCCAGCTGGCTCGGCATGCTGGCGGGCGCCGACTTCATCAAGACGTCCACCGGCAAGGTGGCGGTGAACGCGACCCCCGCGAACACCCTGCTGATGCTGGAGGCGGTGCGCGACTTCCGGGCCCAGACCGGGGTACAGGTGGGCGTGAAGCCCGCCGGCGGCATCAGGACGTCCAAGGACGCGATCAAGTTTCTGGTTCTGGTCAACGAGACCGCGGGCGAGGACTGGCTGGACAACCACTGGTTCCGCTTCGGCGCCTCCTCGCTTCTGAACGATCTGCTGATGCAGCGTCAGAAGCTGGCCACCGGCCGCTACTCCGGCCCCGACTACGTGACGGTGGACTGATCGATCATGGTTTTTGAGTACGCACCCGCACCCGAGTCCCGTTCCGTCGTCGACATCGCCCCCTCCTACGGCCTGTTCATCGACGGCGAGTTCACTGAGGCGGCGGACGGCAAGGTCTTCAAGACGGTCTCCCCCGCCACCGAAGAGGTTCTCTCCGAGATCGCCCAGGCCGGCGCCGAGGACGTCGACCGCGCGGTGAAGGCCGCCCGCAAGGCCTTCGAGAAGTGGTCCGCGCTGCCGGGCTCCGAGCGCGCCAAGTACCTGTTCCGCATCGCCCGGATCATCCAGGAGCGCTCGCGTGAGCTGGCGGTCCTGGAGACCCTGGACAACGGCAAGCCCATCAAGGAGACGAGGGACGCCGACCTGCCCCTCGTAGCCGCGCACTTCTTCTACTACGCGGGCTGGGCCGACAAGCTGGAGCACGCCGGCTTCGGCGCGAACCCGCGGCCCCTCGGTGTGGCCGGCCAGGTCATCCCCTGGAACTTCCCGCTCCTGATGCTGGCCTGGAAGATCGCCCCGGCGCTGGCGACGGGCAACACGGTCGTCCTGAAGCCCGCCGAGACGACCCCCCTCTCGGCCCTCTTCTTCGCGGACATCTGCCGCCAGGCGGGCCTGCCCAAGGGTGTCGTCAACATCCTTGCCGGTTACGGCGACACGGGCGCCGCGCTCGTCGCGCACCCGGATGTCGACAAGGTGGCCTTCACCGGCTCCACGGCCGTCGGCAAGGAGATCGCGAAGACGGTCGCGGGCACCCGCAAGAAGCTCACCCTCGAACTGGGCGGCAAGGGCGCCAACATCGTCTTCGACGACGCCCCGATCGACCAGGCGGTGGAGGGGATCGTCAGCGGGATCTTCTTCAACCAGGGCCAGGTCTGCTGCGCGGGCAGCCGGCTCCTCGTCCAGGAGTCGATCCAGGACGAGCTGCTGGACTCCCTCAAGCGCAGGCTCTCCACGCTCCGGCTCGGCGACCCGCTGGACAAGAACACGGACATCGGGGCGATCAACTCCGAGGAGCAGCTGGCCCGGATCACCTCGCTGGTCGAGCGGGGCGAGGCGGAGGGCGCCGAGCGCTGGTCGCCGGCCTGCGAACTCCCGTCCTCCGGCTACTGGTTCGCCCCGACGCTGTTCACGAACGTCACCCAGGCGCACACCATCGCGCGGGACGAGATCTTCGGCCCGGTGCTTTCGGTGCTGACCTTCCGCACGCCGGACGAGGCGGTGGCGAAGGCCAACAACACGCAGTACGGCCTGTCGGCGGGCATCTGGACCGAGAAGGGGTCGAGGATCCTGGCCGTCGCGAACAAGCTCCGCGCGGGCGTCGTCTGGTCCAACACGTTCAACAAGTTCGACCCGACCTCGCCCTTCGGCGGCTACAAGGAGTCGGGCTTCGGCCGCGAGGGCGGCCGCCACGGCCTGGAGGCGTACCTCGATGTCTGAGAAGACCGAAAAGACCGACCGGCTGTCGGTCTTCAAGACCTACAAGCTGTACGTCGGCGGGAAGTTCCCGCGTTCCGAGAGCGGCCGGGTGTACGAGGTGACGGACTCCAAGGGCAACTGGCTGGCCAACGCTCCGCAGTCCAGCCGCAAGGACGCCCGGGACGCGGTCGTCGCCGCGCGCAAGGCGTTCGGCGGCTGGGCGGGCGCCACGGCGTACAACCGCGGCCAGGTCCTCTACCGCGTCGCGGAGATGCTGGAGGGCCGCCGGGACCAGTTCGCGCGCGAGGTCGCGGACGCGGAGGGCCTCGGCAGGTCCAAGGCGGCCGCGGTCGTGGACGCGACGATCGACCGCTGGGTCTGGTACGCGGGCTGGACCGACAAGATCGCCCAGGTGGTCGGCGGCGGAAACCCGGTGGCGGGCCCGTACTTCAACCTCTCCTCCCCCGAACCGACGGGCGTGGTCACGATCGTCGCCCCCCAGGAGTCGTCGTTCCTGGGCCTGGTCTCGGTGCTCGCCCCGGTGATCGCGACCGGCAACACGGCCATCGTGATCGCGAGCGAGAAGTCCCCGCTGCAGGCACTGTCGTTGGGCGAGGTGCTCGCCACGTCCGACGTGCCGGGCGGTGTGGTCAACGTCCTCTCCGGCCGTACGGCGGAGATCGCGACGCCGCTCGCCGCGCACCAGGACGTCAACGCGATCGACCTCGCGGGCGCGGACGACGTACTGGCGAAGGAACTGGAGATCGCGGCGGCCGACAACCTGAAGCGAGTCCTCCGTCCACAGCCTGTGGACGACTGGTCGGCAACCCCCGGCATCGACCGCATGACGGCATTCCTGGAGACGAAGACGGTCTGGCACCCGACGGGGTCACTGGGCGCGTCGGGCTCGTCATACTGAGCCCTCAAAACCGAGCCGCGCTTCCCCTCCGTCCGGGGGAGGCGCGGCTCTCTTTGTGCCACCATCCCAGCATGGTCGAGATCCCCATCAGCGCCGCCCGTTCCCAACTCGGCGACCTGGTCCGCCGCGCTGCCCATGGTCGCGAGACCATCGCCCTCACCGACCACGGACACGTGGCCGCCCTTCTCGTGTCGCCGCAGGTGATAGAGGACCTCGAAGACGCCCTGGCGGTGGCGGACTACAAGCCCCCGCAAGGCCGAGGGGACTCTCGGACCCGGTATCCCGATGGCAGAGGTTCGACGGAGGCTGGGGCTCGAACAGCAGTGAGCCACGAGATCGTCTTCGAGCCGCACGCCCTCGACTCTGCCGCCCGTTTCCTGGAAGAGGATCCGAACGGCTTCACCCTGGCCCTCGGAGCCATCGGCGAACTGGCCGATGATCCTCGCCCGGTCGGGTCGACCCCGTACATGTCACCCGATGTCCGCCGCCTCCGTGTCGCCGGCCACCGCGCCCTGTACGTCATCGGCGAGGACATGATCCGCATCAGGATCACCCACCTCGGCCGCACCACCTGACCGAAACCCGAGAGCCGCGCTTCCCATCCGTCGCGGGAAGGCGCGGCTCTCTCCTGCGCGTGCCGTCAGTGGTTGAGCAGGGTCGCGGCCTGGCCGAGGACCGGGATCGCGCCGATCGACTGGGCCTGGGCGACCGGGCCGGTCAGGGCCTGGGAGGCGAGGGGCTGGAAGTCGGCCAGCTGGGTGGCGACGCCGTTGTCGAGGGGGTCGACGCCCGTGCCGGCGAGGGGGTTGGGCTTGAGGCCGGCGACCGGGCCGGTGACGTAGCCGACGGTGCCGGTGAGGGCCTGGAGGCCGGACTGAGGGTCGATCTTCCCGAGGGAGGTGGGGCGGGTCCGCAGCACGTCCACGACGGGCTCGGTGTCCGCGGAGGCCGTCGCGGCACCCGCGCCGAGCGCCACGCCTGCCGTCGCGAGGGCGACCAGGGCGCGCTGGGCGGTCGGGGTCGAGGGAGACGAGTGTCGTGCCATTGCTGGTGCCACCTTCTACTGCTTTGCGCTGCACAGGGTAATGAGGACGACACGAAGGGTAGTTGAGGTGTGACGCGCACTCCAAAGACGACCCGCGGGGTCGGCAGGGCGTACGGAATACGTCAAACTGGTGTCCCGTGAGCATCCATCTCCCCTCCTCCGCCCGCGTCGTGCTGCTCTGCGGCCCCTCGGGCTCGGGCAAGTCCCTCGTCGCCGCCCGCTCCGGCCTTCCCGTGCTGCGCCTCGACGACTTCTACAAGGAGGCCGACGACCCGACGCTGCCGCTGGTGGCGGGGAGCTCCGACATCGACTGGGACCATCCGGACTCGTGGGACACGGAGGCGGCGGTGGCCGCGATAGCGACCCTGTGCCGCACGGGCCGTACGAACATCCCCGTCTACGACATCTCGCTCTCGGCCCGCACGGGAGAGGAGACCGTCGACATCGGCAGGACCCCCCTCTTCATCGCGGAGGGCATCTTCGCGGCCGAGATCGTGGACCGCTGCCGGGAGTTGGGCCTGCTGGCGGATGCCCTGTGTCTGAGCCGGGGCCCGGTGCGCACCTTCCGCCGCCGCTTCCTGCGGGATCTGCGCGAGGGCCGCAAGTCGATCCCGTTCCTGCTCCGCCGCGGCTGGCGCCTGATGCGCCAGGAACGCACGATCATCGCCCGCCAGACCACCCTGGGCGCCCACCCCTGCGACCGCGACGAGGCCCTGACCCGCCTGGCGGCGGCAGCGGTGGGCCGCCGCCCGGCACGAACGAATGCGGCGACCTCTCCGTCGTAGGTCCACGACCTGCTGACGGAAAGAACGCCGATGACCACCGCCCTCCGGGCCGGCCGACGCCTGCCCGTGACGACCACGCTGCTCGCCGCTGTCGGATGCTCCGGCCCCGGAGACACGGACCGAGGCGATCCTGGCGACGGTGCACGCTCGTTGAGCGCATACGAAAGCGGGACTGGATGGACCCCCCGGCCCTCCAGTCCCGCTCTCCCCCGTTCCCCCGTGCTCCCCCCGATTTCCCCCGTCTTCCCCGTGGGTACTTCCCCCGTCGGTCCCCCGTGACCCCCGTGGCCCCCTCGGGTCGTGCTCCCCCGTTTTCCTTGCTTCCCCCGTTACTTGCTTCCCCCGTGACTTGCGACTTGCTTCCCCCCAACCCTCAGGCGACGAGCTCCCCGAAGGCGTCCTCCTCGTCACGGCCGAAGGTGAGGACCTCGTCCTCGCGCAGGCGGCGCAGGGAGCGCCAGATGCTCGACTTCACCGTGCCGACACTGATGTCGAGGATCTCCGCGATCTCCGGGTCGGTGCGGCCCTCGTAGTAGCGAAGGACCAGCATCGTCCGCTGGAGTTCGGGCAGCCGGGCCAGCGCCTGCCACAGGACCGCGCGCAGTTCCGTGCCGCGCATCGCGTCCGTGTCGCCGGGCGTCTCCGGCAGTTCCTCGGTCGGGTATTCGTTCAGCTTGCGGCGGCGCCACGCGCTGATGTGCAGGTTCGTCATCGTGCGACGGAGGTAGCCGCCGACGGCCGCCTTGTCGCTGATGCGGTCCCATGCCTTGTACGTCGAGAAGAGGGCGCTCTGCAGGAGGTCCTCGGCCTCGAAGCGGTCACCGGTCAGGTGGTAGGCGGTGGCGTACAGGGAGGCGCGGCGCTCCTGGACGTAGGCGGTGAACTCCGCCTCCGACAGCGACCGACGCTCCCCCGTGTCCTCCCTGTACGCGCTTCCCCCGTGCGGTTCCCCCGTGAAACCGTCAACCACCGTCATGTAACCGGTGTGCTGACGCCCGGCGCCGCGAGCGCACCCCCGCCCGCTCACGGCGCCGGACTCCTTTGAACCCCGGCCCCCGTTCACGTCGTGCAGGCGCGTGATCACTGCGCTGTTGCTGTTGCCGTGCAGCGTGTTCATCTCGCGCCCCCCGTCGTGGACTTCCGGTGTTCGGTCTTTCCGGGCGGTGGTTCCTTGCCCGTGCCGAAAAGCTTGCCCTCGCACCTTCATGGCCGTGTCCGCCGACTGTCACAGACCTGTCACAGGGCCCGGCCGCAGGGAAGACACAGCCCGATCACAGAGAGAAGCGCTACGTGCACGTAGGTGTACAGGAGTCGAAACACCGACCCCGCATGGGCCAGAATGAGCCCCGTGCCTTCCCTGTTGCTGATCGAGGACGACGACGCCATCCGTACGGCCCTGGAGCTGTCTCTTACGCGCCAGGGACATCGGGTTGCCACCGCTGCCACCGGTGAGGACGGACTGAAGCTGCTCCGTGAGCAGCGGCCCGACCTGATCGTGCTGGACGTGATGCTGCCCGGCATCGACGGGTTCGAGGTGTGCCGGCGCATCCGGCGCACGGACCAGTTGCCGATCATTCTGCTGACCGCGCGCAGCGACGACATCGACGTGGTCGTCGGCCTGGAGTCCGGCGCCGACGACTATGTCGTCAAGCCGATCCAGGGCCGGGTGCTGGACGCCCGTATCCGGGCCGTGCTGCGCCGCGGCGAGCGTGAGTCGACCGACGCGGCGAGCTTCGGCAGCCTGGTCATCGACCGCGCGGCGATGACGGTGACGAAGAACGGCGAGGACCTCCAGCTCACCCCGACCGAGCTGCGGCTGCTCCTCGAACTGAGCCGACGGCCCGGTCAGGCGCTGTCCCGGCAGCAGTTGCTGCGGCTGGTGTGGGAGCACGACTACCTCGGCGACTCCCGCCTGGTGGACGCCTGTGTCCAGCGGCTGCGCGCCAAGGTCGAGGACGTACCGTCGTCCCCGACGCTGATCCGTACCGTGCGTGGCGTGGGCTACCGGCTGGACACGCCTCAGTGACGATCGCGCAAGGGGGGGTCCGCGGCTGGGCCGCGACCCGCAAGGGACATCTTTCACGGCTGCGGTTCACGAGTCTCAGGCTCCGGCTCGTCGTCGTCTTCGGCCTGGTCGCCCTGACCGCGGCCGTCTCCGCGTCCGGCATCGCCTACTGGCTCAACCGCGAGGCCGTGCTCACCCGCACCCAGGACGCGGTGCTCGGCGACTTCAAGCAGGCCATGCAGACCCGCGCGGGCTCCCTGACGACCAACCCCAGCCAGGACGAACTCCAGCGCACGGCGGGCCAGATGGCCAACAGCAGCCAGCGCTTCAGCGTGCTGCTGGTCGCCCAGGACTCCTCCGGCAAGACGGTGTACGGCAGTTCGGGCGCCCTCGACGGCTTCTCGCTGCAGGACGTGCCCAAGTCGCTGCGCGCGGCCGTGAACAAGCGGCAGAAAGTCGACTCCGGAAACAAGTACGCGTACCACCTGTACTGGCAGCGCGTCGTCGACAACGGCACGCCCTATCTGGTCGCCGGCACGAAGGTGATCGGGGGCGGGGCGACCGGTTACATGCTCAAGTCCCTTGAGCCCGAGGCGAAGGACCTCAACTCCCTCGCCTGGTCGCTCGGGATCGCCACCGGCCTCGCGCTGATCGGCTCCGCGCTGCTCGCGCA
This sequence comes from Streptomyces sp. NPDC047081, assembly GCF_040643775.1. Taxonomy (NCBI): domain Bacteria; kingdom Bacillati; phylum Actinomycetota; class Actinomycetes; order Kitasatosporales; family Streptomycetaceae; genus Streptomyces; species Streptomyces sp. NPDC047081. The sequence goes on along the minus strand of NZ_JBEYUY010000023.1, from coordinate 160,482 downwards.
GGCCGCGGCGACGACCGTACTGAAGCCGGTGCACCGCCTGGGCGTCGCCGCGCGGCGCCTCGGCGAGGGCAAGCTGGACACCCGGCTCAGGGTGTCGGGGACCGACGAACTCGCCGACCTCTCCCGGACGTTCAACTACGCGGCCGAGGCGCTGGAGAAACGGGTCGAGGACATGGCCTCGCGGGACGACGCGTCCCGGCGGTTCGTCGCCGACATGAGCCATGAACTCCGTACGCCGCTCACCGCGATCACCGCCGTCACGGAGATCCTGGAGGAGGAGCTGGAGGCCGAGTCGGGGTCGATCGACCCGATGATCGAGCCGGCCGTGCGGCTCGTCGTCAGCGAGACCCGGCGGCTGAACGACCTCGTCGAGAACCTCATGGAGGTGACCCGCTTCGACGCCGGTACGGCACGCCTGGTCCTGGACGACGTCGACGTCGCCGACCAGATCACCGCCTGCATCGACGCGCGCGCCTGGCTGGACGCGGTCGACCTGGACGCCGAGCGCGGCATCCACGCCCGGCTCGACCCGCGCCGCCTGGACGTCATCCTGGCCAACCTCATCGGCAACGCCCTCAAGCACGGCGGGTCCCCGGTGCGGGTCGCGGTGCGCGCCTCCGACGCCAGCGGCGGGGAGGGCGCCGAGGTGGTCATCTCGGTACGGGACCACGGGCCCGGCATCCCGGAGGACGTCCTCCCGCACGTCTTCGACCGCTTCTACAAGGCCAGCGCCTCCCGGCCCCGCTCCGAGGGCAGCGGCCTCGGCCTCTCCATCGCCCTGGAGAACGCCCACATCCACGGCGGCGAGATCACCGCCGCCAACTCCCCCGACGGCGGCGCGGTCTTCACCCTCCGCCTCCCACGCGACGCCTCGGCCCTCACGGAAGACCCGACGAACACGGACCCCAAGAAGGGCGACGCGTGATGAACGTACGACGACGCCCGGCCGACACCCGTCGGGTGGCCCTTCGTCCCCTTCTCGCCCTCCCCGCCATCGCCCTGCTTCTCTCCGGCTGCGGGATCCGTTCCACCGAGGTGCCCACCGACTTCGGGGCGGCGCCCTCCAAGGTGCTCTGTTCGCTCGCCGAGCCGGGCAGCGGTGCGGCGGCGCCGCGGGGGCTGCCGGTGCAGGTGTTTCTGCTGTGCGGGTCCTCGCTCGTCGCCGTGGACCGGACCGTGCGCGTCCCGGACGGTACGGCGGACTCCCAGCGGCGCGTCCTCGTCGCGCAGGGGCTGCTCGACCAGCTCGCGGCGGCTCCGTCGGCGGCCGAGAAGGAGGCCGGCTACACGACGGACGTGCGCGGCGGCATGAACGTGAGCGGCCCCCGCTCCGGCGACCCCGACGACACGCTCCGGCTGAGCACCCCGCCCGCCGACCTCACCTCCTTCGCGCTCGCCCAGGTCGTCTGCACGTTCTCCGACTCGGCCGCCGCCGAGGGCGACGGCTCGGTCATCCTCGGCGGCCCCGGCAAGGAACCCCTGCGCCGCTACGAGTGCACCGACGACGTCCGCTCCCGCCCGGGCAGCGCCGCGCCGCCCTCCGTAGAGGTGACCGGCGGCTGACGTACCGGTGAGGCGGGCGTGTGGCGGAGGCCTCATCGAGGTGCTTGGGGCCAACCCGGAACCGATCCCGCCGGACGCCGCGTCTTGGGGATCGTGCAGCGTCAAGGCGGGACCGGTGAAGCCCGGTGCGATACAGCGCCCCGCAAGGGGCGCGGGCCTGTGTCGTCCTACGGCTCCGGCGCGGGACACGACCGGCCACCGACAGTGCGCGGATTCCGAACCGGCCTCCCCGCGGAGCGCCCCGGCTTCATCGGCGGCAGCGCCGCGATCCGCATCCGTGTGGCAGGAGGGCTCCTGCTCGTCGCGCACCTCGCGTTCGTCGCCTGGCTCACGCTGCGCCCGCTGGACGTCCCCTGGGTGCAGCCGCCCAACCTGCGCCCGTTCGCCGGCATCCGCGCCGACCTCGCGCTGGGCTGGCCGGAGGCGGCGCACCGTATCGGCGAGGCCGTCGCCCTCCTCGCCCCGCTCGGTGTCCTGCTCCCGATGACCCACGGCAGGCTGTGGGTGTCGCCGCTCGCCTCGCTGGTCCGCACGGCCCTCGCCGGCGCCCTGGTCTCGCTCGGCATCCTGCTGCTGCAGACGGGCGTCCCCGGCCGCGTCCCGGACATCGACGCGCTGCTCCTGAACACCGCGGGCGTGGCCCTCGCGCACGCCGCCGTGGTCCCCGCCGCCCGCCTCTGGCTCCGCCGCAGGTCCGAGCGCCGGGAACACGCCGCCCGCCGCCAGGACGAGGCGACTCAGGGTCGGACCCCGACGTTTCCCAGGGTCGGGATAGCCCCGTAGAGCGACGCTTTGCCCCCTTCGTCTCCGTAGCGTTGGAGGCAGTTGAGGACGCCACAAGGGCGGCCTCACTCCGACGCTCACGAAGGAGCCGCAATGTCCGCCCTCGTCCGCCCCACCCACGGCCGCATGATCGGCGGCGTGTGCGCCGGTCTGGCGCGACGCTTCGGCACCTCCGCGACCACGATGCGGGTGATCTTCCTGCTCTCCTGCCTGCTGCCGGGCCCGCAGTTCCTGCTCTACATAGCGCTCTGGATCCTGCTCCCCTCCGAGGACAAGGCCCCCAGCACCGCCTGGTGAGCCCTTCGCGCGTACGCCGATGGGGCGCACCCCGTGTCCAGGGGGTGCGCCCCATCGGCGCGTTCGGGGAAGGGTCAGCCGAGCGGGAGGCCGTTCACCGGAAGGCCGTGCGTGGGCAGGCCGGTCTGGCCGACCGGGAGGCCGCCGAGCAGGCCGGCGACCGGCGCGGTCGGACCGTCGGCGAGCACCCGCTGGGCGGCCGGCTGCACGGCGGCCAGACCCGACGCGAGCGCGGGCTGCGCCTGGCTCACCGCCTCGCCGGCACCCGGCAGCGCCTTGGAGATGTTCTCCGCCGGGAGCGTCTTGGTGACGGTGTCCAGCGCCCCGTTGGTGTCCGGGAGCGCCGGGGCGGCGTTCGCGGCGCCGGCACCCGCGGCGGCGAAGGCGGCACCGAGGGCGGCGACACCGAGGGTCTTGGCAGCAGACTGCTTCATGGATTTGCGTCCTCGAAATGGGGTTACGGAGATGTGAGCGGTCCACGACCGTAAACATGCGCACCCACCCGCCGCAAACATCGAAATGCGGACGGATTGTGAATACCCGCCCGCATTCCGTACCGCCCATTACCGCCCGATCAGCCCTCATGATCCACAGAACCGCTGGTGGAGGCGGTCTGCTGGAACAGCCATTCGGACTTCAGCTCGGCATATCCGGGCTTGATGACGTCATTGATCATCGCCAGTCGTTCATCGAAAGGAATGAACGCTGATTTCATCGCATTGACGGAGAACCACTGCATGTCGTCGAGCGAGTAACCGAACGCGTCGACAAGGTGCTCGAATTCCCGGCTCATGCTGGTGCCGGACATCAGCCGGTTGTCGGTGTTCACGGTCGCCCGGAAGTGCAGCCGCCTGAGCAGCCCGATCGGGTGCTCGGCGTACGACTCGGCGGCCCCGGTCTGCAGATTGGAGCTGGGGCACAGCTCCAGCGGGATGCGCTTGTCCCGTACGTACGAGGCGAGCCGCCCGAGCTTGACCGAGCCGTCGGCGTGCACCTGGATGTCGTCGATGATCCGCACGCCGTGCCCGAGCCGGTCGGCGCCGCACCACTGCAGCGCCTGCCAGATCGACGGCAGCCCGAAGGCCTCGCCGGCGTGGATGGTGAAGTGGTTGTTCTCCCGCTTGAGGTACTCGAAGGCGTCGAGGTGCCGGGTGGGCGGGAAGCCGGCCTCGGCGCCGGCGATGTCGAAGCCGACGACGCCCAGGTCCCGGTAGCGGTTGGCGAGTTCGGCGATCTCCAGGGCGCGGGCGGCGTGCCGCATGGCGGTGAGCAGCGCGCCGACCCGGATGCGGTGCCCGTTCGCCCGGGCGAGCCGCTCGCCTTCCCGGAAGCCCTCGTTGACGGCCTCGACGACCTCTTCGAGAGTGAGCCCGCCCTCCAGGTGCTGCTCGGGCGCATAACGCACCTCGGCGTATACGACACCGTCCTCGGCGAGGTCCTCGGCGCACTCGCGGGCGACCCGGACGAGGGCCTCGCGGGTCTGCATCACGCCGACGGTGTGGGAGAAGGTCTCCAAGTACCGCTCCAGCGAACCGGAGTCGGCGGCCTCCCGGAACCAGGCGCCGAGCTTGCCGGGGTCGGTCTCGGGGAGACGCGCATAGCCCGTTTCGCGGGCGAGTTCGACGATCGTCCCCGGGCGGAGGCCGCCGTCGAGGTGGTCGTGCAGCAGAACCTTCGGCGCCCGGCGGATCTGATCCGGCGTCGGGTTGTTCGAGATGGTCTGGCTCGTCATTTCCGCACTCTAACTCCTACGCGCGTAGATCGCCCGCTGTACAACTCCGTCGATACGTAACGGTGACCGCGAGGAAGGGTCGCGTACACCCACCCTTCTGACACTGTTCTGTCATGGCACACCAAGCGACGCCGGTTCGACGGGCCCGGCTGGGGAGGGCGCTCGGCCCGGAGCCGACGGCGGTGAGCGGCGTCGTACTGCTGCTGCCCGGCGGCGACGCGGAGTCGGCCCGCCGACCGTCACCCATGCTGGCCACCGCGTCCGTAAGGGCGTTGGGGCGCAGGCTGGCGCGGGCCGGGCGCGACGAGGGGCTGGCCACGCATGTCGTCCACTACCGCTATCGCGGCTGGAACGGCAGCGAGGCGCACCTCGCGCGGGACGCGTCCTGGGCCGCCGACGAGGCGCTGCGGCTGTACGGGGACGTGCCCGTCTGCCTCGCCGGGCTCGACATGGGCGGCCGGGCCGCGCTGCGCGCGGGTGGGCACGGGGCCGTCAACTCGGTGCTGGCGATCGCCCCTTGGCTGCCGGAGGAGGACGTGGCGGCTTCGCCTGAACCGGTGAAACAGTTGGTGGGGCGGCGGGTGCTGGTCGTGCACGGCACGAACGACGACGTCTCCGACCCCGAGCTGTCCTTTCGGCTGGCGGCTCGGGCGAAGAAGGCGAACCGGGATGTGTGCCGGTTCGAAGTGCACTCGGACGGGCACGGGTTGCATCAGTACCGGAGTGAAGTGCAGGCGCTGGCCGAGGACTTCGTGATGGGGAGCCTGTTCGGGCGGGCGTTCTCGCGGCCGTTGGAGGACGCGTTTGCTGCGCCGCCGCCGTTGGGGTTGCGGATGCCGTTGGCTGCGGGCTTCGGGAAGTCGCTGAAGCGGTAGGGCTAGACCGGCAACAAACTCCCCCTCCTCGACAACAGGAACTTCTTGAAGGCCGCCACCGGGGGTGTGTCCTGGTGGCCGTCCAGCCACGCCACGCCGATCTCGCGTACCGCCCGCGGGGCCGTCACCGTCAGTTCCACAACCCCCGGGCGGGGGAAGGCCGGCGGCGGCAGAAGGGCCACCCCCAGGCCCGCGGCCACCAGGCCCCGTAGCGTTTCCGCCTCCTCTCCCTCGAAGGCGATCCGGGGTTTGAAGCCGGCCTCCTTGCACAGGTCGTCCGTGATGCGGCGCATGCCGTAGCCGGGTTCCAGGGTTACGAAGGTTTCGTCGGCGGCCTCGGCGAGGCGGATGCGGCGGCGGGAGGCCAGGGGGTGGTCGGCGGGGACGACCAGGCGGAGTTTCTGTTCGTCCAGGCGGCGGCCCACGAGGTCGGGGGCGTCCGGGACCGGGGAGGTCAGGCACAGGTCCAGTTCGCCCGCGCGGAGCTTCTCCAGCATCGCCTCGCCGTAGTTCTGGACCAGGCTGAAGCGGACCCTCGGATGGTCCGCGCGGAAGGCCTGGATGAGGGCGGGGACCGTCTCCGCGCCGAGGGTGTGCAGGAAGCCGAAGGCGACCTTGCCGGTGGTGGGGTCGGCGTCGGCACGGACCTCCTCCGCGGCCCGCTCGATCTCCGCGAGGGCCCGCTCGACGTGGGCGAGGAAGGTGCGGCCGACCGGCGTGAGCGAGACCGTGCGGCCGCGCCGGGCGAACAGGTCGACGCCCAGGTCCTGTTCGAGGCGGACCATCGCGCGGGACAGGGTCGACTGCGGGACCTGGAGCTCCTGCGCGGCCCGGGTGACGTGCTCGGTGCGGGCGACCCCGGCGAAGTGGGCGAGGCGGGGAGCCAGCAACATCGCTATGTCTTCTGTGTCACTGGACGGTGACAGGCGGGGCTGTGAGCTGTGTTGATGCACCATGGGAACGATTATGGCGGTTTCATGCATTGGACGGATCAGCGCAGCCGTACGTAGCTTCGAGGCATGTCTCCCGCCAGTACCGGGGCGTCCGCCGTCGTGGACGCCCGATCGCCTGTCCCTGTCACCGACTCCCGTATGGCCCCGGGCGGTCCCGGCTACCGCCGGATGAGCTTCGCCCTCTTCCTCGCGGGCGTGGCGACCTTCGCGCTGCTCTACTCCACGCAGGCCCTGCTGCCACTGATCTCCGGCGAGTTCGGGGTGGCGGCGAGCGAGGCGAGCTGGACGGTGGCGGCGGCGACCGGCGGACTCGCGCTGTTCGTGCTGCCGATGAGCGCGCTGTCGGAGCGGTTCGGGCGCCGTACGGTGATGACCGGGTCGCTGGCGGTCGCGGTGACCGTCGGACTGCTGGTGCCCTTCGCGCCCTCGCTGCCCGCGCTGGTCGTGCTGCGGGCGGTGCAGGGCGCGGCGCTGGCCGGGCTGCCGGCGTCGGCGACCGCGTATCTCGCCGAGGAGGTCCGGCCGCGGGCGCTGGTCACGGCGATCGGGCTGTTCGTGGCGGGCAACAGCGTCGGCGGGATGAGCGGCCGGGTCATCACCGGCTGGGTCGCGCAGGAGTGGGGCTGGCGGGTGGCCGTCGGGGTCATCGGCGCGATCGCGGTGGCCTGCGCGGTGGCGTTCCGGCTGCTGCTGCCGGCGCCGAGGCACTTCGCCGCGGGCTCACTGAAGCCGCGCGTGCTGCTCGGCACGGTCCGCGAACACCTGGCCAATCCGCTGCTGTGCCGTCTCTACGCCATCGGCGCCCTGTTCATGACCGTCTTCGGCGGCGTCTACACGGTGATCGGCTACCGCCTGACGGAAGCCCCCTTCTCGCTCCCTCAGGGCATCATCGGCTCGATCTTCCTGGTGTACCTGGTGGGCACGGTGTCGGCGTCCACGGCGGGCCGCCTGGTCGGCCGCCTGGGCCGTCGTGGCGCCCTGTACCTGGCAGGCGGTACGACGGCGACGGGCCTGGCCGTGTCCCTGGCCCCGTCGCTGCCGCTGGTCCTGCTGGGCCTGGTCCTGATCACGGCGGGCTTCTTCGCGGGCCACGCGGTGGCGTCCTCGGCGGTGAGCAAGACGGCCACGACGGGGCGCGCGCAGGCCTCGGCGCTGTACCAGTCGGCGTATTACATCGGCTCCAGCGCGGGCAGCACGGTGGGCGCGATCGCCTTCCACGCCGGGGGCTGGGCCGGGACGGTCGCGGTCGGGCTGCTGGCGGTGCTGGGGGTCGTGACCATCACGGTGATCGGCTCGCGCGCGGCCCGCGCGGTCGCTGTCGGCCAACCTGCCTGACCTGCGCCTTTCCCCGCCCGGCACGCCATTGTCAGTGCCCTGCGCTAGCTTCGGACGTGCTGGGCGCAAAGGCGCGTGACAGGAATGCCACAGGGGTGGGTGGACATGAGCGACGGTACGGCGACGACCACGACGACAGATCTCGACATCAGGCTGGAGAAACACCGCGTCGAGCTGACCGGCTACTGCTACCGCATGCTCGGCTCCTCCTTCGAGGCCGAGGACGCGGTGCAGGACACGATGGTCCGCGCCTGGCGGAGCTACGAGAAGTTCGAGGGCCGCTCCAGCCTCCGCTCGTGGCTGTACCGCATCGCGACGAACGTCTGCCTGGACATGCTGACCGCAGGCAACAAGCGCGCCCGCCCGATGGACCTCAGCGAGTCGACCCCGCTCGCCCAGGCCGCCCTCTCCCCCCGCCCGGACAACACCTGGCTCGAGCCGATGCCGGACAACAGGGTGCTGCCCACCACCGACGACCCGGCGGAGGCGGCCGTGGCCAAGGAGTCCGTGCGGCTCGCCTTCATGGCCGCCCTGCAGCAGCTGCCCGCCAAGCAGCGCGCCGTGCTGATCCTGCGCGAGGTGCTGGCCTGGAAGGCGAGCGAGGTCGCCGAGCTGCTCGACACCTCGGTCGCGTCGGTCAACAGCGCGCTCCAGCGGGCCCGCGCGACCCTCGCCGAGCGGGAGGACAGGGCGGCGGGCGCGGCCGTCTCCGACCCGCTGGACGAGGACCAGCAGAAGCTCCTGGACCGCTATGTGGCGGCCTTCGAGGGGTACGACATGACGGCCCTGACGGCGCTGCTGCACGAGGACGCGGTCATGACGATGCCGCCGTTCGACCTGTGGCTGACGGGCCACGACGACATCACGGGCTTCATGACCACGCTCGGCTCCGCCTGCGAGGGCTCCCGTCTGGTGCCGGTGCAGGTCAACGGTCTGCCGGGCTTCGCCCAGTACAAGCCGGACCCGGAGGAGGGCGGCTACACCCCGTGGGCCGTGCAGGTGCTGGAGATCTCAGACGGCCGGCTCACCGGGTTCCACTTCTTCCTCGACACCGCGCGGTGGTTCCCGCTGTTCGGGCTGCCGCTCCACCTCGAAGCGGAGGCCGACCAGGTCGACAAGGGCGAGTAGCGAGGGCGCCGGGTCGCGGAGCCGGATCCCTCCCCCGGCCCGGCGGGCCGCGAGCTGCAGCCGCGCCAGCAGGTCGACGGCGCCGAGCCCGGGCGGTCCGACGGCCGCGACGTCCACCACGACGACACCCGTGCCACCGGCCTCCAGCAGCGCCCGCAGCTCGTCGCACAGCCCCGTCACCTCGTCCCGGGTGACGGGGCCGGCCAGCACGAGTACGGCGGGTGTCATGGCGTCCACGAGCGGTAGACCGGGCGGAGGCGCGGAACTCATCGGGGCCCGCGCAAGGTCACATTGACCTGGGGTGGACCTGCCCCGGAGGGTTAGGTGCATGCCCCACGGATCAGCACCTCCCCGGATACCCGACTGCCTCCTCACGCCTGAGGAGGTGCCGTGCAGGGCGTGTTGACGGGGTTCGCGGTCATCGCGGTGGTCATCGCCGTCGGGTACGTCATCGGCCGCCGGGGCCACCTCGGCGAGCACGGCCGCGAGGTCCTCACCAAGCTGGCCTTCCACGTCGCCTCCCCCGCGCTCCTCTTCACCACCCTCGCCCGGGCCGACCTGTCGGTGATCTTCTCCAGCCGGCTGCTGGTGACGGCGATGAGCACGGCCGCGGCGGCGGGCGTCTTCGTCGCGGTGGCGGTCGTACGGGGCTGGGGTGTGGGCCGTACGACGATCGGGGCCCTGTGCTCCAGTTACGTCAACTCGGGCAACCTCGGCATCCCGATCGCGGTGTACGTGCTCGGCGACGCCTCGCTGGTCGCCCCGGTGCTGCTGTTCCAGATCATCGCGGTCACCCCGATCGCCCTGACGATCCTGGACCTGTCCGGCAAGGGCGAGAAGGGCCCGCTGTGGCTCCGCCTCCTCACACCCCTGCGCAATCCGATCGCCGTCTGCTCCCTGGCGGGCGTCGCGGTCGCGGCGACCGGCGTCCACGTCCCGGACCCGGTCATGGACCCGCTGACCCTGATCGGCAACATGTCGGTCCCCGCGGTGCTGCTGGCCTTCGGCATCTCACTGTGCGGCAGCACGATGCCGGGCCGGGGCGCCGACAAGGGAGCGGTGTTCCTCTCGGTGGCGCTGAAGGCGGTGGGCCAGCCGGTCGCGGCCTGGGCACTGGCGGTCGGGGTGTTCGGGCTGCACGGATCCCGACTCCTCGACGTGGTCGTCACGTCGGCGCTCCCGGCGGCGCAGAACCTGTACACGTACGCGAGCCGCTACCGGGTGGCCGAGGGCCTGGCCCGGGACTCGATCCTGCTGTCGACGGTGGTGTCCGTACCGGTGCTGGTGGTGATCGCGGCGCTGCTGGGGTGACGGACCTCGGCAGCGCCGCGCCGACGGACCCTCGTCAGGCGATGCGCTCCAGCACCACCGGCGACGCCGTGAAGGCCGTCCCCGCCGCCCCGATGTCGTACGAGCCCTCGACCGCCTGGAGGGCGTACTCGAAGCGCTCCGGGGTGTCGGTGTGGAGGGTCAGCAGGGGCTGGCCCTCGGTGACCGTGTCGCCGGGCTTGGCGTGCAGCTCCACGCCCGCGCCCGCCTGCACCGGGTCCTCCTTGCGGGCACGGCCCGCGCCGAGGCGCCAGGCGGCGACGCCGATGCCGTAGGCGTCGAGGCGGGTGAGTACACCGGTCGACGGGGCCTTGATGACGTGCTGTTCCTTCGCCACCGGGAGGGTCGCGTCCGGGTCGCCGCCCTGCGCCGCGATCATCCGGCGCCAGACGTCCATCGCCGAGCCGTCGGCCAGGGCCTTCGCCGGGTCGGCGTCGCGGATGCCCGCCGCGTCGAGCATTTCGCGGGCGAGCGCGATGGTGAGCTCGACGACGTCCGACGGGCCGCCGCCCGCCAGGACCTCGACCGACTCGCGGACCTCCAGGGCGTTGCCCGCGGTGAGGCCCAGCGGGGTCGACATGTCCGTCAGGAGGGCCACGGTCTTCACGCCGTGGTCCGTTCCCAGACCCACCATCGTCGACGCCAGCTCCCGTGCGTCCTCGATGGTCTTCATGAAGGCGCCGGTGCCGACCTTCACGTCCAGGACCAGGGAGCCGGTGCCCTCGGCGATCTTCTTCGACATGATCGAGGAGGCGATCAGCGGGATGGCCTCGACCGTGCCGGTGACGTCACGGAGGGCGTACAGCTTCTTGTCGGCGGGGGCCAGGCCGTCGCCGGCCGCGCAGATGACCGCGCCGGTCCCGTCCAGTACGGAGAGCATCTCCTCGTTGGAGAGCAGCGCGCGCCAGCCGGGGATCGACTCCAGCTTGTCCAGGGTGCCGCCGGTGTGGCCGAGGCCGCGGCCCGACAGCTGCGGGACGGCCGCGCCGCAGGCGGCGACCAGGGGGGCCAGCGGGAGGGTGATCTTGTCGCCGACGCCGCCCGTGGAGTGCTTGTCGGCGGTCGGGCGGGCCAGGGACGAGAAGTCCATGCGCTCGCCGCTCGCGATCATCGCGGCCGTCCAGCGGGCGATCTCACGGCGGTTCATGCCGTTGAGGAGGATCGCCATGGCGAGCGCGGACATCTGCTCGTCGGCGACCTCCCCGCGGGTGTACGCGTCGATGACCCAGTCGATCTGCTCGTCGGTGAGTTCGGCGCGGTCGCGCTTGGTGCGGATGACGGAGATGACGTCCATGGCCATGCGGGGCTTTCCTTCCGGGAATTACTTGGTGAGGTGCTCCGGCCCGAAGGCCTGCGGCAGCATCTCCGACAGCGGGAGGATCCCCGCCGGGGTCTCCAGCAGCAGGCCGGGGCCCCCGAACTCGTACAGGAGCTGGCGGCAGCGGCCGCAGGGGACGAGCACCTCGCCCCGGCCGTCCACGCAGGTGAAGTGCGTGAGCCGGCCGCCCCCCGTGTTCTGCAGCTGCGAGACCAGACCGCACTCCGCGCACAGGCCGAGGCCGTAGGAGGCGTTCTCGACGTTGCAGCCGGTGATCGTACGGCCGTCGTCGACCAGGGCGGCCACCCCGACCGGGTAGCCGGAGTAGGGGGCGTAGGCCCGGGTCATCGCGTCCCGGGCCGCTTCCCTGAGCGCGCCCCAGTCGACGGCCGTCACTTGCCCTGGCCCTTCCGGTAACGCATGCCGTCCGCCTTCGGCATCCGCAGGCGCTGCGCGGACAGCGACAGCACCAGCAGCGTGACGACGTACGGGGTGGCGCCCACGAAGTCGCTCGGGACCTCGTCGGTGACCAGGTACCAGACCAGGACGCCCGCGGCCACCAGCAGGCTGATGCCGCCCTGCCAGTGCGCCTTCTTGTACAGCTTCCAGCCGGCCATCGCGATGAGCAGCACGAACAGCAGGAGCAGCAGCGCGTGGACGGTCTCGCCGCCGTTGCGCAGCTGGAGGGCGTCCGAGTAGCCGAAGAGGCCGGCGCCCATGGCGAGGCCGCCCGGCCGCCAGTTGCCGAAGATCATGGCGGCGAGACCGATGTAACCGCGGCCGCCGGTCTGGCCTTCGAGGTACGTGTGCGAGGTGACCAGGGCGAGGAAGGCTCCGCCGAGGCCCGCGAGGCCGCCGGAGACGGCCACGGCCGCGTACTTGTACTTGTAGACGTTGACGCCGAGGGACTCCGCGGCGATCGGGTTCTCGCCGCAGGAGCGCAGGCGCAGGCCGAACGGGGTGCGCCACAGCAGCCACCAGCTGCCGACGAACAGCAGGATGGCGAAGACCGTCACCACGGACAGGTCGGTGACGATGCCGCCGAGGATGCCGGCGATGTCCGAGATCAGGAACCAGTGGTGGTTCTCCAGGGACTTGAGGCCGTCCGAGAGACCGGGGATGTCGAAGTTGGGCAGCGAGTCCACGGGCGGGGACTGCTTGGGGTTGCCGCCCGCGTCGGCCGCCTTGCCGTCCGAGAAGAAGATCTTGGCGAGGTACTGGGTGGTGCCGAGCGCGAGGAGGTTGACGGCGACGCCGGAGACGATGTGGTCGACGCCGAAGGTGACGGTCGCGACCGCGTGCACCAGACCGCCGAGGACACCGAAGCCGATGCCGCACAGCAGGCCGAGCCAGGGGTTGGACTGCCAGCCGATCCAGCCGGCGCCGAAGGTGCCGAGGATCATCATGCCCTCGAGGCCGATGTTGACCACGCCGGAGCGCTCCGACCAGAGGCCGGCGAGGCCCGCGAGGCCGATCGGGACCGCGAGGCCGAGGGCGGCGGAGACCTGGCCCTCGGAGGTGAGCTGGTTGGAGCCGGTGATCACGCGGACCGCGGCTACGAGCAGCAGCGCACCTGCGACGATCATGAGGATCTGGCCGAGCGAGCGGCCCGAGCTCTTGGTGGCGGCGTCCGCCTTGGGTGCCGCGGGGGGCGGCGTGTCGGTCATCGTGGCAGTCATCACGCCACCTCCTGCTTCTGGGTCGGGGCGGCGGCCTGGGCGGCGAGTTCCGCGCCGACCCGCTGCTGCTGGCGCTTCAGGCCGTAGCGGCGTACGAGCTCGTAGGCGATGACGACGCACAGGACGATGACGCCCTGGATGACGCCGAGGATCTCCTTGTCGTAGCCCTCGAACTCGAGGTGGTTGGTGGTGCGCTCCAGGAAGCCCCACAGGAGCGCGCCGAGCGCGATGCCGACCGGGTTGTTGCGGCCGAGCAGGGCGATGGCGATACCGGTGAAGCCGATGCCGGTCGGGAAGTCGTTGCTGAACTGGTGGCTGTCGTTCAGCAGGGTCGGCATGCCGATCAGACCGGCGACCGCGCCCGAGATGACCATGCTGGTGGCGATCATCTTCTTCACCGAGACACCGCTCGCGGTGGCCGCGGACTCGGACTGGCCGACGGTGCGCAGGTCGAAGCCGAAGCGGGTGCGGCCGAGCACGAACCAGTAGGCGATGCCGACCAGGACGGCGATGAAGATGAAGCCCCACAGCTCGCCGGCCGCGCCGGTGTTGATCTGGAAGAAGTACGAGTCCTTCGGCAGCGGCTTGGTGGAGATGACCGTGCCGCCGCTCTGCAGTTCGGCGAGCTTTCCGGGCTGCAGCAGGTAGGCGATGATCGCGGTGGCGATCGAGTTGAGCATGATGGTCGAGATGACCTCGCTGACGCCCCGGGTCACCTTGAGGATGCCCGCGATGGCCGCCCACACGGCGCCGGTGCCCATGGCGCACAGGATGATCAGCGGGATGGAGATCCAGCCGGGCGTGGTCAGCGCGCCGCCGAGGACGGCGGCGAAGAACGCGGCGATGCGGTACTGGCCGTCGACGCCGATGTTGAACAGGTTCATCCGGAAGCCGATGGCCACCGCGACGCCCGCCAGGTAGTACGTCGTCGCCTTGTTCAGGATGTAGACCTGGCTGTCGCTGGCGGTGCCGTAGGTCAGCATGTCGCTGAAGGCCGCGCCGGGGTTCTTGCCGGTGGCGAGGATCACCAGGGCGGTGACGACGAGCGCGGCGACGATCGCGAGCAGCGGGGCCGCGATGCCGAGGAGCAGCCGCTCCTTGTCGATGCGTTGGGTCAGCTTGTTCATCGGGCGTCGTCCTCGTGGTCCTCTGCGGAGTCCTCGGTGTGCTCCAGGTGGCCGGTGGCCGCACCGGTCATGGCGGAGCCCAGCTCCTCGGGGGTGATGGTCGCGGGGTCGGCGTCGGCGACCAGCCGGCCGCGGTACATCACCCGCAGGGTGTCGGACAGGCCGATGAGCTCGTCCAGGTCGGCGGAGATCAGCAGCACGGCCAGGCCCTCGCGGCGGGCCTCGCGGATGTGGTCCCAGATCGCGGCCTGCGCGCCGACGTCCACACCGCGGGTGGGGTGGGCGGCGATGAGCAGCTTGGGCGCGTGGCTCATCTCGCGGCCGACGATCAGCTTCTGCTGGTTGCCGCCGGAGAGGGAGGCGGCGGTGACGTCGATGCCGGGGGTGCGGACGTCGTACGCCTGGATGATGCGCTCGGTGTCGGTGCGGGCGGCCTTGATGTCGAGGAGCTGGCCGCGGGAGTTGGGCCGCTCGGTGACGTGGCCGAGGATGCGGTTCTCCCACAGCGGGGCTTCCAGGAGGAGGCCGTGGCGGTGGCGGTCCTCGGGGATGTAGCCGACGCCGGCCTCGCGGCGGACGCGGGTGGGGGCGTGCGAGATGTCGGTGCCGTCGAGGCTGATGACGCCGGCGTCCGGGTCGCGGATGCCCATGATCGCCTCGACCAGCTCGGACTGGCCGTTGCCCTCCACGCCGGCGATGCCGAGGACCTCGCCCTTGTGGATGGTGAGGGAGATCTCGTCGAGGATGACGCGCTCGATGCCGTCGAGGTCGGTCTGCGACAGGTGCAGGCCGTCGACCTTGAGCAGCGCGACCTCGGTGACCGTGGACTCCTCGGTCTCCGGGGTGGGCAGTTCGCTGCCGACCATCAGCTCGGCGAGCTGCTTGGGGGTGGTGCCGGCTGGCTCGACCGTGCCGACGGTGGTGCCGCGCCGGATGACGGTGATCTCGTCGGCCACCGAAAGCACTTCACCGAGCTTGTGCGAGATGAAGATGACCGTGAGGCCCTCGGCCTTGAGCTCGCGCAGGTTGTCGAAGAGGGCGTCGACCTCCTGCGGCACGAGCACGGCGGTGGGCTCGTCGAGGATGAGGGTCTTGGCGCCGCGGTAGAGGACCTTGAGGATCTCCACGCGCTGGCGGTCGGCGACGCCGAGCTCTTCGAGGAGCACGTCCGGGCGGACGTTCAGGCCGTACGCGTCGGAGATCTCCTTGATCTTCGTACGGGCCTTGGCGCCGATGCCGTAGAGCTTCTCCGCGCCCAGGACGACGTTCTCCAGGACGGTGAGGTTGTCGGCGAGCATGAAGTGCTGGTGCACCATGCCGATGCCGCGGGCGATGGCGTCGGCGGGGTTGTGGAAGGTGACCGTCTCGCCGTTCACCGTGATGGTGCCCTCGTCCGGCTGCTGCATGCCGTAGAGGATCTTCATCAGGGTGGACTTGCCGGCGCCGTTCTCACCGCAGAGGGCGTGGACGGTTCCGGTACGGACGGTGATGTCGATGTCCTTGTTGGCAACGACGCCGGGGAAACGCTTGGTGATGCCGCGCAGTTCGACGGCAGCGGGAGGGCTGGACGCGTTGATGGCGCACTCTCCTCGGGGAAAGGGGCTGCGTAGGGGAGGGCAGGCGTCGGCGACGCTAGCGCGGCAACTCCATGCTACACGCGTAGAGTTGACACATTGTTATGGCTCGACGAGGGGGTTTGTCGAACGCCCCCTCGTCGAGCCGAGGTTCCGGCGGGGAACCGTCAGATCAGCTGGTCTTGACCTTGACGGTGCCGTCGACGATCTTCTTCTTCGCGGCGTCCAGCTGGGACTTGATGTCGTCGATGAAGCCACCGCTGGTGGCCAGGCCGACGCCGCCCTTGGCCAGGGAGTAGACCTGGTTGCCGGTCAGCGGCTTGCCGTCGTGGACGGACTTGATGAAGTCGTAGACACCGACGTCGACGTTCTTGACCATCGAGGTCAGGATCGAGTTCTTGTACTTGCTCAGACCCGGGATGTTGTACTGGTCCGAGTCCACGCCGATGGCCCAGGCGCCCTTGACGCCGGAGACGGCCTCGATCGAGCCGTTGCCGGAGGAGCCGGCCGCGGAGTAGATCACGTCGGCGCCGTTGTCGAGCATGCCGGACGCGGCCTCCTTGCCCTTGTCGGGGCTGGCGAAGCCGGAGAGGTCCGAGCCGTGGGTCAGGTACTGGACGTCGACCTTGACCTTGGAGTTGGTGTCCTTGACGCCCTGGACGTAACCCGCCGCGAACTTCTTGATCAGCGGGGTGTCGACGCCGCCGATGAAGCCGACGTGGTCCTTCTTGGTCTTCAGCGCCGCGGCGACACCGGCCAGGTAGGAGCCCTGCTCCTCGGTGAAGGTGATGCTGTCGACGTTCTTGGCGGTCGCGACGGAGTCGATGAGGCCGAAGCTGACCTTCGGGTACTTGGCGGCGACCTTGTCGACCGAGGTGGCGTAGGAGAAGCCGACGGCCACGATCGGGTTGTAGCCGGCGTCGGCCAGGTCGGTCAGGCGCTGCTCGCGGTCGGCCTCGGTGTCGGAGCTCTTCGCGGTCAGCTCCTTGATGGAACCGCCGAACTCCTTCTCGGCCTTGTCGGCACCGCGGGCGGCGGAGTCGTTGAAGGAACGGTCACCACGGCCGCCGACGTCGTAGGCGAGGCCGATCTTGATGCCGCCCTTGCTGCTGGAGGAAGCGGAGGACGAGCTGTCGTTCTCGGAGGAGGTGCTGCCACACGCGGTGGCAGTCAGTGCGAGAGCTGCGGTCGCGATACACGCAGCGGAAAGCTTGGCTACCCGGCGCACGGGAGGCTCCTTCACCTGACCTGAGCGCCTTGTCGGCGCTTCATGTGAGCACCATGCCAGTGCTCGGGCCTGGACGCCCCTGCGGCGTCGGCTTCGCGGCATCGTAACGCGCGTAGATGTCGGAAACAGACCTCTTCCGAAGCCGTTATCGATTCGAGGCAAACACCGTCTGAACTCGGCCTCCTGTCCCTTCACACACCCGGATTTCGAAGAGCGCACGATTGGCTTACGACCATGTTGCGCCGGACGGCGGAAGGGGTTTCGGGGGCGCCGCGGGGCCCGCGGCACCCCCTCAGGCATCCGGCGTCAGCCCGCCGCGTCGATCAGTGCCGCCGCCGTGAACAGCTCCACGCCCACAGTGATCGCCGACTCGTCCGCATCGAAGTCGCCCTGATGCAGATCCCGCACGGTCCGCTCGCCCGGGGTCCGGACGCCGAGCCGGGCCATCGCGCCAGGAACGTGCTCCAGGTACCAGGAGAAGTCCTCGCCGCCGAGACTCTGCTCGGTCCCCTCGACCGACAGCGCCCCACGGCGGGCCGTCATCGCATCCCGCAGCAGCTCGGTGACGCCCCCGTCGTTGACGACCGGCGGCACCCCGCGCACGTAGTTGATCTCGGACTTCGCCCCGTGCAGATTGGCGACCTCGTCGATCGCCGCGACCACCAGGTCCGGCGCCTGCCGCCACGCGCCGAGGTCGAGGCAGCGCACGGTCCCGGACAGCTCGGCGTGCTGCGGGATGACGTTCGGAGCGTGCCCGGACTCGATCCGTCCCCAGGTCACCGCGAGCCCGCTGCGCGTGTCCGCACGGCGCCCGACCAGCGCGGGCACGTCGATCGCGACGCGCGCGGCGGCGGTGACGAGGTCGGTGGTGAGGTGCGGCCGGGCCGTGTGCCCGCCGGGCCCGTCGAGCGCGACCTCCAGCCGGTCGCAGGCGGACGTGATCGCGCCCTCGCGCAGCCCGATCCGCCCGGCGTCCACCTTGGGGTCGCAGTGCACGGCGACGATCCGCCCCACCCCGTCCAGCACCCCGCACTCGATCGCGTCGGCGGCGCCGCCCGGCAGCACCTCCTCGGCGGGCTGGAACAGCAGCCGCACCGGCCGCGGCAGCTTCCCCTGCTTGTGCAGCTCGGCGAGCACGAGTCCCGCGCCGAGCACCACGGTCGTATGAATGTCATGCCCACAGGCATGCGCCCGATCGGGCACGGTCGACCGGTACGAGCACTCGCTCTTCGTGTCCGGGATGGGCAGCGCGTCGATGTCGGCGCGCAGCGCGAGCATGGGCCGCCCGCCGTCCCACTCCCCGATGTCACAGACGAGCCCGGTCCCGATGGCCAGGACACGCGGCTTCAGGCCGGCCTTCTCCAGTCGCGCCTTGATCGCCGCCGTCGTACGGAACTCCTGGTTGCCCAGTTCCGGGTGCATGTGCAAGTCGCGGCGGAAGGCTACGAGTTCGGCGCGCAGGGCCTCGGGCAGCGCACCGGGAAGCTCGGCTTCCCCGGGAAGATCGACCTCGGACTCCAGTGACATCAGTTGCTTCACCCTCTAAAGGGTAGGACGCCGGTGTGGCCAACCACCCCTCGATCAACAAAAGTTCAGCCCGTCAGGGGAAGAAAATCTGACCGCGCGACGCATAAGTACGGATGGAGATGGGTAGGACCATCTTTTCTCTACGCATACCACGCCCTGCCCCTCCCCGGCGTTTCTGTTCACCAGTCGGGACCGGATTGCGGGACAACCGGTCCCGTATCCCGGAATCATCACCTCCGTGCGACGGTCCGGCCACGCAGCGCACACGCCCGCCGTCCGTGGGCAGCCTGCCCCCATGGAGGCGTGTGGCTGCGGTGAGGAACAGATCCCCTGGACGCTCGCGAAATTCGGGGTGCTCGGGACGGCCGGCCTGATCCTGGGCCTGCTGCTCGCGATGATGCTGGCGGGCTGGCTGCTGGTACTGGCGGTGTCGCTGTACCGGCGATGGCGCTACCCGCCGGTCGAGATCGACACCGGGACCGACACCGCGGCCGAGGCCGATGCCGATGCCGAGGTCGCGGAGAGTTCGCGGGACTCTCTCGGCGGGTTCACCTGGCGGACGGAGGACGGCTAGTAGGGTGCGGGCCCGTGAGCTCCGAGATACCGGGCAGCCCGGATTTCCTGAACGCCACCCGTTCCTCGTACGACGCGATCGCCCGCCCGTACACCGAGCAGCTCGCCGACTGGCTGGGCGAGAGACCCCTTGACCTGGCGCTGGTGCACGGTTTCGCCGAGCTGGTGCGTTCGGCCGGTACGGCGCCGGTGGCGGACGTCGGCAGCGGCCCCGGCCATGTCACCGCCCGCCTGGACGCCCTCGGCGTACCAGTCTTTGGCGTCGACGTGTCGCCCCGGATGGTGGCGCTGGCCCGGGAGACGCATCCCGCGCTCCGCTTCCACGTCGGCTCGATGACAGCCCTCGACCTCCCCGACGAGACGCTGGGCGGAGTCCTCGCCCTGTACTCGGTCATCCACGTCCCGGACGACCATCTCCCCACCGCCTTCGCCGAGTTCCACCGTGTCCTGGTCCCCGGCGGCCACGTACTCCTCGGCTTCCAGAGCGGCGAGGAGGAGGGCCACCTCCACCTCACGGAACGCTTCGAGCAGCAGATCGACCTCCACTACTACTGGCGCACCCCGGACGCGGTAGCGGAACAGCTGGTCAAGGCAGGACTGCGACTGCACGCGCGCGTACTCCGGGAGCCGTACGAGGACGAGACGCGCCCGCGGGCATATCTGCTGGCACGGAAGGACGGCTGAGCCGGCCTTCTCTAGACCGCGCTCACCATCGGCAGCCGCGTCACGTCCCGAGCCGTCCCCGTGACCCCCGACAGGAAGCCCTGGGCGCGCGGGGACGCGTTGTCCGTCAGCCAGGTCGGGTCGATGTCGCAGACCGCCACGCGGACCTCCGTGCCGGCCAGGGCCAGGGGGAGGGTGTGGACGACCGTGGAGGGGAAGCTGAGGATCGTGCGGCCGACCGGGCCGCGGCGGGCGATCAGTTCGAGGGGGAGGTCGGGGCGGACGATCTCCAGGCCCGTCTCGGCCGCGAGGCGGTGCAGCTTGGCGGTGCTCTCGCGGCGGTGGGCGAAGTAGCGCGTGGCGCCGTGGGCCTTGGCGAGGTTCTGGACGGCCTCCAGGTAGCGGTCGCCGTCGACCACGCCGGTCTCCACGAGTGACGTGCCGACCATGTCCGCGCCCTTGGTGATGCGGGGCGGGCCGAAGCGGAAGCGGGTCCAGGCGAAGTCGTTGGCGTGGACCGTGACGCCGGGCGGGGTCTCGTCCATCGGCATCGAGGAGAAGATCTCGACGTTGCGCCGGTCGCTCGGGGTGAGGCGGCGGCGGGCCGAGGAGGAGACGGGGGCGAAGAGCAGGTCGCGGGGGCCGGGGCGGCCGCCCTTGCGGTGCCAGCGCACCAGGCGCTCCCCGCTGGCGAGTTGGGCGACGAACTCCATCGTGGCCGTGCCGTCGTCGACGACGACCAGGTCGCGCGCCTTGGTGATGGTCAGCAGGAGTTGTACGTACCGGGAGAAGGGGTCGCCCAGGACGACCCGTTCGGCCCGGCGCAGGCGACCGGTCAGGCCGCCGATCGTCTGGAAGGGGGCCGCCGGACCGCCGCGGGCCTCCTCCCAGCGGACCTCGTGGCCTTCCTCGCGGGCGAGTTCGGCCATGCGGCGCAGCTGGCCGCGGGTCATGGGGTCGGTCGGGGACAGCACGACGAGGGTGAGCCCCGCGCCGGGCGCATGGGCATGCGCCCACTCCAGCACGTTCAGGAGCTGTACCGGGCTCTCGACGAACGCGAGAGTGGAGTGGCCGGCGGATCCGGCGCGGCGGCTCATCGACGTATGACCGTCCCCTTGATCAGTTGCCTGGTGGTCCTCAGACCGAGACCGGCTCGCCCGCGGCGGCGGCGATCTCCGCCTCGGCGACGACACCGGCGACACGGCGCAGCTTCTTCATCGGGCCGAGCTCGGAGTCGTAGACCTTCTTGACGCCGTCACCGAGGGAGGCCTCGATGGTGCGGATGTCGCGCACCAGGCGCTGAAGGCCCTGCGGCTCGACGGAGGCGGCCTGGTCGGAGCCCCACATCGCGCGGTCGAGGGTGATGTGGCGCTCGACGAAGGTGGCGCCGAGGGCGACCGCCGCGAGGGTGGTCTGCAGGCCCGTCTCGTGGCCGGAGTAGCCGATCGGGACGTTCGGGTACTCCTCCTGCAGCGTGTTGATCACGCGCAGGTTGAGCTCCTCGGCCTTGGCCGGGTACGTCGAAGTCGCGTGGCAGAGAAGGATGTTGTCCGAGCCCAGGACCTCTACCGCGTGACGGATCTGCTTCGGCGTCGACATGCCGGAGGAGAGGATGACCGTGCGGCCGGTGGCGCGCAGGGAGCGCAGCAGCTCGTCGTCGGTCAGGGAGGCGGAGGCCACCTTGTGGGCCGGGACGTCGAACTTCTCCAGGAAGGCGACGGCCTCGGTGTCCCACGGGGAGGCGAACCAGTCGATCCCCTTCTCCTTGCAGTACTCGTCGATCTGGCGGTACTCGTCCTCACCGAACTCCACACGGTGGCGGTAGTCGATGTAGGTCATCCGGCCCCAGGGGGTGTCGCGCTCGATGTCCCACTGGTCGCGCGGGGTGCAGATCTCGGGGGTGCGCTTCTGGAACTTCACCGCGTCACAGCCGGCCTCGGCGGCCACGTCGATGAGCTTGAACGCGTTCTCCAGCTCACCGTTGTGGTTGATGCCGATCTCGCCGCAGATGTACACGGGCTGACCGGGGCCGGCGGTACGCGAACCGAACTGGCGCAGACGGGAGTTGGTGCTCATGGCAGTGAACTGTCCTTACTTGTCGAGGGAGTCGAGAGAGGGGCCGAGGATCCAGCTGGCGATCTCTCGGATCGCGCCGTCGCCACCGGGGACGGTGGTGACCGCACGGGCGGCGCCGCGTACCACGTCGTGGGCGCTCGCGACCGCCACGGGCCAGCCCACGAGGGCGAAGCACGGGAGGTCGTTGACGTCGTTGCCGACGTAGAGCACGCGCTCGGGCGCGATGCCCTGCTCCTCGCACCACTGCTTGAGTGCGAGGTCCTTCCGGTCGATGCCGTGCAGCACGGGGAGCTTCAGCTTCCGTGCGCGCGCGGCCACGACCGGGTTCTGCTCCGTGGAGAGGATCAGCATCTTCAGGCCGCTGTTGCGCAGCGCCGCGATGCCCAGCCCGTCCCCGCGGTGCACGGAGACGAACTCCTTTCCATCGGCGTCGATCAGCACCCGGTCGTCTGTCTGGGTGCCGTCGAAGTCCAGTACGACCGCGTCGATGTCGTCGGCGGTCGGCAGCGAACCGGGACGGTCCGCGTCGAAGAGGGGCGCGAGGGCACGCGCCCGCGCCATGTCGTGCGGGTCGTCGATCTCCAGCACGCGGGCGGGGTCGGTGCGCACCAGCTCGGTGCGGCCGAAGAAGCGGTGCTGGTGCTTGCGGAAGCCGGCCGCGTCCATCGCGTAGGCGGCGCCGGTCTCCAGGAGGTCCTGGGGGCGGTCCTGGCGGCGGGGACGGTACGACTTGTCGTGGTTGACGCCGTAGCCGCCGCCGATGGCCGCGTCGGCCTCGGAGACGGTGCCCGCGGCGACCTCGTCCTCGGCGTCGCGCCAGATGAACCCGTGGAAGGGGGCGACGGTCACGGCGGTGTCGGCGCCGTTGTGGACGATGGCGCCCGCGACCCCGTCGATGTCCTCGCGGATGAGGAAGGGGCTGGTGCACTGCACGAACACCACCACGTCGACGGCCGCGCCGTGCAGGGCCTCGTGCGCGTCCATGGCGTGCAGGACGGCGGCCTCCGAGGTGGCCGTGTCCCCGGCGATGGCGGCGGGCCGCAACACGATCTCGGCCCCGGCCTCACGGGCCGCGGCGGCGATGGCGTGATCGTCGGTGGACACCACGACATCGGTCACCAGCCGCGCCGCCAGACACTCCCGCACGGCCCGAGCCACCAACGGCACACCACCGACAGGCAGCAGATTCTTCGCGGGCACACCCTTGGAGCCCCCACGAGCGGGAATAACGGCGAGAACGCGACGCACAGTGGCCCCGGCGTCGGCCGGCGAGTCGGACATTGGGTGCACTCCTAGCGCAGGGTTCACAGAGGTATCGAGGGCGGCGAAGCCGCCCGAAAGGGGCGCGGGGAACTGCGCGAACGGCCCCCGCGGCGCCGCACCCGCCCGACGACCCGAGGCGGCACTCCCGGAGGCGCTCACAGCTCCCCCATCCGCCGGATCACCGGGGCCACCCGCTGCACCCCGTGCCGGTACGCCCCCCGAGCAGCCCTGCGCACGATCTGCCGGACCGGTCCGGGTTCCTTGTCGGCGGCCGGGGCACCGGGCAACGGACTGCCGTCAGGGCCAAGGTGGTGGCGGGCGAGAATGCCGGGCAGATAGCCGGGCGCCGTCGCCGGCGTGTAGTACGGGGTCAGAGGCGCCAACCCACCCACCCGGGCAAGCAACTTGGCGATCCGCTCACGCGCCGCGTCAAAGGCATACGCGTACGAACCGTCCGCCCCGACCCCCTGCCGCCCCACCCAGTCCGAGTCCGGCACCGGCCGGTACCCGGCGTCCAGCTGGTCCCAGGAGGCCAGGCACCCGGACCCGACGAAGTGGTGGTTGCCGAGCGTCTCGCGCACGCCCAGGTCGGTGAGGATCACGGTCGGGATGCGCCGGTGCAGGGACTCCAGCGCGGCCGTGGAACTGATCGTGACCAGCAGGTCGGTGCGGTCGAGGACCTCGCCCATGTTCCCGTACACCAGGCGGAAGTTGGCCGGCGGATCGAGCCGCTGGACCAGCTTCTGGTAGGGCTGCTCCTCGATGTGGGTGGTGTGCTCCCCCGGCTTGGACCGCAGCTTCAGCAGCACCTCACGCTCGGGGTGCAGCCTCGCGTGCTGGATCAGCCGGTTGAGCAGGTACGTACGGTCCTTGCGGCTGTCGGGGACGGACGGCTGTACGGCGAACACGACGGTGTAGGGCCTGCGCCCTTGCTTCGCAGACGGGTCGTGTTCACCTTCGTACGAGGCCCCGCCGAGAAACGGGAGTGCCACCTCGGTCACCGACGAGGCGTCGGCGCCCACACCCTCGTACACCTGCCGGAAACGCTCCGCGTCCTGGCGGGAGTTGGCGAGGACCAGGTCCGCGCCGTGCCGCAGCAGGAGGCCGTCGGCGAGCTTCTCGTAGACGACGCCGACATAGCCGGTGACGACGACGGGGCGCCGCTCGCGGCCCTCCCACACGCGCTTGAGACCGTGCAGCATCGCCTGGACGCCGCCGCCGACGAGGGCGAGGACGACGACGTCGTACTCCTGCTCGGCCATGGCGCGCAGGAACTCGACCGAGGTGACCTCGTCGAGGGAGTCGGCCGTGACACCAACCTCCGCGAGCTGTCGCGCGGTCGGGGTGGCCCGTCCGCGCAGCAGGAAGCCGCTCAGCCGGAAGCCGACTTGCGCGTCCTCGCGCGGTACGGCTTCCATGGACGGACCCGGGGCAATACGGGCCGCGGTCAACGCACCCCATTTCCAGCGGGTGTCGGAGTCCGCGAGTACGGCGATTCGCGTGGGCTTCGTTGTACTTGGTGGCACGACAGAGACGCTAGGAAGCAATTCCTAGGTGCGGCCCAACCGCATCTGGCCAAAAAGTTAACAACACCCCGCCGAGAGCCGAACTGGCTCGCCGAAGCAGAGAAAGTACAGGGGATGCACCGTTCCGTCACATTGAGTTCACCCCCCGTACGGGCACCGGAAAGACTTGCTGCTGGGCCGCCTCCTAGGCTCTCGACCGTGCCAAAGCTCTCCGTGATCGTGCCGTTCTACAACGTGCAGCAATTCGCCCCGGACACCCTCAGAAGCCTCCGCCTCAACGCCCGCAAGGATTTCGAGTTCGTCCTGGTCGACGACCATTCCAAGGACGGAACCCCGGCCATTCTCGAACGCGCGGCCGATGATCTTTCCGATGTCGCGCAGGTGCGCTATATCCGCCACGAGAAGAACGGGGGTCTCGCCACCGCGCGCAACACCGGCCTGGACGCGGCGCAGGGCGAGTACCTCACGTTCCTGGACGGCGACGACTGGCTGGCCCCCGGCTACCTCGCCGAACTGGTGGGCGCCATCGAGGACTTGGGCTGCGACTTCGTCCGTACCGACCATGTGCAGGCGACCGCCCGCGCGCGCACGGTGCACAGAGTGCCGATCGGGCGCCGCTGGGAGGCCTTCGACCCGCGCGCGGCGATCCTGCCCGCGGACCGCACGACCTCGGTGGACTACGCCTACGCCTGGGCGGGCGCCTACCACCGCCGGCTGCTCGACAAGGGTCTGCTGCACTTCACCGACGGGCTGCGCACGGCCGAGGACCGGCCGTGGATCTGGAAGCTGCACCGCGAGGCGGAGTCGTTCGCCGTGATCAGCCTGCTGGGCGTCTTCTACCGGCGCGGGGTGGCCTCCTCGCTGACCCAGATCGGCGACGTCCGCCAGCTCGACTTCATCCGCGCCTTCGACCAGGTGATCGAGGAGACGGCGCAGGACCCGGACGCGGACAAGCTGCTGCCGAAGGCGGTACGGACGTACTGCGCGATCATCGCCCACCACCTCGCCGACGAGAGCAAGTGGGAGCCCGCCGTGGCCAAGCAGCTGCGGACCATGAGCGCGGCGGCGATAAAGCGTATGCCGCAGGACGCGCTCGGCGACGTGCTGGAGACGATGGACATGCACCGCTCCTCCAAGCTGCGGCGGCTGCGGCGCCGCGTCACCACTGCGAAGGCGGCCGCCTGATGCCCCGTACCACCCGCATCTTCTGCGTCTCGACGCTGTACGGCGCGACCACGCTGGCCGCCGCGCTGGAGTCGGACTGCTTCACGGAGGCCGAGGGCGACCGCCGGCTGCTGCTGGTGTTCAACAACTCCGCGACGCCCGAGACCACCCCGCCGGTCGACGCGATGCCCGGCTTCGAGCCGCTGCGCGACCACTTCGACGAGGTGCTGTCCTGGAACGAGGCGATCAGCCCCTTCCACCCCGGCGCCTGGGCCCCGCGCCCGGACGACATCCCGCTCTTCGAGCGCTATCTGCGGCTGCTGTGGAAGCTGGACGACGACCGGGTGGAGCTGGTCCTGGAGTCGATCCAGGTCAGCCCGGCGCTGACGGTGGCCCAGCTGTTCACCGACGCCCCGATCCACGTCTACGCCGACGGCCTGATGAGTTACGGCCCCACCCGCAACAAGCTCGACCCGCTGGTCGGCACCCGGGTGCGGCGGCTGCTCCACCTGGACCTCGTGCCCGGTCTCACGCCGGTGCTGCTCACCGAGTTCGAGGTGCCCGCGGAGATCGTGCCGACCGAGGCCTTCCTCAAGGCGATGGGCGAGCTCACCGCATCCGTCCAGGACCTGCCGGTGCTGCCGGCCGACTCGGCGCTGCTGCTCGGCCAGTACCTGTCCGCGCTGAACATCCTCTCCCCCGAGGAGGAGGAGAACCTCCATGTGCGGATGATGCGCGGGGCGGTCGAGCGCGGTCACCGGTCGATCGTCTTCAAGCCGCACCCCACCGCGCCGGCCCGCTACAGCCGCGCCCTGGAGGCCGAGGCGGAGAAGCTGGGCGTCGACCTCACCGTCCTGGATCTGCCCGTCCTCGCCGAGGTGCTGTTCGAGAAGTCACCGCCCGGGCTGGTCGTCGGCTGCTTCTCGACCGCGCTGTTCACCGCGTCCGCGTTCTACGGCCTGCCGGTCGCCCGCATCGGCACCGAGCCGCTGCTCGACCGCCTGACGCCGTACCAGAACAGCAACCGGGTTCCGGCCGTCCTCGCCGACGCGCTGATCCCGGACCTGGAGGGCCGGGGGGGCGAGGAGACGGTCGCGGCCGACACGCTGAGCGGGCTGGTCGACGCGATCAGCTTCACCATGCAGCCGCAGATCCACCCGGGCCTGCGCCCGGCGGCCGAGCGCTACCTCGCGAAGCACTACGGCCCGCGCACCAAGCGGTACTTCAAGCGCAAGCGGCTCACCTCGCTGGGCCTGCCGGGCGGCATCCCGGAGCGGCTGTCCTTCCTGCCGCGCAACGCCACGGCACGGCGGGTGGTGCGTCAGGCGCGGGCGTTGAGGAAGGCCGTGAAGAAGTAGGAGGGTCCGGAGAGCCACCAGGTTGCCCGGGTTTGAGCAAACGCCGAGTAAATCGCCGATAAAGCCCGAGGAAATGCCGAGTGAGACTTACCTCGCTCCTGTGATTCAACGGTGAAGCGGCTTCCAGGTCCCTAGGATCTCGGAAGCCGCCCCCACCGATTCCTCCGTGAGGCATTCCATGACGAAGCTCGGCCGGCTCTACTCCGAGTTCGACAGCGTCAAGCTGCCGGACGACCTGCCCTACACCCAGTGCAGCACCTGGGAGCTCCAGTTCCTGTACCTCGTGGGGCGCCACCACCTCACCGGCAAGGACCGGATCGTGGAGCTGGGCTCCGGCGGCGGCGGATCGACGTACGCGCTGGCGATGGGTCTGGACGAGAACCCGGCCTTCGCCAAGAAGACGGGGCGGCTGCACGCGTACGACTTCTTCCGGGTCGGCAAGGGCACCTTCGCCTCCGAGAAGTTCTTCACCTCGGGCCACAAGCCGGAGGACGACGACTCCTTCCTCGACGACTTCCGCGGCCGGCTCGAACCCTTCCTGCCCTTCCTGGAGATCCACGCCGGCGACCTGTGGAAGACCTCCGACCCGGACGACACCAGCCCGGTCGAGTTCCTGCACATCGACATCGCCAAGACGGCCAACGTCTTCAAGTGCGTCGCCGAGCGGTTCCTGAGCCGTATGGAGCCCGGCACGGTCGTCCTGCACCAGGACTTCGCCGGGCCGCGGCTGCCGTGGCTGCACCACAGCACGGGCGCCCTGCTGCCGTACATCGAGATCGCCGGACCGCCGATCCGCTCCACGCTCGCCTTCGAGGTGACCAAGCCGATCCCCGCGGAGCTGCTCAAGCGGATCGCCGCGGACGACTACACGGTCGACGAGAAGCTCGCGCTGATCGGTGCCGTCCAGGACCGCGTCGACCGCGACCACACCGACGGCATCCCCTTCAAGTCCGTGCTGGAGCTGGCCAAGGCGTTCGTCTGCCACTACGACGGGCAGCACAAGCGAGCCTGGTCCATCGCCAAGCCGCTGCAGACCGACGAGTACCTCAGCCGCACCCGCGCCGACCACTTCGCGCAACTGCGCAAGGCGTACGAGGCCGAGCCGAAGGTGTCGACGGTGGCGCGGCTCAAGCGGCTGGTGGGAATGAAGTGAAATCCGGCGCCATGAGGTGAAGCGCAACGGGGAAGCCCTCCTTCCGACGCGGAGCGTTTGGGCGCGGTTAACAGAAGGTCCATAGCTTCCCCCAATGCACATAGCCCCCGTCACGCTGGCGACGGTCGAGCCGGTGCCGGCCAGGCGGCCGCTGATCTCGTACGTCCTGCCCGTCTACAACGAGCAGGACGGCATCACCGCCTTCCACACCGAGCTCACCGCCGCCCTCGCCTCCCGGCCCGAGCTGGACTTCGAACTCGTCTACGTCAACGACGGTTCCGCGGACGGTTCGTTGGCCCTGCTCAAGCAGTTCGCCGAGCAGGACCCGCGGGTCCGGGTCGTCGACTTCGCCCGCAACTTCGGCCACCAGATCGCCATCACCGCGGGCCTCGACATCGCCTCGGGCGACGCGGTGATCGTCATGGACACCGATCTGCAGGACCCGCCGAAGGTCAGCCTGGAGCTGGTCGACGCCTGGCGGGAGGGCGCCGAGATCGTGCACGCACGGCGCCGCTCCCGGCAGGACACGCCGTTCAAGAAGGCCACCGCGCACGTCTACTACCGCCTGCTGCGCTCCTCCACCGAGGTCGACATCCCGCTGGACACCGGCGACTTCCGGCTCCTGGACCGCAAGGTCGCCGACGAGCTGCGCAAGTACCGGGAGCGGAGCCGGTTCGTGCGCGGGATCGTCGCCTCGATGGGGTACACCCAGACCGAGGTGGCCTTCGACCGGGACGAACGGTTCGCCGGTGAGACCAAGTACCCGCTGCGCAAGATGGCCCGCCTCGCGGTCGACGGCATGACCAGCTTCTCCACCGCCCCGCTGAAGATGATCACGCGCCTGGGTTTCGTGGTGCTCGCGCTCTCCCTGCTCGGCATCCTCTACGCCCTCGGCATGAAGTTCTTCCGCCCCGAGATCACCGTCTCCGGCTGGACGATGCTGATGTGCGTGGTGCTGTTCCTGGGCGGCACGCAGATGCTGTCGCTGGGCGTCATCGGCACGTACATAGGGCGCATCTACAGCGAGGCGCAGGGGCGTCCGCTGTACCTGGTGCGCGAGGTGATCGGCGGGAACGATGACCGCTGAGGCCACGACCGCCCCACCTCAGCTCTCCCGCCAGCTGATCCGCTACACCCTGATCGGCGGCAGCGGCGTCGCCCTCGACCTCGTCGTCTTCCTGCTGCTGCACAACCTCGCCGGCATGGACGAGCAGCTCGCCAACGGCATCAGCACCACCCTCGGCATCGCCAACAACTTCGCCCTGAACGCGAAGTTCACCTTCGAGCGCCGCGACCGGCTCTTCGTCCGCTTCCTGCGCTTCTACGCCGTCGGCCTGACCGGCATCGCCTTCACCGACCTGCTCTTCCTCGCCTTCACCGACGGCCTGGGGATCGACGCCAACCTGGTCAAGGCGGGTTCGCTGCCGCTGGTCCTGGCGCTCCAGTTCGTGCTCAACAGAAAGTGGAGCTTCGCATGAACCTCGGCATCATCGGCGCGGGTGCCACCGGCCTCACCGCCGCCTGGGACGCCGTACGCGCCGGCCACCAGGTCACCGTCCTGGAGGCGGCCGGTGAACTCGGCGGTCTCGCCGCCTCGTTGGAGGTGGGCGGCGTCCCGCTGGAGCGCTACTACCACCACATCTTCAGGAGCGACCGCTCGATGATCGCCCTGATCGAGGAGCTGGGCCTGGGCGAGGCCCTGCGCTTCCACAAGCCGACCACCGGCATCTACCGGGGCGGCAGGCTGATCGACTTCACCACCCCGTTCGACATGATCCGCTTCCCGGAGTTCTCCCCCGTCGACGCCATGCGCTTCGCGGGCTCCTCGGCCGCGCTGAAGGCCGTGCGCGACGGCGAGCGCTTCAACGACCTCACCGCCCTCGCCTGGCTGCGCAAGTGGGCCGGGAAGAAGGCCACCGCGGCCGTCTGGGAGCCGCTGCTGAAGGGCAAGTTCGGCGACCGTGCCGAGCAGGTGTCGATGGCCTGGCTGTGGGCCCGTATCCACTGCCGGACCTTCGAACTCGGCTACGTGGACGGCGGGTTCGAGCGGGTCTACGCGGCCCTCAGGGACGGCATCGAGGAGCGCGGCGGGAAGGTCGAGTTCGGCAAGGCGGTGGAGGCGATACGGCAGGACGACGACGCCTCGCCCGCGGTGGTTCGGTGCGCGGACGGGTCGTCGTACGACTTCGACCGGCTGATCGTCACCACCCCGCAGCCCGCCTTCGCGAAGGCCGCCGGGCTGCCCTCCGAGGACACCGTGTGGAAGAACCAGTACCTGGGCGCGACCTGCTTCGTGCTGGAGCTGGACCGCAGTGTGATCCCGTACTACTGGCTCAACATCAACGAGCCCGGCTTCCCGTTCCTCGCGGTGGTCGAGCACACCCGGATGATCGACCCGTCGGTGTACGGCGGCCGGCACATCCTCTACGTCGGCAACTACGTCGAGCGCGAGGACTGGCGGTTCACCACCGAGCCGGGCGAGCTGCTGACCCGGTTCGTGCCGTATCTGCGGAAGATCAACCCGGAGTTCGACGCCTCCTGGATCAAGGAGTGGCACTTCTCGAAGGCCGGGTTCGCACAGCCGGTCGTGACGCCCGAGTACCGTGCGCTGATCCCGGCCCACGAGACGCCCATGAGCCGGGTCACGCTGGCGACGATGGCGCAGATCTACCCGCAGGACCGCGGGCAGAGCTACTCGGTGGCCATGGCCCGCAAGGTCACCGAGTCGCTCGGCCTCAACGCCTGACGCAGAGCACGATCCTCGACCCGGGGCTCGCCGCCTTGGGGCAGTCGTAGACCGCCTTGATACGGCGCCACAGCTCCGGGTCGACCAGTCCCGGCCGGAACCACGGCCGCTCCAGGACCGCGTACGGGGCCGGGTGGTGGTCGACGCAGTCGGCGTTCTCCAGATACGACTTGAGATCGGCCACGTCCGGGAGGTAGCGGGTGCGCTGGAGGAAGGTCGAGATCGGGTAGCGGCACTGGGCAGCGTGGTCCACGTAGTACGTGGTGTCGCCGAAGGCGAGGTAGAGGACCGGGGCGTTCGCGGGCATCTCGGCCCGCACCCGGTCGGCCTCCTGCTGGGTGAGCCGCATCTCGTGCAGGTACTGGCTGCTGGTCTCGGTGACCCTGCCGTCGAAGACGAGGTGCGGGGAGCCGGGCCAGATGGTCGCGGCCAGGCACGCCACGCCGGTGAGGGCGACCAGGACGGCCGGCGCCACACCGTCCGAGCGGGGCCGCCGCTCCAGCACCGCGTCCACGAGGGCCGCGAGCAGCGCGAGGAGCCCGAACGCCCAGATGACGTACGGCCGTTGGTCTGCCTTGGGCGCCTGCGCGTACAACACGGGCAGCACGCCGTACGCCAGTGACACGGCGGCGAAGAACCACGGCACCTTCCGGCGGGAGCCGCTCAGCGCGAGGCCCCACAGGGCGGCGGCGAGGACCGGCATCTGGGCAGCGTGGTAGAGGAACCAGTTGCCCTGCACGACGACGACCGCGAGGGCGGCGGTGCCGATCAGCAGGGCTACGAGCAGGACTTCGGCCCGCCGCCAGCGGCCCCGGACGCGGCTGAGGACCAGCAGCAGGGCACCCGGCGCGAGCAGCAGCACCGGAGTGGCGATGGCCCGGTCGGCGAGGAACTCGTAGGACCGGGTGAGGATGAAGTGCGGGTGGATGCCCGTCCTGCTGAGCGCCGACTGGTTGATCAGCGGCATGTCGTGGGTCCACTGCAGCTCGTGCGAGCCGATGAGAGCGCTCAGCCCGAACAGGGCCGCCGACGCCGGTACGGCGATCAGGGCGGCCCGGACCGCGCGGCCCCGGTCGACGACGTACACGAGCAGGATGCCGATGGCGGCGGTCGCGGCGGTGGAGTACTTCATCATCACCGCGAGGCCCAGCGGGAGGCACGCCAGCAGGGCCGCCCGCCACGGCTTTTCGGGGCCGAGTGCCGCGGCGACGCCGAAGACGGCCAGGACCACCGCGGTCCACTCCGGCTGGAGGAAGTCGTTGCGGGGCGCGAGCGCCAGCGCGAGGCCGGTGGCGCCCGCGGTGAGGGCCGCCTCCCGGCCGGTGACCCGGCGTTGCAGCGCGGCGAACAGGGCGAACGCGGCCGCGGCGGCGAGCAGGACGCCGGCCGCTCCCATCAGGGCCTCGCGGACGGCCGTACTCCCGAAGGAGGTCAGGTCGTCCAGGAGGGCGATGAACCACCGGTAGAAGAACGGGCGGTGGGTGAAGACCTCGGACGGCGAGTAGCCGGCCTTGCCGCCCGTGCGCAGGGCGGCCAGGACGTAGTGCAGGTCCCCCGTGAGCCGACGGGTGGCCACGGTGTAGACGACGGCCACCGCGGACGGCACGGCGACCGCCGCCCACCACAGGGGTGAGCGGCGGCCGCTTGGCACGGGCCGGACGACCTTGTCGTCGGCCAGAGTTGTCGCCATGCCTCAGCCGCCCAGGATGACCCGCAGGTCGGCGGCGTTCGCCTCGGTGATCTTCCACAGTTCCTGCTGGCGGCCGTGCACGTCGGCCACGGTCTTGGCGTGGTCGGCGAGCAGGTCCTTCGAGCGCTCGACGAGACGCGCCGCGAGGTGCCGGTCGTGGACCGAGACGCCCCACTCGGGGCGCTCGATGTCCCGCAGGAAGTACGCCATCTTCGGGTGCGAGATCAGGCTGATGATGGGCGTGCCGCAGCCGAACGGGATCATGCCCGCGTGGCCGCGCATGCCGATGACCAGCTTGGTGCGCGCGTACAGGTCGCGGATCTCGTCGTTCTCGAAGTCGTACATCGGGATGACGGGCATCGAGATGCCGTGCTCGCGCCGCAGGTCGAAGGCGATCTTCTCGTCGTCGAGGGAGTGCGCCGCGCACCGGACCTCTGCCAGCTCGCCCAAGTCCCGTACCGCCTTGGCCATTTGAGCCAGGAAGTAGTCGTAGTCGTGGCCGAAGCGCAGGCCGGCGCGGTCGTAGGCGGCGTTGATGAGGATGGTGTCCTCGCGGAACGCCGGGTCCTGCCAGCCGGCGACCAGCTGGCGGGTGACCGTCGTCGGGCAGGGCTGGAAGCGGACCTTGTCGTGCAGGCGGGCCGGGAGCATCGCCCGGACCTTCTCGATCGAGCCGTAGTTGCGCAGGCCGAAGAAGCTGGACTTCTCGACGAGGAGCTGCAGCGAGTCGCGGAAGCGGTTGGCGCGGTAGGACTGGCCGTCGAAGGCGTTGAAGCCCACCGCGTAGACCGCGATCGGCACGTCGATGCGCTCCATCAGCTCGTCCGGGACGTTCCACTGCCAGGCGCTGTTGCCGTTGGGCATGGTGTCCGGGATGAACAGGCCGCCGCCGCCGATGACCAGGCCGCGGCGGGCGTTGACCCGCTCCAGGGCCTGCTCGTCGAAGAGGCGGTGGGCGTGGACCGAGTGCCAGCGGCGGGACGTGGTGTCCTTGCCGAAGCCGAGCCGGACGCTCTCCGGGAGCAGCTTGTCGCCCGCGTTGCCCTGCCGGTCCATGTAGAACGCGACGTGCGCCAACTGGTCCTCGGGGGCGCCGAGTTCCTGGGCCGGGACGCTGGCGGCGCGCTGCACCCACAGGCGGCTGGGCCGGTGGGTGGGGTCGACCGCGATGCCGGCCGTGGCGTGCCCCAGCGCGGCGGCGTTGTCGCCGTGCACCCAGGCGATCTGGGCGAGGCGGGCGTACGCGGTCGCGGCCCGGTTGGGCGCGGCCGTGGCGAGCAGCAGCTGGGCCTTGGCCTCGTCGTAGCGCGAGACGCTCATCAGGGCGTGGCCGAGCACCTCGTGCGGCCAGGCCTCGTCCAGCGGGATACGCACGCCGGACAGGACGTCGACGGCGTCCTGGTAGTCGCCGTTCGCGATGTGCGCGGCGGCGACCTTGCGGGCGACCTCGACGTCGCCGGTGCGGGCGACGTGCGGGGTGCCGAAGTGGACGAGCAGGTCGTGGTGGAGGCCGCCCTGCTGCTCCAGGTAGGCGGCGTGGAACTCGGCGTCGGTCAGCTCGAACTCGCGCCAGCGCTCCTCGGCCTGCGCGTACCCGGCCTCGCCGCCCTGCCAGGGCTTGTGGCGGCCGGTGAAGTGCAGGATCGCGGTGTCCTCGGGGACCGGCAGGTCGCCCGACAGCCGCCGCTTGACGAAGTTGTAGCGGGCGTCGAGGCGGACGAAGTCGCCGTCCAGGACGGAGTTGAGGATGCCCTGGTCGTGCTTGTCGAGCTCGTAGTCGCCGGAGCGGCCGCACTTGTCGAGCTTGGCGCAGAAGGCGTCGCTCAGGTACTCGCGCTGGATGACCAGCAGACCGGAGTTGAGCTTGTGCTGCCCGTAGAAGAACTGCGGAACGGCCGCGAGGCCCTCGCGCAGCTGGAGGAGTTCGGTCAGGTCGCCCAGGACCACCATGTCGGTGTCGAGGGTGATGACGGTGTCGTACTCCCGGATCTTGAAGACGTCCAGGATGAAGTACGCCTTGCGGACAAGGTAGTTGTCCTGGTCGCCCTTCTTGTACGAGTCGTAGTGGTCGGCGTCGACCCGCTTCATCACGATCCGCGGGTGCAGGGCGCGGATCTGCGCGATCGAGCCGGGGCGCAGGTCGTCGTAGAGGACGACGAAGTCCTCGCACACGCCCGGGTTGGACAGCGCGAGGCTGCGCAGCAGGACGAGGAAGCCGGGCAGGTAGTTCTCGTCGACGTAGCTCGCGAAGGCGATCTTTCGTTTGCCGGTGAGCGCGGAGGCGTCGGTCACCGGGCCCTGGGCCGCGGACAGGGTGGTGGTCGTCATCGCAGGGATATCCTCATGTCGGTCACGCTCTGGGCACGCTGCATGACCCAGTCCTTCTCGCTGGTGTATTCGTGCACGGACGTGATGGCCAGCTTCATGGCCTCCTGCACGCGGTAGGCGCCGCTCTCGTAGAAGTCGAAGCCGATCAGGTCGAGCTTCGGGCTGACGTCCAGGAAGTCCAGCAGCCACAGCATGTTGAAGCCGGTGGTCGGGATGCCGGACCAGGCCTCGGCGGGGACCTTGCCGATGTTGCGCATCGGCCAGCGCAGCGACTCGTCACCGAGGAAGGTCTGGGCGCCGGGCACCAGGCGGTTGCGCAGGGAGTACTTCCAGTCGCCGGAGATCCCGCCGAAGACCAGGCGGGTGGTGACCTGCTTCTCCCAGTTGAAGCCGTGCTTGTGGATCGTGGCGTGGATGTCCGTCTTGCTGCCCGTGTGCTTCGGGTCGATCTTGTACGAGTTGAAGCGGACGACCAGGTCGTACGCGTCGATCTCGGCGCCCATCGAACTCGCGCCCACACGGCCGGAGTTGGCGATCAGGCAGATCGACTTGCCGGCGATCTGGTTGCGGAACTCGCCCAGGCTGATCCACTGCACGCCGCCGATGGTGGGGTCGGCGACGGGTCCGCGCATCCGGGCGCGGCGCTGCTCGGCGTAGAGCGCGAGGGCCTCGGTGAGGGCGGGAAGGTCGACGCCGGGGGCGGTGGTGCGCAGGTCCAGGTACTGGCTGAGCAGCTCCTGGCGGTCGCCCACCGGAGCCTCCTCGTCGGCCAGCTTCAGCAGCGCGCCCACCAGGCGGGGCTCGGCCGCGGCCCAGTCGCCGACCGCGTGCGCCGCGAGGCCCTCGGCCCACACGTCGGTGGCGGGGCGGCGGGTGAACTCCTCGGCGCGCGGGGACTGGCGGCGCAGCAGCGCGAGCAGCTCGCGCTCCTTCTCGCCCGCGATGCGCAGGCCGGCGATGCGGTTCTTGACGCCGAACCCGTCGTCGTTGGTGAGCTCCAGGTACTTCTCGTACGCCTCCAGCGCCTCCGCCTCTTCGCCGATGGCCTCCAGGAGGCGGGCGCGCAGCCGCCAGCCGGCGCGGGAGTTCTTGCGCTGGGCGAGGACGGTGTCGCTGATGATCAGAGCGAGGTTCAGCTCGTCGTCGTAGCCGGCCTCAAGAGCCTTGTTGGCGACGGCGAGAAGCGCGTCGAGCAGTTCGTTGCCGATGGTGGCGGAGGGGGTCGCGGCGCCCTTCACGGCACGCTTGAGCAGCGCGGTGGCACCGCCGGCCGGGGTCGGCGCGGGTGCGCCTGCGGCCGTCGTGCCCCACACGACGAGCAGCTTGCGCAGCTGCTCGGCGAGTTCGACGCGGCGGCGGTCGATGCTGCCGACGAGTTTGCCGCTGTGCGCGGCGCAGGCCCGCAGGCAGTCGTCCAGCTCCCCTCCGCGTACGCGTGCCCGTCTGTTCTGGACCCTCGTCATGGCGCTCCTGGGTATTGACCAACTCAATGCTGAGTCATTGCTGTGAAGTAGCCGCGGATGACCGAGTCGCTCGACGGGTTTACCGCGCTAAGGGGGGATGCTGGGAAAAATTAGGTAGCGAAAACGACATTCAGGTGAACCGATTGGAACTGGAGAGAGAATCGTTTGCTCGTCAACCAAGCCTTCTTCACGATTCGGGCCAATCGTGCAGGGGCCGGCTGCGGGCGCTGGACGGACTGCGACTGATCGCCGCGCTGATGGTGGCGGTGTATCACTTCGGTGGCCGGGACGGCGAGGTGAGCACGGCCTGGGGGAGCTCCGCACGCGAGCAGTTCCCGACGTTGCACACGTATTTTGCCTACGGCTGCCTCGGCGTGCAGGTGTTCTTCGTCATCAGCGGATTCGTGATCTCCATGAGCGGCTGGGGCCGCCCGCTGAAATCGTTCTTCGCCTCGCGCGCGGCCCGGCTGCTGCCGGCCTACTGGGCTGCGGTGCTGCTCGTCACGGCGGTGTTCGCGCTGCCGGTGGTCGCCTTCAAAACCGTCTCGCCGAGTGACGCCCTGGTGAACCTGACGATGCTTCAGCAGCCGCTCGGCGCGGACCGGGTGCTCGGGGTGTGCTGGACGCTGTGGGCGGAGGTCCGCTTCTACGCGCTGTTCGCCCTGCTGGTCGTGGCGCCGGGTGCGACCAGGCGGCGGGTGATCCTGTTCTGCGCGGGCTGGACGCTGGCGGCGGCGGTCGCGCGGGGCGCGCACGAGCCGCTGCTCGACATCGTCCTGATGCCGGAGCACGCGCCCTTCTTCGTCGGCGGCGTCGGTCTCTACCTGGTCCACCGCGACCGGCGGGACGTGTACGCGTGGGCGATCGTGGCCGGGAGCTGGCTGATCGGGCAGCATCACGCGGTGGCGGGGCTGTGGCGGGCGCCGAGCGCGGACGCGTTCGCCAACCGGTCGGTGCTCGGGATCATGCTGGTGGTGACCATCGGCTTCGCCGCCGTCACGGCGATCGCGCTCGGCCGGCTCTCGTGGGCCGACTGGCCGTGGCTGACGGCGGCGGGCGCGCTGACGTACCCCTTCTACCTGGTCCACGAGCACCTGGGCTGGTCGGTCATCCGCCTGCTGCACGCGGCACTCGGCGTGCCCGCGGACGTCACGCTCGGGCTCACCGTGCTGTCCCTGCTGGGCCTGGCCTGGCTGCTGCACCGGTTCGTGGAGGTGCCGTTCGGGCCACGGCTGAAGCGGGCGTTGGCGTCGGCGTGAGCGGCGGTGGCGGGCCTGCGCGGTCAGCCCGAGCGTCGATACCGCGCCTCGATGCCGGCGACGATGAGCGCTAGCCCCTCCTCGAAGCGCTCGTCGTAGCCCTGGAAGATCTCCCGGCCCACCGCGGCCGACAGCGGGAAGTCGGCCAGCAGCCGGGCCCGCTCCTCGACGTCGTACCCCTCCCGCTGCTCGTCGGGCATGGGCCGGACGCCCTGCTCCTCGGTGACGAAACCGATGGTGTACGAGTACGCGGTGGCGGCGGCGCGCGCGGCCTCGGCGAGGCTGAACCCGGCCGCCGTGAACAGCCGCAGGTTCTCCTCCATCTCGCGCGCGTGCTCCGTGCCCGTGAACCGTGAGCCGCTGTAGACCTTCGCGCCGTCCCGGTAGCCGAGCAGCGCGGCGCGCAGCCCGCGGTTGGCCTTGAGCATCCGCTCCTGCCAGGTGTCGTCCGGGTCCAGCGCCGCCCCGGCGACCATCCGGCGGTACATCTCCGTCGCCATCTCGTCGAGCAGCGCCTGTTTGTCCTTGAAGTGCCAGTACAGGGCGGGTGCCTTGACGTCCAGCTCGCGGGCGATGACACGCAGGCTCAGGCCGTCCAGGCCGACCTCGTTCAGCAGCTTCAGGGCGGTGTCGGCGACCCGCTTGCGGTCGAGGGGCGCGCGTTTCTCCGTACTCACGCTTGACAGCTTAACAGCGTTAAGGGCACTCTCGGAGTCGACGGCACTTAACAGCGTTAAGGAGACGGATCATGAGCGAGACGGTGGACGTGGTGGTCGTGGGCGCGGGCCCGACCGGGCTGGCCCTCGGGATCGACCTCGCGCGGCGCGGGGTGGACGCGGTGGTGGT
Source organism: Streptomyces sp. NPDC047081 (assembly GCF_040643775.1). NCBI lineage: Bacteria > Bacillati > Actinomycetota > Actinomycetes > Kitasatosporales > Streptomycetaceae > Streptomyces > Streptomyces sp. NPDC047081. The sequence continues at coordinate 121,926 of NZ_JBEYUY010000023.1, read as the reverse complement.
GGAGAAGGCGGACGGGCTGTTCCCCGGCTCGCGCGGCAAGGGCATCCAGCCGCGCACGATGGAGGTCCTGGAGGACCTCGGCGTGCTGGACGAGATCCTCGCCCTCGGCGGGAGCTACCCGACCGGGATGATCTGGCAGGACGGCAAGCGGGTCGCCGAGCACAAGATGTTCGACGAGGACGAGGTGAAGGCGGCGTCGGCGGGCTCGGCGTTCAACGTGCCGTGGATGGTGCCGCAGTGGCGGACGCAGGAGATCCTGTTCGGGCGCCTGGAGGAGCTGGGCGGGCGGGTCGAGTTCGGCCGCGAGGTCGTCGGCTTCGAGCAGGACGAGGAGACGGTGACGGTCCGCTTCGCGTCGGGGCCGGAGGTGAGGGCCCGGTACCTGGTCGCGGCGGACGGCGGCCGCTCGGTGATCCGCCGGACGCTCGGCATCGGCATGACCGGCGAGACCGTCGACCCGGACCCGATCCTGGTGGCGGACGTACGGATCGACGGCCTCGACCGCGACAACTGGCATGTGTTCCCGCCGAGCGGGGACGGCGAGGTCGGCTACATGGCGATCTGCCCGCTGGCCGGCACGGAGGACTTCCAGCTGGTCGCGCAGTTCCCGGAGGGCACGGCGATCGACCTGTCCCTGGACGGCATCCGCAAGGTGGCCGCCGCACGCTCGCACCTCTCACCCGAGGACATCACGGAGGTCCGCTGGGCCTCGGACTTCCGCCCCCGGGCGGCCCTCGCGGACAGCTTCCGGTCGGGGCGGATCTTCCTGGCCGGGGACGCGGCGCACGTCCACTCGCCCGCGGGCGGGCAGGGCCTGAACACCAGCATCCAGGACGCGTACAACCTGGGGTGGAAGCTGGGGGCGGTGCTGCGGGACGGAGCACCGGCGTCGCTCCTGTCCACCTACGAGGAGGAACGGCGCCCGATCGCGGCGCAGATGCTGGGCATCTCGACGGGCGTCCACCGCGGGGAGATCAAGCGGGGTGCGGCGACGGTCCAACTGGGGCTGGGATACCGGGAGTCGTCGCTGACGGAGGAGACGCGGGCGGACGTGTCCGACGTGCGGGCGGGCGACCGTGCGCCGGACGGAACGGTGGAGGGCGTGCGGCTCTTCGACGCACTGCGCGGACCGCACTGGACGCTGCTGGCCTTCGGCACGGAGGCGCCCGAGCTGCCGGAATCCGTGCGGGTGGTACGCGGTCCGGCGCCGCAGGAGTCCTACGGCACGGGCCTCTTCCTCGTCCGGCCGGACGGTTACGTCGGCTGGGCGGGCGGCACCTCGACCGGTCTCGCGGGCTACCTCACCCGACTGGGCATCCGCTAGGCGCTGGCCAGCGACAGCTTCACCGCGAAGCCCAGGAACAGCGCTCCCGCCGCCGAAGTCGCCGTGGCCGAAAGCCGCTTACGGCGACGGAAGGCGGCGGCCAGCTTGGTGCCGCCGAATATCAGTGCGCTGAGGTAGAGGAAGCTGGCGAGCTGGGCGAAGGCGCCAAGGACGACGAAGGAGAGGGCGGGGTAGGCGTAGCCCGGGTCGACGAACTGCACGAAGAAGGCGACGAAGAAGAGAATCGCCTTGGGGTTGAAGAGGCTGACGACGAGAGCACGCCGGAAGGGCCGCTCGTACGAGACACCCGCCGGGCTCTCCTCGACGGCCTGCTCCCTGCGCGCCTTCCACATCCCCCACGCGGCCCGCATCATCCCGATCGCGAGCCAGGTCAGGTACCCGGCACCGGCGTACTTCACGATCCCGAACAACACGGCGTTGGCCTGCAGCAGGGACGCGACCCCGGCGGCGGAGAGCGTCATCAGCACGGTGTCCCCGCACCAGACCCCGGCGGCGGCGGTGTACCCGGTCCGGATCCCCTTACGGGCGGCGACGGACAGCACATACAGCGAGTTGGGCCCGGGGAGCAGGACGATCAGGACGAGTCCTGCCAGATAGGTGGGGAGATCGATGACGCCGAACATGAGAAGGAGTGTCGCATGCGGGTACGACACCCCTCATCTGTATTTCAGTCGTCGCCGTCGAGGAGGATGTCGACGGAGAGCTCAAGGACGACACCGACGGACTCGGGAACGGACACGGACTCGCCTCGCTTGTAGCGGGTGGGGTCGGGGTACTTGCCGTCGACGGGGTCGGTGTAGAGGAGGACTTCGTCGTGCTTGCGGTCGGCGATGAGGTAGACCGGGACATCGGTTCGGGCGTAGACATCGACCTTGGTTGCCGTGTCATTGGTCCAGTTGGAAGAGGTCACCTCCAGGACCAACCGGAAAACACGCGGGTCGTAGCAGTTCTTCTCGACCAGAGCGTCCCGAAAATCTTCGTCGACGATGGCCAGGTCCGGCACGGCGTAATCCTCGGGTCCCGTCGGTAGCCATAGGCCGATACCCGACACCGTTCTCAGCCCGGCTCGTCGATCTCCTGCCTTGTGGCACTCCACGATCAACCAAGACAGTGTCACATGATGCGGCCCATCCGGCGGCGGTGTCACGACAATGCTCCCGTTGAGGATCTCCACCCGGTGCCCGGGCAGCTCCTCCCAGAGCCGGTCGGCAGCATCGGAAAGCGACGACTCGTGCAGCATCACAGCCACGGCACCCTCCTTTCGGGAACACTCTTCATGAGCGTAACCGGGAACGGGCACCTTCCGCCCATGATCACCCGTACGGAGTAATCGCCCAGCTCAGAAGGCATCCGAGGGCACGTAAGTCCCCCAGACCTCGCGCAGCGCCCCACACACCTCCCCCACCGTCCCCCGAGCCCGCAGCGCCTCCCGCATCGGGTACAGGACGTTCTCCTCGCCCTCCGCCGCCTTCTTCAGGGCCGCCAGTGCCGAGTCCACCGCCGCCTGGTCCCGTTCCGCACGCAGCCGTGCAAGCCGCTCCGCCTGTTGGGTCTCGATCGCCGGGTCCACCCGGAGGGGCTCGTACGGCTCCTCCTCGTCCAGCTGGAAGCGGTTCACGCCCACCACCACACGGGCACCCGAGTCCGTCTCCTGGGCGATGCGGTACGCGTTGTGTTCGATCTCGTTCTTCTGGAAGCCGTGCTCGATGGCCGAGACCGCGCCGCCCAGGTCCTCCACCTTGCGCATCAGGTCCAGCGCCGCCGCCTCCACGTCGTCCGTCATCCGCTCGATGACGTACGAACCCGCGAAGGGGTCGACCGTCGCCGTCACGTCCGTCTCGTAGGCCAGCACCTGCTGGGTGCGGAGCGCGAGGCGGGCGCTCTTGTCCGTCGGGAGCGCGATCGCCTCGTCGAAGGAGTTGGTGTGCAGGGACTGGGTGCCGCCCAGGACCGCCGCGAGGCCCTGGACCGCCACCCGGACCAGGTTCACCTCCGGCTGCTGGGCCGTCAGCTGGACCCCCGCCGTCTGCGTGTGGAAGCGCAGCATCAGCGACTTGGGATCACGCGCGCCGAACTCCTCCCGCATCACCCGCGCCCAGATCCGCCTCGCCGAACGGAACTTGGCGACCTCCTCCAGGATCGTCGTACGGGACACGAAGAAGAAGGACAGGCGCGGCGCGAAGTCGTCGACGTCCATGCCCGCCGCGACCGCCGTACGGACGTACTCGATGCCGTCCGCGAGCGTGAACGCGATCTCCTGCGCGGGGGACGCCCCCGCCTCAGCCATGTGGTAGCCGGAGATCGAGATCGTGTTCCACTTCGGGATCTCGGCCCGGCAGTACTTGAAGATGTCCGCGATGAGGCGGAGGGAGGGCTTCGGCGGGAAGATGTACGTCCCCCGCGCGATGTACTCCTTCAGGACGTCGTTCTGGATCGTGCCCGTGAGCCGGTCCGCCGCCACCCCCTGCTCCTCCGCGACCAGCTGGTACAGCAGCAACAGCAGCGCCGCCGGTGCGTTGATCGTCATCGACGTCGAGACCTTGTCCAGCGGGATCCCGTCGAACAGGACCCGCATGTCGTCGATCGAGTCGATGGCCACCCCCACCTTGCCCACCTCGCCGTGCGCGATCGGGGCGTCGGAGTCGTGGCCCATCTGGGTCGGGAGGTCGAAGGCGACCGAAAGGCCCGTGGTGCCGTGGGCGATCAGCTGCCGGTAACGGGCGTTGGACTCCGTCGCCGTGCCGAAGCCCGCGTACTGACGCATCGTCCAGGGGCGGCCCGTGTACATCGACGGGTAGACCCCGCGGGTGAAGGGGTACGAGCCCGGCTCGCCCAGCTTCTCGGCCGGGTCCCAGCCCGCCAGGTCAGCGGGCCCATAGACCGGTTCGATGGGCAGTCCGGACTCCGACTCACGCGCCATGGGTGTCATGCCTCCCTCGCCGACGGCCCTGTCGCAGTCCAGGTCACCTCAATGCGCCGCCGTTCGCAACCAGTCGCCCGCGGGCAGCATCTCCAGTGACATGCGTGCTCATCGGTGAGACGGCGGGGGTCGTGTTGCGTACTACGGGCATGGGGAGAGCGAGCGCCGCGGCCGCGGTGACGGTGGCGGCGGGTCTGGTCGCCGTGGGCGGATGCACCGTGCAGGGCGCCGACGGCAAGAGTCACTCGCCCGTGCACATCGAGCTGCCGAGCACCAAGCCCCCGTCGTCCTCGTCGTCCCCTTCGACGAAGGCCGACGACAAGGACAGCGAGGCCCCGTCCGCCGCCGGGGCCCCCGTGCTGTGGAAGCGCGGCGACTCGGGGCGTGACGTGCGTGAGCTGCAGGCCCGGTTGCGCCAGGTGCAGTGGCTCTTCGACGGGCCGACGGGGACGTACGACGACCTGACCGAGGACGCGGTCAAGGGCTTCCAGGGCAAGCGCGGGCTGCCGAAGACCGGCGAGACGGACACCGTCACCTGGCAGCGGCTGAAGAAGATGACGCACGAGCCCGGCAAGTGGGACCTGTACCTGATGGGCGGGCAGCCGGCAGGCGCACCCGATCCGCGGTGCCTGACCGGCCGGGTGCTCTGCATCGACAAGACCACCCGCACCCTGCGCTGGATGATCGACGGCCGCACGGTCTCGGAGATGTCCGTCCGCTTCGGCGCGACCGGCACACCCACCCGCGAAGGCGTCTTCCACGTCTACTGGAAGTCGCGCCACCACTGGTCGACGTTGTACGACTCCTCGATGCCGTACGCCATGTTCTTCAGCGGCGGCCAGGCCGTGCACTACTCGTACGACTTCGCGGCCCGCGGCTACTCCGGCGCCTCGCACGGCTGCGTCAACGTCCGGGACGAGGCGGCGATCGCGGATCTGTACGCGCAGGTGAGGAACGGCGACAAGGTCGTCGTGTACTGGTGACGTATGGGGCGCGGGCGGGACCGGGGGAACGTGTCCCGCCCGCGCCGAGGTGCACGAGCCGTGGGTACGGGGGGAACCCCGGCTCTGTGCGACGGCCGATGACCAGTCGGCTCACTCAGTACTGCGTGGAGGCGGCCGAAAACGTTACTGGCCCGGCCGAAAAAACTTCGGACGATACGAAATCGCAGGTCACCCGGGGTGCGACAGGCTCAGAGGGCGCTGTACGTCGGGTCCGGCGCCGGCGTCGGGGACTCGGTCGTCAGGAGATGCCCGGGCAACAGGGGCGTGACGGTGGCCTGGACATCGCCACCAACGCCGGAGCCGCCCCCACCGGGGGCTATGTGATTGCCGTCGTCGTCACCGCCCTGGCCGCCGCTGTTCGGGCCGCCGCCCTGCTCGCCCTGGCCGTTGCCGTTGCCCTGGCCGTTCTGGTCGCCCTGGCCGCCGACGCCGCGCTCCTGGCCCTTGCCGCTCTTCTTGCCGTCGTGGGAGGTGACGTCGCCGCCGCTGAGGACCTGCTTGCAGTACTTCCAGACCCGCTCGGGGGCCAGGCCGCCCGCCGCGGTCTCCAGCGCCTGCTTGCGGTTGGGCGCGAGTTCCTTGCCGCCGAGCGCGTCCCGGCAGGTGGACGGGGCGTGCTGCTTCCACCAGCCGCCGGCCTCGGCGCCGGGCTTGCCCGACGAACCGGGGCTGGGCGTGTGCTGCGGGGTGGCGGTGCCGCCGGTCGAGCCGTCGGGGGTGGGCTTGCCCAGCAGGCCGTTCGGCGAGGGCGAGATCAGCGGGCGGTCCGGGCTGACGGCGGCCGAGACCGAAGCCCCGGGGGCCGGGTCGTCGCCGCCGATCGGCAGGATTCCGCTGGTGGCCGCGACGGCGACCCCGCCGGCCATACCGGCCGCCAGTACGGCCGTAAGCCCGAAGCGCATGGGCCGGCTCAGGGCACGGCGCCGGTCGTCCCCACCGGGCCGACCCCCGATCCGGACGAGCCCGGCGTCGGAGGCGTGGCTGCGGGTGCGGTGGCCGGGGGCGGGCTGGTCGGGGCGGCCGTGACGCGCGGGGGCCGGATCCGAAGCGTGGACGTCCGCCGACGCGCGGGACTCCTGCGCCCGGGTCCGTGACCTCGCCGTGCGGAAGGCGGCCAGGGCGGCGGCCTCGCCGGGGAGTTCGGCGCTGCTCGGGGAGGGCTGCGAGGTGAGCGACTCAAGGGTCTTCGCGAGGCGTTCGGCCTGGTCACGGGCGGTCGCGTCGACAGCTTCCAGTGACTCACCGCGCAGCAAAGCCTCCGCCGTTTCGCGGTTGAGCCACCTGTACTGCTCGTCGGCCATCACATGTCCTTCTGCGTCCGCGCGCGCATATGCGTCACACTCGCGGACGTCACCGCGCGACCGCGCGGTTCTCGCTGGGGCGGCAGCGCGTCCAGGCCGCCGGCCGATTCCGGATCCTCGCCGAGCAGTTCGGCCAGGCGCTTGAGACCGCGGTGCGCCGCCGTGCGTACGGCACCGGGCCGCTTGCCGAGCGTCTCCGCCGCGGTCTTGGCGTCGAGGCCCACGACCACGCGCAGTACGACGGCCTCGGCCTGGTCCTGCGGGAGTCTGGCGATGAGGGAGAGCGTGTGGTCGGTGGCCAGGGCCTCGATCGCCTCGCCCGCGGTGTCGGACTCGGCGGCCTTGCCGGTCAGCTCGGTCTCGTCGCCGCCTATCGCGGGGCGGCGGCCACGCATGCGTATGTGGTCCAGGGCGCGGTTGCGGGCGATCCGGGCGGCCCAGCCGCGGAAGCGGTCCGCGTCTCCGTCGAAGCGGTCCAGGTCACGGGCGATCTGCAGCCAGGCCTCGGAGGCGACGTCCTCCGCGTCCGGGTCGCCGACCAGGGTGCGGACGTAGCCGAGCAGCCGCGGGTGCACCGCTCGGTACACAGTCCGGAACGCGGTCTCGTTCCCGTCCTGTGCCGCAAGCACCGCGGCGGTCAGCTCCGCGTCGTCCCCCAGCACCCGATGGTTCCTCAGTCGATGGTCGCGGCTGTGGCCGCCGGTCGCCTGCGATGGTCACTCGTCATCCGCGTCCGGCGCGAAAGGCACGTTACGACCTGAAACCGCTGCTCGTCCATGTCCGCACAACCTGCAACCACCTTGTGACGGGGCGGCTCACATGCGGGGTGTGACAGAAACCGCAGTCATGGCGCTGTAGGAAGTACGGGCCGCCGCGCGGCCCGACCGCGCGACGGCCGGGGCCTCTCCTGTGGGGGGTGGCGGCCCCGGCCGTCTCCCGGGCTCAGAGCCCCGGTGGACGTGACCGTCCACTGCTGGGCGGCACCGCTCATTCCCGCGAAGAAGCTCGACGGCGTCGTGCGGAGTGTGCGTGGCGGCCGAAAACCGTACCCCCGGCCGCGAAGGCGAGGTCCGCGAGCAGGGCGTCCGGGTCGCCACACATCCGGCATGCACTCGTCAAGAAAGCGCTTCAAGTCAAGGTGTTCGAACACTCTGGCGATCCCTCCGTGAGGCCTGGTTGAGTACCCGCGGTAACACCAGGAGCACCGAAAACGAGGGGATGCACCATGCGGATAAGACGCACCAGAAATCTCGTCGGCGCGGTTCTGGCCGGGACCTTGCTGGCGGTCGCGAGTCCCGCGATCGCCGACGCCCAGTCGCCTCAGAGCGACACCCCGACGCCCGTGGCGTCCACGAACGTCAAGTCCACGACCGGTGCGTCCACGAACAGCCTGGCCGCGATCTCGTGGTACTACGTCAAGAACTACAAGTCCCAGAAATACCTGCAGCCTTCAGGCGGCAGCACCGCCGTCGGCGCCAGGATCGTCCAGGAGCCGGCGAACACCTCGGCCACGCAGCTGTGGGCGCTCGTCGCGGACGGCAGCTACGTGAGCTTCTGGAACCAGGGCTCGGGCCTGAACATGGGCATCGACGGCGCCAGCACGTCGGCCGGCGCGGCGGCCATCCAGGCGACCGGTTCCTCCGCCACCAATCAGGACTGGCTGATCACCTGGCGCTCGGACACCGTCTTCGAGATGAAGAACCGCAAGAGCGGCCTGTGCCTGGGCATCGACGGTGCCAGCACGTCGAGCGGCGCGGTGGCCGAACAGTTCGCCTGTGACGGGTCGGCCAACCAGGGCTGGGTGTTCGCGCAGTAGCCGGCGCCCGGCGACCTGACCCGCCTCGGCGCACCGACGTGCGCCGAGGCGGGTCGGGGATTCCGCAGATGGTCAAGACTGAGTCAGTGGACACCGGTGGCTGAGAGGGAGAGAGCCCGCCTACGTACCAAGGGAGCAAGCAGATACGGCTCCTGCAGAAGGGCGACTCCTTGATCCCGCGACGCACAGTCCCGAACCTGGTCGCAGGGCTCGCTTCCGCGTTCCTGCTGGCAGCATGCGGCTCCTCGACCGGCACCGGCCCCGCGAACGCGGCTCCGACAGCGCCTGCCGTGTCGGCTCCCGCGCCCTCCTCATCGGCTGCTTCAGCACCGGGCGACGCCGGTACCTCCGAGAGCGGGAACCCGGCCACGACCACATCCGTGATGGCCAGGACGATGAGCGGCGTGGGCATTGTGGTCACCGACGACAAGGGGCTGGCCCTCTACCGCTACGACAAGGACCAGCCGACCCCCTCCAAGTGGACGTGCGCCGGTACGTGCACGAAGACGTGGATACCTGTCATCGTGCAGGACTCCGTACAGACTTCAGGGGTCGAGCAGAGCCTCCTCGGTACGGTCCACCGGAACGGCGAGAAGCAGCTGACCCTCGCCGGCTGGCCGCTCTATCGGTACATCGGCGACACAGAGGCCGGACAGGTCAACGGCCAGGGGAAGGACGGAGAGTGGTACGCCGTCACCCCCTCCGGACAGAAATCCGCCGAACAGTGAGGCTTCCCCTCACTTCCCCTCACTTCCCCCGGCGATCAAAGACTTCCAGGATCTGTTCTTCTTGAATGGGATCTCGAAGATCTTGGAAAACAGCCAGGCGCCGATTACTGAGACCGGAAGCGCCAGGGCAAGCGTGAACCCGAATGTGGGCAGCCCGGGTGACACGAAGTGCGGCGCCACGCGGCGAATCACGGCCATGACGATCGGAAGATGAATCAGGTAAAGGCTGTAGGAGAAGTTCCCGAGGCCGCGAACGGGGCGCGTGGTCAACAGCCGTACGAGGAAGGCGGGTTTGCCGGTGGCAACCGCCGCGAGCACCATCGTCATGGCCGGGGCGATGGCGAGGTCTATCCAGAAATAGTGGTTCACCGTCCAGACGGAGCCCCGGACGGCACCAAGAGCCAGGACGGGCAGCGCAGCCAGGACAGCGAGCCATCCCCAGGGCAGACGTCGAATCCTGTCCGACGCACTGATGGCCCCTGCGCCGATCACGCCGGCGGCGAACACCGGGGCGAGATGCGGGGCGAGCCAGTTGTCGCCCTCCACGGGGGATGCGTTGGCCGCCATCAGCCCACCGGCGACCACCGGAAGTGTCACGCACACAGCCAACACCGCGGCGCCCCACCGTCGACGGACGAACAGGAGAAGCGGAAAGAGCAGATAGAGCTCGGACTCCACCCCGATCGACCAGAAGGCGCCATTCGGTGTCGGAGCGGTGACCATGTCCTGGGCGACGAGGCCGTACACCAACACCGTCGCGCCGGTCGGTGGCCCGAAGTGCGATGCCGGCACCACGAACCATGAAATGAGCAGGCTCAGGATCAGCGCCGCCCAGTACGGGGGCAGGATGCGCCAGGCGCGCCGGCGCAGGAACTGGCCGACGCCACCCGACCGCCAGCCGTGACGCGCCGGGGAGATCGCCAGGGAGAACCCGGACAGCACCAGAAAGAAGACGACCGCGAGACGCCCGAACATCAGGCCGTCCAGCCATGGCGGCGCCGAACTGTTCGGGTAGCCCGGGAAGGTGTACAACCAGCAGTGGAACAGGACGACGTACAGTGCCGCCAGACCACGGAGACCGTCCAGGCCCGACACCTGCCGAGGGACATGCGTTCCGCTTCCGGTCCCGTCCTGGCCCGACGGAGCGGCCAGGCGGAGAGCGCTGCCGGCGGGACGGCTCGAATCCACTGAGATTGTTCAGCCCTTCCTCCGGTCACCGGCTACCGCACACCGGCGACACTCCCTGACGGCCCGATACCGCCCACAGGACCTGATACGTCATGTCGGGCCGAGCCGTTCAACGGCCGTGGGCGGCTCGGTGGCGGCCGTCGGGTTCCTCGGGATCGGCTTCTTCGCGACTCACCGAATTTTATGTCGGAACGCGCGACAACCGCCCCGGCAAGCGGCCACACCGACCTGGCCGAGGCGATCCGCGAGGCGCTGATGGGCCCGCAGGGTCAGTTGTTCTTGGCGTTGCCCTTGTCGGCGCTCTTGCCGTTGTTCGCCTTCGCGGTCGCGTCGGAGTCGTCCGACTTGGCGGCCTTGTTGGCTTTATCGCTGTTGCCCGGCTTGGTTGCCGATGCTGTGGCCGTCGGCTCTCCCAGTTGCGCGGCGCAGTAGGCGGCCACGTTCTCTTCGCCGCCCGCGGCCTCGATCAGGCGCTGCCAGGCCGTGGACTGCAGGGCCTTGCCGCTGTCCTTGACGTTCTCGTACGCGCGGCAGTGTGCCGCGGTGTCCTTCGCGGTGGCCGGGCGGTCCGGTGTGGCGGAGGCGCCCGGCGTGGTCGGGGCGGAGGCCGAGGGGCCGGTCGGCTGGTGCTCGCGCTGCCGGGCCGCGTGGCCGTCGTCGTGCGTGGAGCCGCCGCCCGTGCCGATCGCCGCGTACGCGACGCCGCCCAGGGTGAGGCCGGCCAGCGCCAGCGAGAGCGTGGCCTTCAGGGAGCGGCGGGTACGGCGCTGCTCGCGCGGCCGCCAGTCGTCGCGGCGCCGGGTCCGCGCCTTGAGCGCACCCGTGTCCCGGGCTGTCCGGAACGCGGCCACCGCCCGTTGCTCGGCCGCGGTGTCCACCGCCTCCGGGCGCATCGCACCGGCCAGCAGTTCCTCCAGCGCCGGGCCGGCCGCCCGGTCCTCGGGGCCCGACACGGCGCCGGCGTGCACGCGCCGAGGGCCATGCGCCCCACCGTCGCTCCGCCGCTCACCCATGTCCGTATCCGTATCCATCCATGTACGACGACCGTCCGCCGCCACCACTCCTGCCACCCATGACGTCCCACCCGCCACGAGCGTTCACCCGATCAACGACACCCGGACCACAACCACCGCCCGCGCTCCGACCACCGCCACGACGACCGACACCGCCGCTGCGACCGATCGCGCCGCGACCACCGCCACCGCGGCCCTTGACGTTCATGCCGTCGCTGTCGTTCATTTCGACTCCCCCAGCGTCCGGGGATCCTCATTCGTCACACCTGCGCCGCCGAGGCGGTCGGCGAGGCGCTTCAGGCCCCGGTGGGCCGCCGTGCGTACCGCGCCGGGGCGTTTGCCGAGGACTCGGGCCGCGGCGGGGCCGTCGAGGCCGACGACCACGCGCAGCAGCACCGCCTCGGCCTGGTCGCGCGGCAGGCTGCGGACCAGCTCCAGGGCGCGCTCGGTGGACAGCGCCTCCAGGGCCTGGTCGTGGGTGCTGGCCGGGCCCGGCAGCTCCAGTACGTCCTGTTCGAGCGCCGAGGACCGCGGCCGTACCTTCTGCCGGCGCAGATGGTCCAGCGCCCGGTGCCGCGCGATCGTCGCCGTCCAGCCCCGGAAGCCCGCCCCGTCGCCCTTGAACCGCCCGAGGTCCCGGGCGATTTCCAGCCACGCGTCGGACGCCACGTCCTCGGCGTCCTCGCCGACGATCCCGCGCAGATAGCCGAGCAGTCCGGGCTGCACGATCCGGTACGCCACCGCGAACGCGGCCTCGTCGCCCTCCTGGGCCCGCGCGACGGCCGCGCCCAGCTCCCCGTCGTAAGCCTGTGCGCGGCGGGGTTCCCGTCCCTGGCCCAACAACTGTCCTCGTCCGTACGAGTGCGAAGGGGGCTCTGCCGAACCCGCGCCGCGCGCCATCCGTCCGTGCGCACGCCTCCACTGACCTCTGCGTCCGGCATCACGGAAGTGTCACAGGGGGCCTGCGGGACGGGCGGGACCGGCCGTGCAGGGTCAGGTAGAACGTGCGCAGGGAATCCTCCGCGCCGCCCGTCTCGAAGCGGTTGCGGACCTTGCCGACCGGGTTCCACACCCGCCCGTCCGGCATCCGTACGCCGACCGGCTGGCCGAAACACGCCCGCTGGTCGGCATCGAGGTCCACCCACACCGCCCCGGCCCGGCGCACCAGCACCTCACCGACGTACGCCCCGAGCCCGAACAGCGTGTCCCGGGCCCCTTCCGGGTCGGCGCCGCCCTTGCGCAGGCCGTCGATCAGGAAGTCGACGATCCGCAGGCTGGGCTCGGAGTAGTCCAGCGGAAGTCGGTTGCGGGCGGTGACGCGGGCGACGAAGCCCGCGGCGCACCCCCGCATTCCGCCCGCTCCCGGAACGCGCCCACCTGCACTGTTCATGGTCCCCACCCCTGACTCGACCTGCGGGAGGCTCCCCACCCCCCGTTCAGCAAGCGGATATGGGGCCGGGAACGTCACGGGCCGCGAAAGGTGTGACGTTTGGCCAGAGGTCGACGCTGAGTTGTAAGTGCCACCTGTGTGACAGGTGTGGCAGTCATGGTCTTTTTCTAGGGGTGGGGTAGTTGAGTCCTCGTGGGACGCGTGCGTACAGACCGCTGAGCATGAAGAAGCGGGCCTGGCTGACGCTGGGGGCGGTCGTCCTGGGCGGTGGGGGTGTGGTGTCGTACGCCGTCGCCAGCCCGTCCTCCGGCCAGGGGGCCGTGGGGCAGGCCAAGCGGCCGGTGAAGGTGTACGACCTGTCGCTGAAGGACACCGCGAGCGGCAAGCGGGAGCTGCCGCGCACGGAGACCAAGCAGTTCTCGATGCTGGGCGTCTCCTGGACGGGCGCGAAGGCGCGGCTGCACGGGACCGCCCAGGTCCGCACCCGCAGCGTCGAGACCGGCGAGTGGACGGCCTGGAAGGACCTGGAGGCGGACGTCGACCCGCTGCAGGACCCGGAGGCCGACGCCGACGCGCGCGGCGCCTCCGAGCCGCTGTGGGTCGGCCCCTCCGACGGCGTCCAGGTCCAGGTCGTGCACAAGGACGGCTCCACCAGCACGGGCCTGCCCAAGGGCCTCCAGGTCAACCTGGTCGACCCGGGCGTGGCGACCGCGGCCGAGCAGAAGGCACCCGCCCCGGCCGCGTTCGTGGTCGAGGAGTCCCCGAGCGCCACCCCGTCGGCCACCACGAGCACCCCCACCGCGCCGCCGTCCACCGTGCCCGAGCCGCCGATCACCTCGCGCGCCGACTGGGGCGCCGACGAGTCGCTCAGCCCGGACCCGTCGGAGTACAACACCGACGTGAAGGCCGTCTTCGTGCACCACACGGACGGCACGAACGACTACTCGTGCGCCGACTCCGCGGCGATCGTGCGGGGCATCTACGCGTACCACACGCAGACCAACGGCTGGAACGACATCGGCTACAACTTCCTGGTCGACAAGTGCGGCACGATCTTCGAGGGCCGCAAGGGCGGCGTCGACCTCCCGGTGCTCGGCGCGCACACCTACGGCTGGAACCGTGAGTCGGCCGGTATCGCAGTGCTCGGCGACTACACGACCACGGGTGCCAGCAACGCGGCCCTGGAGTCGGTCGCCCGGATCGCCGCCTGGAAGCTCGGCCAGTACGACGCGGACCCGAACTCGACGGTCCAGCTCAAGGCGGGCGCGACCCAGACGAACTACTTCGGCACCAGCTTCACCAGCGGGAGCTCGTACACCTTCAACCGGATCTCCGGCCACCGCGACGGCTACAACACCCAGTGCCCCGGCAGCTCCCTCTACGACCAGCTGCCCACCGTCCGCGCCTGGGCGTCCGGCCCGGTCCAGGGCCTGAAGCTGACCTCGCTGTCCGGCGCGGGCCTGTCCGGCTCGACGTACTACACGAAGGGCGCGATCACCGCCAAGTGGTCGACGACCACGCCGGGTTCGCTGATCTCCAAGTTCGAGCTGCTGGTGGACGGCCAGGTCGCCGCCTCCGCCTCCGGCACGGCCGGCTCGGTCGGCGCCACGCTCGCCGCGGGCAGCCACACCGTCGCCGTACGCGCCGTGCACCAGTCGGGCAAGACCACGACCACGGCCGCCGTGAAGGTCGTGACGGACACCACCGCACCCACCTTCTCCACCGCGCCGAAGCTCTCCCTGCGCACCGGCACGGTCAACACCACCGCCGTCCCGGTCACCCTCGGCTGGAAGGCCGCCGACAGCCAGGCACTGAAGTCGGTGAGCCTGCTGACGCCGACGACGGCCACCTTCGGCCCGACCACGACCAGCTCCAAGCGGACCGCCAAGTCCGGTACGGCGTCCACCTGGTCGATGAAGGCGTACGACTACGCGGGCAACACCCGCACCTCCTCGCCGTCCTTCACGCCGGTGATCCTCCAGGAGACCTCGGCGACCAAGTCCGGTACCTGGACGAGCCGTTCGTCCACCAGCTACCTGGGCGGGAAGTCGTACTCCAGCAGCTCCAAGGGAGCGAGCCTGAGCTGGACCTTCACCGGGCGCTCGGCCTCCTGGGTGGTGAGCCGGGCATCGAGCAGCGGTCAGGCGTACGTCTACGTCGACGGCGTGAAGGTGAGCACGGTGGACCTGAAGTCCTCGACGACCGCCTACCGTCAGGCGATCTGGACGAAGACCTGGTCGAGCAGTGCCAAGCACACCGTGAAGATCGTGGTCGTCGCGACCAGCGGCCGCCCGACGATCACGACGGACGGCCTGGTCTACATCAAGTAGCCGGTCTCAAGTAGCCGTATCGACCGGTTCGGGCGTCCGCTCCTGCGCGGCTTGCGGGGTGGGCGCCCGGTCCGCGTTCACGACCACGCCCGCGATCGCCGCGGCCAGCAGCAGCGCGGCCAGTGCCCAGTAGGTGGCGACGTTGAAGCCGTGCACGGTGGCCTTCGCCGCGAGCAGCCGCTTGTCGACGCCCGGGCCCGCGTGGGCCGTCACATAGCGCGCGGTCACGCTCGCCGCGATGGTGTTCAGCAGCGCCGTACCGATCGAACCGCCCACCTGCTGGGCGGTGTTGAAGGTCGCGGAGGCCGCGCCCGAGTCGCGCGGCGCCACGCTTCCGGTGGCCAGCGACACGGAGGTCATCATGGCCGTGCTCATGCCGAGACCCAGCATGATCATGCCGGGCAGGACATGGGAGGCGTACGCCGGTTCCACGCCGACCTGGGCGATGATCGCGAGCCCGCCCGCGGCCACCAGCAGTCCCGGCACGAGCAGGAAGCGGGGCGGCACCTTGCCCAGCAGCCGCGCGGCGATCTGCGTCGAGCCGATCACCATCGCGACCGTCATCGGCAGATAGGCGACGCCGGTCTTCAGCGGCGACCAGCCGAGGACGCCCTGAAGGTAGTAGGTCAGGAAGAGGAAGGTGCCGAACATGCCGATGGTGACGAACAGCGTGGTCAGGAAGGCCCCGACGCGCTGCCGGTCCTTCACCACGGACATCGGAAGCAGCGGCACCTTCGCCCGGGTCTGCCACAGCCCGAACAGGCCGAGCAGCAGGACGCCGACGACCAGCATCGTCACGACGAGCCCGTCGTGCCAACTGCGCGACTCCGCCTCGGAGAAGCCGTAGACGATCGACAGCATGCCGGCCGAGCCGAGCAGCGCGCCCGGCACGTCGAGCCGGGCGTCGGGGTGGCGTTCGCCGACCTCCAGCAGCGCGAGCGCGCCGAAGAAGGCGACCAGCGCGATCGGGATGTTGACGTACAGGCACCAGCGCCAGTCGAGGTACTCGGTGAGGATCCCGCCCGCGAGCAGCCCGACCGCGGCGCCCGCGCCGATGATCGCGCCGAAGATGCCGAAGGCCTTGCCCCGGTCCTTGGGGTCGGTGAACGTCGTGGCCAGCAGCGACAGCGCGGACGGCGCGAGCAGCGCGGCGAACACGCCCTGCAGGGCCCGCGCCCCGAACAGCATCCCGGAGTTGGCGGCGGCCCCGCCGAGCGCGGAGGCGGCGGCGAAGCCGAGCAGGCCGATCACGAAGGTGTTCCGGCGCCCGACCAGGTCGGCGATCCGGCCGCCGAGCAGCAGCAGTCCGCCGAAGGCCAGGGTGTACGCGGTGATGACCCACTGCCGGTTCCCGTCCGACATGTTCAGGTCGGCCTGCGCGGAGGGCAGCGCGATGTTGACGATGGTCATGTCGAGGACGACCATCAACTGGGCGAGCGCGATGACGACCAGCGCCCACCAGCGGCGGTTCTCGGCCATGGAGGCCTCCCGAATCGAGCCGAGTCGTACCGTCCCGAGGTCGACTCCATGCTCCCTCCAGGATCCGCCGTTTGGGAACGCCAGCGTCTCTTATTACGCCGATTTTGCCTACGCGGGTCCCTGCGGGCCGCCGGTCGCGTCCCGGCACAGCAGCCGCAGCGAACCGTCGTCGAAGAAGCACCGCCGGGCCTCGTCGAGCGGGTCCCACAGCCGCCCGTCCGGCGTCCGCACCCAGTACTCGCCGCCGCCGGCCCACCACTCGCCGCCGGTGTGCCGGACGACCACCTCACCGGCGTACGCGCCGAGCCCCCGCAGCACGCTCTCCACCGCGGCGTACGGCGCGCCCTCCCGCCGTATCTCCTCGATCACCCGGTCCACCCGCCACAGACTCTGCGCCGAGTAGTCGAGGCGCAGCCGCGCCCCCTCGCGCATCGTCGCCACCGCGTCGGCCGCCCAGCGTGCGGGCTTGGCCGCGGCCGAGGGCCGTCCTGTCGTCACTTGCTGCGCTGTCGTCACACCGGGGACAGCGCTCGGGAGGAGCGACGCGTCACGTGGATTCCGGGGACTCCCCCGGACCGGTGCAGGACCGCCCCAGCTCCACCCCACGACGGCCACAGTCCCCTCTCACATGGGGCTTTCGCCCGGGAGTGACGCTTCGCCCCTTCCGTGCGCTCCTCTCACTGATGAACGTGTACTTCCACCTCCGCGCGGTGCCGCCCTCGGCCCTGCGCAACAGCGCGAACTGGATGCAACGGCTGTTCGAGGACGACTGGAACGCGGTGCGCGAACGAGTGGACCGCCACCGCGAGGAGTTCCTGGACCGCCGCTACGCCGACCACGACGTCCTCTACACCGGCGCGGATCCGGAGGAGGGCCCACGCACACATGTGGTCCTGGGCGGCTGCCCGATACCCCACCCCGACAAGGAAGCCCCGCCCTTCCTGATGCTGACGGCGGCACAGACGGCCAGGGTGGCCACATTCCTCACGTCAACGGACTTCGAGTCCTTGTGGAACCTGGCCCGCGACGAACTACTCCCGCGCTACGGCGGCACGGAATCGGAGCAGGAGGCAAGAAGCGTCTTCGCCTCGACCCACCGGGACTTGACGGCGTTCTACGCACAGACGGCGGAGTACGGCGACGCGGTGGTGAAGTGGCTCATCGACTGAGAACTCGGGTAACTACAGGCGCCTTCAGGGGCGCGGGGAACTGCGCGACAAGCCCCCACACAGCCGCACCCGCCCAACTACCCACGAAACGTACGAGCCCGCCGCGATACAACCGCCCGCAAAACCCGCCGCCCCTCGGTCGAAACCTCCAGCGCCCGCCGCAGCCCACCCGCACCATGCCCGGCCAGAACCTCCAGCACCGTCACCTGCCGCCGCAACTCCGCAGCGACCAACGGCGAGATCCCCTCCGTACGCCCCTCCCGCCGCGCATCCACGGACGACCCGTCGTCATCCAGCGGATCCAGCATCCGATGTATCTGCAAGGCGGCGACAGAACACGCGTCGGCCCACACCCGCACCTCCGCAGCCCCCCGCTCCACCGGCGCGGCCGCCAGCATCCGCCGCGCCAGCAACGCCGCCCCGTCCTCAAGGGACTCCGCGTACGCCTCCGGCCCGGCAAGCTTCCCGCGCACCTGCTCCAGCCGCCCGCCCCACTCTCCAGCGTCACCGTCGTCCGCGAGGCACCCCCACAACGGCCGCAGCACCTCGTCGTCGGCCCCAAGCAGCGGCACGCACCGATCCAAACAAGCCAACCCGCTGGCGGCCAGCCCACGCTCGTCGGCCTGAGCTATCAGTTCCACCAGACTCATCCGGCCCTCCTTCTGCGGCGCGTCCGCGAGGCGCGACGGGCGTCATCCATGACGGAACCCGCACTTCCCCTTACTGCGTGCGACGGCCCGGGAGTGTCACAGCGGCACCACGCCCAACCGGTCGAGCAGCCGGAAGAAGAGGTTTTCGGCCAACGGGTCGGGATCCGCGGTCAGTACGTCGACCAGCGGCCCGGCGTCCACGTCGTGCCCCGCCTCCGCGGCCCAGGCGACGGCCCGCTCGGCCGCGTCGCGCGGCTCCAGGAAGTAGTCCTCGAGGGTGAGCCCCTCGTTCCCGGCGTTCAGGTACCCGGCCATCGCGGCCCGCGCCAGACACGTGGTCCACGCGCCACTCTCCGGCGCCGCCGCCTCCACGACCACCGACGCGCTGTCCATGACGTACCCGAAGAGCGCGGGCGCCCCGCTCTGCGCGGCGAGGACGTTCATGTTCCCGACCTCGCCGTCCCCGCTCGGGTACTCCCACACCTGCCAGCCGCCGGGCGCCTCGACCCGTAACTCCATGTCCTTGGCGCCGGCCAGCGCGTCCAGTTCGGTGAGCGGCCGCTCGCTGCGGCCCACGACGTAGTACCCCCAGTAGCCCATGTCCCGTTCCCCCACGGCTGTCTCTGCTTCGGCTCGCGCCGAATACACCACAGTCGTACGGCAGTTCGCAGCGGTATGGGCAAGAAGTCCCGGCGCAGAAGCGTCGGTGTCGAAGTCCGGCGTCAGCCGAGTTTGCCGGCCAGCGTCCTGAACTGGGCCCACGTCAGCTTGGGCCGCCCGGGATCCCACAGCTTCTGCACGGTCGCCCGCAGCGGCATCCGGATCCCGGCGGCGACCTGGTCCTGTGTCTGCGCGTTCGCGAGATCGCACCACACCGCGAAGGACCCGCCGAGGATCTGCGAGTCGTACCTCGACGAAACCGCCTGTGTGCCGCGCACGACGAGCGGCGTCCACTGCTCGTAGATGCGCTGCCCGGTCGGGTAGACGAAGTTGTTCGGCTGCCCGAGCACGTAGTAGAGGAACTCGTCGTTGTAGTTGACGAGCTTCCGCCCGGCGCTCAGGTACTCCACCGGCTGCCGCGCCCCGATCTCCTTGCCGGTCCAGTACCCCACCCGCAGATCCTTGGCCGGCTGCACGGACGTACCCCGGAAGAACCCGTCGTTCCACACGCGCATGGTCCGGTCGTGCCGGCGGACGGTGTCGGCGCGGTCGTTGAGCCAGCCGGTGGTCAGGTCGGCGACGGTCGCGCCGGAGCCGTACCTGCTCTTGGCGGCGGCGGAGAGCTGCGGATAGGAGGTCGCCGGGCTGGACACCGTCAGCGCCTGGTACTCGTCCCCGCCGAGGTTCCACTGATCACCCGGGAAGAGACCGGCGTACTCGTTGAGCAGGTCGTCGACGATCTGCGCGGCGGCGGGCTTGGAGATGTCGACCGCGCCCCTCGTCGCCACGCCCTGCGCGTTGCGCAGCTGCAGATCCGGATGGGCGGCGATGACCGCTCCAAGGTGCCCGGGCGAGTCGATCTCGGGCACGACGGTGATGTGGCGGCTCTCGGCGAGCGTGACGATCCGCTTGACCTCGGCCTTCGTCAGATGCGGCTGGGAGACGACCTCGGGGTGGCTGTCGGACTCGATCCGGAAGCCCTGGTCGTCGGAGAAGTGCAGCCCGAGCTCGTTGAACTTCAGATCGCCGAGTTCCTTGACCCGGTCCTCGATCCACTTCGCCGTGTAGTGCTTGCGCGCGATGTCGAGCATGAACCCGCGCACCGGCTTGGCGGGTTCGTCGCGCACGACGCCCTCGGGCGCCGTACCACCGCCGTGGACCTCCTGCTTCAAGGTCCGGGTGCCGTAGAACACCCCCGCTTCCCCCGGCCCGCTGATACTGACCCGCCCACCGCGCACGGTCATGCTGTACGACTCCGGGTCCGCGCCTTCGTCGTCGTTGAGCGCCAGCCGCACGTCCCCGGCCCGCACGTCGTCCTTCTCACCGGCATAGGCCAGCCCCAGCTCGGAGGCGATCAGGCGGCCCTCGTCGGCCAGTTCCGCGTCGTTCACGACCACGCGCTCGGCGCGCGCCGGACGCCAGCCGGGCCCGCGCGCCGCGGTGTGCGAGCGCACGGCGGGGATGGTCCGGGGGGCCTGCGAGAGGGCGTACGACCGGGACGGGCTCGGCGAGGGACTGGTGCCGCTCGCCGCGCCGGGCGAGGCCGCCGACCTGGCGTCGGTGGGCCGCTCCTGCCGCTGGGCAGACCCCGCCGGACTGCTGTCGTCGCCGGACGCCCACAGCCCGAAGCCCACCCCGGCGCCGACCGTCACGGCGAAGGCCGTGCCGATCACCACCCGCGTCCTCATGTTCCGCGCCGGCCGCCGGCGCCTGTGCTGGCTCACCAAGCCAACCTAAGACCCTCGGAGGGCCGGATGCGTCCACCACACGTTCCGAAACTCTCCCCTCCGGGTGAAATTCGGGCATCCGTCGGACACGTCACGCCCACGACCGATAACGTGACGCAACACCCTTCACAGCTTCCCCTGCCCACTCTGCCTACTCTGCCGAAACCCACGTGACGCCCACACACCTGCCTGGCCGAGTGGCCATACCGTCCCTGCCCAGCATCCTGGGCGCGTTCAACACCGCGCCGTCGGCCGACGCCCGCAAACTCCTGCTGGACTGCCTCCGCAGCCTCCGCTGGGCGGACCGGATCGCGGCACACCGCCCGTATCCCGACGTCGACTCCCTCCTGGCGGCCTCGGACGAGGCGGCGTACGACCTGTCCCCGGGCGACCTGGCGGAAGCGCTGGCCGCGGAGACCCTCCCCACCCTGCCGGACGGAACGTACTCGGCCGCCCACACCGCCATGAGCGCCGCCCACGCCGCATACGAGGCAAAGTTCGGCCACGCCTTCGTGATCTGCCTGGAAGGCCTGCCGACGGAGGAGGCCTTGGACCACGTACTGGAGGCCATCCGATCGCGCCTGGCCAATGATCCGGAGGAGGAGCGGGTCGTGGCCGCAGAAGAACTGCGTCGCCTCGCAAAGGTGCGGTTGGGACTTGCCCTAAGGGGCGCGGGGAACTGCGCGACCAGCCCCCACGGCGCCGCACCCGGAAAATAACAGGACAAACCACCCCAGATGCCGTCGTTACTCACCCATACGCGTGCCACTTTGATCACACCGGTAGGCCCCGCGTAAGCCCAGCGGCAGCGCGTCGCTACGATGCTGGGGGCCGGTGGACCGTACCCGGCCGGGCCCGACCGACAGGCAAAGCCGGCGCGGCCCCAATCCCCGCTCCCGGAGGGACTTCCGTGCCGGCTGGAACGCTGTACCGCGGCCGGGAAGGAATGTGGTCCTGGGTGGCTCACCGAGTCACCGGCGTCCTCATCTTCTTCTTCCTGTTCGTTCACGTGCTGGACACCGCTCTCGTCCGTGTCTCCCCCGAGGACTACGACAAGGTCGTAGCCACGTACAAGACCCCGATCGTCGCAGTGCTGGAATACGGCCTCGTCGCCGCGATCCTCTTCCACGCGCTCAACGGCCTGCGTGTCATCGCCGTCGACTTCTGGTCGAAGGGCCCGCGCTACCAGAAGCAGATGCTCTGGTCCGTCGTAGGCATCTGGGTCGTGCTGATGCTCGGGGCGATCTACCCCGTCCTCGGGCACGCCGCTCGTGAACTGTTCGGGAGCTGACACCGATGGCCACCACTGAATCCACTGCTTCCGGGATCGGTCCCGTCGAGGGCGAGTCGCTCTACAACGTCGACAACCCGGCGCCCCTCATCGAGGCCCCGCGCAAGCGCACCAAGAAGACCCCGAAGTCCACCCGGGGCAACTTCGAGATGTACGGCTGGCTGTTCATGCGCCTGTCCGGCATCGTGCTGGTCGTCCTGGTCCTGGGCCATCTGCTGATCCAGCTCGTGCTGGACGGCGGCGTGTCGAAGATCGGCTTCGCCTTCGTGGCCGGCCGCTGGGCGTCCCCGTTCTGGCAGGTCTGGGACCTGCTGATGCTGTGGCTCGCGATGCTGCACGGCGCCAACGGCCTGCGCACGGTCATCAACGACTACGCGGAGCGCGCGAACACCCGCCTGTGGCTGAAGGGCCTGCTCTACACCGCCACGGTGTTCACCATCCTGCTGGGCACGCTGGTGATCTTCACCTTCGACCCGAACATCCGCTAGGCACGGGGCTGAGGTAACTACCGATGAAGATCCACAAGTACGACACCGTCATCGTCGGCGCCGGCGGCGCGGGCATGCGCGCGGCCATCGAGTCCACGAAGCGCAGCCGCACCGCGGTCCTGACCAAGCTGTACCCCACCCGCTCCCACACGGGCGCCGCGCAGGGCGGCATGGCCGCCGCGCTGGCCAACGTGGAGGAGGACAACTGGGAGTGGCACACCTTCGACACGGTCAAGGGCGGTGACTACCTGGTCGACCAGGACGCCGCGGAGATCCTGGCGAAGGAGGCCATCGACTCGGTCCTCGACCTGGAGAAGATGGGCCTGCCGTTCAACCGGACGCCGAACGGGACGATCGACCAGCGGCGTTTTGGTGGGCACTCGAGGAATCACGGCGAGGCCCCCGTCCGCCGGTCCTGCTACGCCGCGGACCGCACCGGCCACATGATCCTCCAGACGCTGTACCAGAACTGCGTCAAGGAGGGCGTGGAGTTCTTCAACGAGTTCTACGTCCTGGACCAGCTGATCACCGAGGTCGACGGCGTCAAGAAGTCGGCCGGTGTGGTGGCGTACGAGCTGGCCACCGGCGAGATCCACGTCTTCCAGGCGAAGGCCGTGATCTACGCGTCCGGCGGCTGCGGCAAGTTCTTCAAGGTGACGTCGAACGCGCACACGCTGACGGGTGACGGCCAGGCGGCGGTCTACCGCCGTGGTCTGCCGCTGGAGGACATGGAGTTCTTCCAGTTCCACCCGACCGGCATCTGGCGCATGGGCATCCTGCTGACGGAGGGCGCCCGTGGTGAGGGCGGCATCCTCCGCAACAAGGACGGCGAGCGCTTCATGGAGAAGTACGCGCCGGTCATGAAGGACCTCGCGTCCCGAGACGTCGTCTCGCGCTCCATCTACACGGAGATCCGCGAGGGGCGGGGCTGCGGCCCCGAGGGCGACCACGTCTACCTCGACCTCACGCACCTCCCGCCGGAGCAGCTGGACGCCAAGCTGCCGGACATCACCGAGTTCGCGCGGACGTACCTGGGCATCGAGCCGTACACCGACCCGATCCCGATCCAGCCCACCGCGCACTACGCGATGGGCGGCATCCCGACGAACGTCGAGGGTGAGGTCCTGTCGGACAACACGACGGTCGTCCCGGGCCTGTACGCGGCCGGCGAGGTCGCGTGTGTGTCCGTGCACGGCGCGAACCGCCTCGGCACCAACTCCCTGCTGGACATCAACGTGTTCGGCCGCCGGGCAGGCATCGCGGCGGCGGAGTACAGCCAGAAGGCGTCCTTCGTCGAGCTGCCGGAGAACCCGGCCGAGCTCGTGGTCTCGACGATCGAGCAGCTGCGTACGGCGACGGGCACCGAACGGGTGGCCGTGCTCCGGCGTGAGCTGCAGGAGACCATGGACGCCAACGTCATGGTGTTCCGCACCGAGCAGACGATCAAGACGGCCGTCGAGAAGATCGCCGAGCTGCGCGAGCGCTACAAGAACGTGTCGATCCAGGACAAGGGCAAGCGGTTCAACACGGACCTGCTCGAGGCCATCGAGCTGGGCAACCTGCTGGAGCTGGCCGAGGTCATGGCGGTGTCGGCGCTGGCCCGCAAGGAGTCCCGCGGCGGCCACTACCGCGAGGACTACCCCAACCGCGACGACGTCAACTTCATGCGCCACACCATGGCGTACCGCGAGGTGGGCGACGACGGCACCGAGTCCGTCCGTCTCGACTACAAGCCGGTCGTCCAGACCCGCTACCAGCCGATGGAGCGTAAGTACTGATGGCAACGCCTGTTCTGGACAAGGTGGAGGCAGAGTCCGCCGCGTCCCCCTACATCACGGTCACGTTCCGGGTCCGCCGCTTCAACCCGGAGGTCTCGGCCGAGGCGACGTGGGAAGACTTCCAGCTGGAGATCGACCCCAAGGAGCGCGTCCTCGACGGCCTCCACAAGATCAAGTGGGACGTCGACGGCACGCTGACCTTCCGCCGCTCGTGCGCGCACGGCATCTGCGGTTCGGACGCGATGCGGATCAACGGCAAGAACCGCCTCGCGTGCAAGACGCTGATCAAGGACATCAACCCGGAGAAGCCGATCACGGTCGAGCCCATCAAGGGCCTGACGGTCCTGAAGGACCTGGTCGTGGACATGGACCCGTTCTTCCAGGCGTACCGGGACGTGATGCCGTTCCTGATCACGAAGGACACGAACGAGCCGACGCGCGAGCGCCTCCAGTCCGCCGAAGACCGCGAGCGCTTCGACGACACCACGAAGTGCATCCTCTGCGCGGCCTGCACGTCCTCGTGCCCGGTCTTCTGGAACGACGGCCAGTACTTCGGCCCGGCAGCGATCGTGAACGCCCACCGCTTCATCTTCGATTCGCGTGACGAGGCGGGCGAACAGCGCCTGGAAATCCTGAACGACCGCGACGGCGTATGGCGCTGCCGCACGACGTTCAACTGCACGGACGCGTGCCCGCGGGGCATCGAGGTGACGAAGGCGATCCAGGAAGTGAAGAGGGCACTGATCACTCGGCGCTTCTGATCTTCTCGCGCTTACAGTTGAGGGCTCTGTTTCCGGTGTTGCCGGAGATGGAGCCCTTCACTGTTTTGTCATGTTCTCGAACTTCCGACGGACTGATTCCGCCTACACAATTCCCGAGGACTCGATTGCAGGGCGGAGGTGGGGCAGGAGTGCGCGAAGGCGCAGAGCGTCATGGATTCGGCGCTGCAGCGAAGGAAGCCCATTTCATCGCGGCCCCCCTGCTGACTGCGGCCGCGCTCTCGTTGGCAGGAGTCGTCGCGGGGGCTGACGACGAGTTCAGGTGGCCGGGCGTCACGCTGCTGCTGCTCGTGGCCACGTCGATGACTCTCATTGCCAGCATTCAGATTTCGTACTACGCACTGCAGTTCAAGTTCACCGCGGAAGATCGAGAAACGCGTAGGAGTGCCCGCGACTGGGCTAAGCCCACCGAGGACGAGCTGAAAGTGATTCTGCGGGAGTCGCAGATCGCATACGAGGACAATCTCAGGTATGCAGGCGTTGTCTTCAACTGCGGGACCCTGATGCTGGGGCTCGGCATCGCAGCGGCGCTCGTGCCTCCCCCTTGTGGGGACCATGACCAGACCTGGTGGCGAATAGCCTCAGCCATTCTCGTTCTGGTGTGCACCGTGGCTGATGGCATTTGGGTGTGGATCTTGCTCAGGAAGTAGCGGGCCACCCGTCGGTGGCTTCACTAGGGAGGGCAGATGTACCAAGAAGTCGTACTGCCTGGTTTTGCGGTCCCGGCGCATCCCTGTCCAGGCTGCGGGAGGGATGTGCCGCGCGGGTGCTCCGGTTTGCTCATGCCGCACTCAGTCAAGCAGAGGCACGCGAAGAGCGATGTCCTAAGTGGAGCAATCCAGCCCGTACAGCCCGGGGAACGCACAAACCACCTGTCCCGTTGCCCTTTCCAGTGTCTCCACCCGACACTACTGCTCGCGTGCAGGACCAAGGACGATGTGTACGAGTTGCTTGCGGAGCTGAACATCAACGCGGCGGACGTTGGACCCAGCGCGTAGACCACTCCCGTGGTTACCATAGCGCCGCGGCAACTCAAGGTTCCGCGGAACCAGGAGGCGGCGCGCGGCGATGGCACAGAGCGAGGGAGGTGGCCGTGCCGCACGGGCTCGGATATGGGCGGGCATTTTTGCCGTGGCTGTCGGGGCCTTCATCGCCGGGGATCCGCTCCATCGCGCCCAGGCGGCGTGGGAGTTGGTATCCCAATGGTGGCCATGGGCTCTCCTGACTTTGGCATCCCTGAACGTGCTGAGGTCAGCCGTCCCGTCAGGTTCGCTCATTGGCCCCCTGATCCTCAGCTCTGTCGCAGCGATCGGCTTTGGCGTCAGCCACCGACTGGACGGACACGTCGCCCGTGACCAGTTGGTTCCGGCTCTCCTGGCCGTGGCGGGAGCGGCCCTCGTTCTGTCGTCGGCCCGCCTCGACCTCCGGGCCAGCTGGACCCGTCTGCTGACTACGGGCGATGTCGTCGTGCCTGCGGCTGTGGGCCGTCTGCTCACCTTGCGGGCGGTGCTCGGTGAACTCCGGGCAGACCTTCGCCAGGTTGAGGACCAGGTCGAAGTGAACGTCACGGCCATTGCCGGGCACGTGCGCCTCACCGTCCCACGCACGAGCGCGGTGCACGTCCATGCACCGGGAGCATTTCTCACCCGGCTCACCCTGCCGACAGCGGAGCGCCCTCAACCGTCCTGCCCGGAGCGAGAGTTCATCGTCCACGTCCTAGGCATCTGCGGAGCCGTGAGCATCGCGCGCGTCTGATGGCTGGTGTCTGTACCTGCGCTGCCCTTGTCGATGTTCGTAGGGGAGATCGGAATTGCCTTGGCCTCCGAACGACTGGGATACCTGCCAAAAAGTGTCCATCTCGCTGGTCCGATTGGGCAACGGATGATGCAGGGCATCCAACAGATCGAACCGATGCAGGTCATAGACGACATGCATGAGCCCCGCGTATGCCTGCGCAGCCGTCACCGATCCCTTGTACGCGAGCGCGGCGAGCAGCATGGCCAGCAACGGCAGCCAAAGCATGCCCGGTTCGTCACACAGCGCAATCGACGCCACGATTGCGCAGGCGAGAAAGCTCCAGCAAAAGTTGACCGCGGTATCGAGCGCGGATCTGGCAGAGTGCAACGCGCCTGCCAGTCGATCGGAGACTTGCATGTGGATTCGCGGCCAGGAAGAGAGCGTCACCAAGCCATAACGCTCACCCGCGCTGAGCTCACCTGCTCGAAGAGCGTTGCCGAGCGCCGTCGGGAGAAGCCATTCCTCCGGCGGCACGGCGGCCAGACGCCTGGCGGCGTCTGCCGCAACGTGTGAGGAATGAGAATCGGTCCGGGGCGCGGCGGCGATCCGTTGCCTGAGAGCCTGCCTGCGACGGCGCTGCACTTCCGTCAGTACACCGGCTAACCCAGCGGTAGCCGGCCATCGGTCCCAGTACCCCTCGAGTACACGAACCGCCCGTACCTGAAACGGGTACAGCAACAGGCCGAGTATGGCTGCTCCTGAGCCAACCAAGAGCAGAGCACCACCGATGGCACTCCAGCTCATCCGGAGGATCAGGTCCCAGTTCCCCTGCCCCGAAAAACTACCACTGAGTACCAGCGCGTAGACGCAGGCCCCAAAGAGCGCACACGGCACGAAATGCACCGCCAACACCCGTCGCACGTAAGCCGCCCCCTCGTGACCCCAGCCCAAGCATTCTGATGTCCCAAGTGTCACTGAGCACTCATCAGTATCGCTTCAGGTGGGAATCGCCGACGTGGACAACATCTCTGCAGGGAGGGCCAATCCAAAGGCGCCCATCACAGCTGGCTCAGGATCGTCGGGTCCGTGATTCTCGTGTCGTCCGCCAGCATGATCGCCTTGCTCAGGATCACCCCCAGCATCCGGTCCCCCTCGTACGGCAGGTAACCCGCCTGCGGGGCGGCCGCGTTGGACTTCGGGACGATGCACAGGTACTGGTCGTTCGGGGTCATGAGGATGTTGCCCGAGCCCAAGTGGATTTTGTACGTGTGGCGTTCGCCCTTCACGTGCAGGAAGCGGCCCTCGACGGTGCAGCGGTCGGCTATCGCGAGGCGGGGTATCAGGCGGTTCAGCAGGGCGCGGCGGGTCTCCGCGCTCTGGTTGAGGTCGCCGAAGCCGTACGACGTCCAGTACTCGCGGAAGCGGCCGCCGGGGCCGCCGTCCTGCCAGGTCGGGTCGTTGCCGACGCTGGCCACGCCCACGAACAGGTCGACGTCGCGCAGGACTTCGGAGAGGACCAGGGGTGGGATGTCCGTGAGGGGGACGGGGTCCACCCGCTCCGCGCCGTCGCGTAGCCACATCGTGTACTCGCCGCCGCAGCAGTGCGCCCAGTTCTCCGGCGCGTCGACCGGGTAGAAGCGGACCTGGTCGGTGCGCAGGCGCAGGAAGCTGCCGGACTCCGTGGTGTCGGTGCCGTAGTGCTCGCCCTCGCCCTCGATCCAGTACTCGGCGCGCAGGCCCCACTGCGGCAGCTCGCGCGTGGCCGGCGGTGCCTCGTCGTCGACCATCAGGCGCAGTTTGTTGCGCCAACCCCTGATCGCCGCAAGTGAGTTGAACTGGTGCTGGCGCAGCACATGCGCCGCGAAGCGGTTCGAGTACGTGCCCGTCGCCCGCTCGGCGTCCGTGAGGAGGTACACCTCCCGGTGCGCCTGTTTGAACGGCTGGGTGACGGCGTGCCGCTCCAGCCAGTCGCGCCAGGCGACCGTCTCGGCCGGGTCCTGGTCGACCGGGTGCCAGAGGCGGACCTCGGTGGCGTCCGTCACCGCGTCGTCGGTCAGGGTGCGCAGCTCGCCGTCCGCGTAGCCCACCGTCGTCCCGTCCACCGTCCACAGGAGGCGGCGGGCCAGGGTGCCGACCAACGGGTGGTCCAGGTAGCGCTCGCGCCAGGCCGCGTACGGCCAGGTGCGGCGGGCCAGGAACTGGCGGTCCAGGCGCTCACTCTGCGCCGAGAGCATCTTGTCGATGTCCTTGACGGCGGCCTTGAGCTCCTTGAGTTCGTCGGGGTGGTCGCGCTTCACCGCCGCCGGGACGCTCTTGACGGTCTTGCCCGCCGCGTTCTGCCAGCTCAACTGGGCTCTGGTGCCGTGCACTTCGAGGACGGCGGTCGCCTCGCCCAGGACGAACTCCGCGCGTCCGACCTCCGTCAGGCCGTACGCCGGCACCGCCAGTTCCTCGATTTCCTCGCGGCTGAGGCCGAGGGCGGTGGCGCGGGCGTCCAGTGCGGTGTTCAGCAGCTTGAGCGTGCCCTTGTACGTGACGCGGGTGGCCAGGCGGGCCAGTTCGGCGAGGGACGTCTCGCCGTCGATGCGGGCGAGGGCGTTGACCGAGGCGTTGGCGATCTTCGGGTTCATCGGTCCGAGGCCCTGGACCTTGCGCAGGGCGGTCTCGACCAGGGCGCCGAGGGCGCGGTCGGAGTCGGGCCGGCCGGGCAGGAAGGAGAGCAGCCAGGTCAGTCCGCGCAGCGCATCGGCGTTGTACGCGTCCAGGGTCGCGTTCGGGTCGGCTCCCCAGCCCCGGTCGAGGAGCAAGCGCGTACGGGGTCTGCCCACCAGCCGCAGCCAGGCCGTCACCCGCTCGCGCACCGCCTCGGCACCGAGCTCCTCGATCAGCGCCGTCGCGGTCTGCTCCCACTTGGCCGAGGGGCGGGCGGAGTTGGCGGTGGCCGCGTGCGCGAGCAGTTGCTCCCAGCTCGGGTCGAGGCCGGCGACGTCGGCCAGGGCAAGGTCCGCCCAGGCCTCCCCGGGGTTCACCACGGGCCGGCTGAGCTTGGCGGCCAGCGGGCCCAGCTGCGCCTTGCCGTTCCACACAGCCAGCTGCGTGCGTCGGACCACGGCCACGAACTCCCCGGGCAGCTCATGGCCGTCGGCCAGTTCGAGCTCGGCCAGCCGGATCAGCTCCCCGGCGCTGTAGTGCACGTCCTGCTCGCCGGCCAGGCGGATCAGCACCGCGCGCGTGTCGAGGGGCTGGTCCTCGCCGGGCGGCTCCGGCAGCTGCAGGTTGGCGAGCAGGGCCACGATGCTGCGCCGAGCGGGCGTACCCGGCTCCAGTTCGTGGAAGCGGGCGGCCAGCGCGTGCACCAGGCGTTGCCGGAAGGGGCCGTCCGCGTCGCGCACCGCGTCGATGACCTTGCGGTGCCGCGAGCCCCAGTGGTTGCCGACCGTCTCGGCGTGCGCGAGCAGCCGGGGGACGATCCCGTCGACCTCCCCGGCCGCGACGAGGGCGCGGACGTCGCGGACCAGCCGGGAGTACTCGTCAGGGGACATGTCCATCAGCCACCCACCAGCGGTACGAGCTTCAGGAACGTCACCTCGGTGCCGAGCGGCAGCTCGACCTCCTCGTCCACCTCGGTGACCTGGCGGTCGCCGACCAGCACCAGGAAGCCGTTCCCCGCGAACGCCTGCAACGCCAGCTCGGTCTGCGCCTCCGGGTCTATCCGGCGGGGCGTGCGCAGCGCGTACCCGTTCAGCGCCCGCTCCGCGTCGCGCGGCTGCACCAGGCCCTGGAACACCTCCGGCGTACGCGCGTTGTACTCGGCGACCTCCTGGAACACCCGGCGCCGGATCAACTCACCCACGGCGAGCCGCTCCTCGGCGACCTCCAGCTCCCAGCCGGCGCCCCGCTCCCCCGCAGTCGTCTCGTCGACGAACGTCACGAATCCCATGCCGACGACAGTAGAGGCCGCCACTGACAATCACCGGTCCCGGGCGATACGGCACCTATTCTGACGGTATGTCAGATGACCAGTCGTACGAACTGCTCGGATTCGACAACGTGCTGCTGCCCGTCGGGGACCTCGCCGCCGCCGTCGACTTCTACGAGCGCGCCGGGTTCGCGGTGGGGTTCCGGTTCGACGAGGCCGGGATCGCGCTGCTGAAGGTCGGGGGCGAGACGCCCGGGATCCTGCTGCGGCAGGAGGAGGCGCTGGGGCACCGGCCGCCACCGTGGCCGTCGCCGCGGCTGTGGATCGAGGTGGCGGACGCGAGGACGGCGGCCCGCGTCCTCGCCGCGGCCGGGATCCCGCTCCTCGACGAACCCTTCTCCGTGGCCACGGGCTGGACCGTCGAGGTCGCCGATCCGTGGGGGAACGTCATCGGGTTCACCGACTACACGAAGCGGCCGGAGCTGGGGCGCCGGCCGTAGGGCAAGTCCCGCCCCCAGCTGGGTTGAACGTGTTCAAAAACAGGTCTACAGTCCTTCCTGTCAGCGTTTTGAACGCGTTCAAGAAGGGGTGGGGCATGGACCGCACGGTCATCGCCTACGTCATCTACCTGCTGGTCAGCATCGCGCTGACCATCTGGGTGGCCCGCACGCTCAGCCGCAACGGGCGGATCTTCCTCGCCGACGTACTACAGGGGAACGAGAAGCTCGCCGACGCCGTCAACCACCTCCTGGTGGTCGGCTTCTACCTGGTCAACCTCGGCTTCGTCGCCCTCTACCTGAGCGGCGACGAGACCATCGAGGACACCCGGGGGATCTTCGAGGCCCTGTCGACCAAGCTCGGCGTGGTGCTCCTGGTGCTCGGTGTCATGCACCTGGGGAACGTGTACGTGCTCAACAGGATCCGGCGCCGCAGCGTCATGGAGCGCGAGCAGGTGCCGCCGGTCGGGCCGCAGGACTGGGTCGCCCCCTCGGTCGGGGCGTGAGGGCCGTGACGACCCTCCAGGGCCGGAGCGCGGGGCGCGTCCCGGTCCGCCGGCTCACCGTCCTGTACGACGCGGACTGCTCACTGTGCGCCTTCCTGCGCGACTGGCTGACCCGGCAGCCGCAGCTGGTGCCCCTGGAGCTCGTCCCCGCGGACTCGGAGCGGGCCCGGCGGCGCTTCCCGGGCCTCGACCACCGGGCCACTCTCGACGACATCACCGTCGTCGGGGATTCCGGTCAGGTCTACCGGGGGACGGCCGCCTGGATCGTCACCCTGTGGGCGCTGCGCGAACACCGGCCGCTGGCGCACCGGCTGAGCACGCCTTCGGGGATGCCGTTCGCCAAGGGCGCGGCGCTGGCGGCGGCCAAGTGGCGGGGCTCGCAGTGGGGGCAGCGGCAGTGGGGCGGGAAGGGGTATCGGGCGGCCGACGGGTGGGCGTACGACCCGGCGGCGGGATGGACGTACACCGCACCGGGCTGCGGCGACGGTACCTGCGTCACCCCGTAGGCTCTCGTCCGTGCCTGCGATGAACGACAGCCCGAACAGCGACCACCCGCACGGTGAAGGGCCCGAGGAGGGCGGGGCGCCCAGCAAGTCCGAGCAGACCCGCGCGCTGATCCTGGAGACCGCGATGCGGCTCTTCCAGGAGCGGGGCTACGACAAGACGACCATGCGGGCGATCGCGACCGAGGCCGGGGTGTCGGTGGGCAACGCGTACTACTACTTCGCCGGCAAGGAACACCTGATCCAGGGCTTCTACGACCGGATCGCCGCCGAGCACCAGGTGGCGGTCCGGGAGGTGCTGGAGCGGGAGACCGACCTGGAGGCGCGGCTCGCGGGCGTCCTGAAGGCGTGGCTGGACATCGCGAAGCCGTATCACGAGTTCGCGGTGCAGTTCTTCAAGAACGCGGCGGACCCGGACAGTCCGCTCAGCCCCTTCTCCCCGGAGTCGGAGCACGCGCGCGTGGAGGCCATTTCCGTCCACCGCGAGGTCCTGGCGGGGGCGACGAAGACCAAGGTGCCGGAGGAACTGCGGGACGTCCTGCCCGAGTTGATGTGGCTGTCCCAGATGGGGCTCGTCCTGTACTGGATCTTCGACCGCACGGAGGGCCGCGAGCGCAGCTACCGGCTGGCCGAGCGGGGGGCCAAGCTGACCGCCCGCGGTGTGTCGCTGGCCCGCTTCCGGGTGCTGCGGCCGCTGGTCCGTGAGGTGCACGAGCTGTTCACGGACTTCCTGCCGGGGATGACCAGGGTGCTGCCCACCCCCGGCAAATCCTGACGCGGTCAGTTCACCGCGTCCACCTCACCCTCGGCGAGCTCGACGTCGTACACCAACGGGCCCTCCGAGACGATCACATGGCCCACCCGTGAGCCGTACGACGTCGCCGTCGTCGCCAGCAGGTACGTCCCCGGCGCCGGCACCGACACGATGTACGAGCCGTCGGCCAGCGACTCGACGCGGTCCAGCTGGCGGCCGCCCTTCGACAGCAGGGTCACCGAGGCGCCGTCCACGGGCTCGCCGTCGGCGGTGCGGATGAAGCCGTGGACCACCGAGGCCGGGCCGTCCGTGGCCGGCGCCTCGACGGCGTCCTCCCTGGGCTCGACCGCGAGGTGCGGCAGCCGCTTCTCCAGCCAGGACGGCAGCCACCAGTTGGAGTTGCCGAGCAGGTGCATCGCGGCCGGCACCAGCGCCGTACGGAGGATGAAGGCGTCGAGCGCCACCGCGGCCGCCAGGCCCACGCCCGCCATCGCCGCGCCCGAGTCACCGCTGAGGACGAAGGCGAGGAAGACGCAGACCATGATGAGGGCCGCGGAGTTGATGACCCGGCTGGTCTCGGCGAGGCCCACGCGCACCGCGCGCGCGTTGTCGCGCGTGTGCACCCACTCCTCGTGCATCCGGCTCACCAGGAAGACCTGGTAGTCCATCGAGAGGCCGAAGAGCAGGGACAGCATGATGACCGGCAGGAAGGCGTTGATCGGGCCCTCCTTGCCGAGGCCGAGGAGGTCCAGGCCCCAGCCCCACTGGAAGATCGCGACCAGGACGCCGAAGGAGGCCGCCGCGGCGATCAGGTTCATCAGGGCGGCCGTCAGCGGCACGACCAGGGAGCGGAAGGCGACCAGCAGGAGCAGGAAGCCGAGGCCGATGATCGTCGCGATGAACAGCGGCAGCCGGTCGCCTGTGACGGACGCGAAGTCCTTCGACACCGCCGTCACACCGCCCACGTGGGCCTGCGCGCCGGCTTCCGGGATCACCTTGTCGCGGAGGGTGTCGATGAGGTCGTCCGTCGCCTTGGACTGCGGTGACGTCGTCGGCACGACCTGGATCACCGTGACGCCCTTCGCGGGCGGCAACGCGGCCACCCGGGCGACCCCGGAGGTCGACTCGATGCCCTTGACGAGGGTGGTCGCGTCGCCGCCGACGGTGACCACCTGGAGCGGGCCGTTGAATCCCGGTCCGAAGCCGTCGGCGAGGAGGTCGTACGCCTTCCTGGTGGTCGTGGACGCCTGGTCGTTGCCCTGGTCGGTGGCGCCGAGGCGCAGCGACAGCACGGGGATGGCCAGCACGGCCATGACGACCAGGGCGAGCGCGGCGATCCGGCGGGGGCGCTTCTCGACGTTGACCGACCAGCGGGCGGCGAGACCGCTCGTCTTCTCCGGCGCGGGGCCCTCCGCGGCCAGCCTGCGGCGCTGGCGGCGGCTGAGCACGCGCGGGCCGAGGAAGCCGAGGAGCGCGGGCAGCAGCGTCGTGGCGGCGAGCACGCTGAGGACGACCGTGAGAGAGGTGCCGATGACCACACCGTCCAGGAAGCGCAGCTGCGTCACGAGCATGCCGGCCAGGGCGATGCAGACCGTGCCGCCCGCGAACAGCACCGCGCGCCCGGAGGTGTTGAGGGCGGTGACCGCGGACTCCTCGGGGTCGAGGCCGCGCTCGATGCCGCGCCGGTGCCGGGTGACGATGAACAGGGCGTAGTCGATGCCGACGCCGAGGCCGATCAGGGAGGCCAGCAGCGGGGCGATGTCGGGGATGTCGGTGGAGTGGCTGAGCAGCTGGGTGGAGAACAGGCCCATGCCCACCCCGAAGATGGCGATGGCGATCGGCAGCATCATCGCGAAGAACGAGCCGAAGGCCAGGAACAGCACCACGGCGGCCGCGATGATGCCGACCATCTCGGAGAGGCCCTGCGGGGGCTCCTGGACGCGCTGGATGGCCTGGCCGCCCAGTTCGACCTGCAGTCCGCTCTTCTCGGCCGCCTGGGCGGTGTCCAGGACCTTCTGGACCTGCTCCTTGGGGATCTCGTTCGCCCGCTTGGTGAAGGTGAGCTGGGCGTACGCGATCCTGCCGTCCTTGCTGATCTGCGTGGCCCCCTGCGCGCCGGCATAGGGGCTGGTGACCGCGCCGACACCGGGCAGCTTCGCGATCTTGTCGAGGGCCGGCTGGACGCGGTCCTGGACGGCCGCGTCCTTCACCGAGCCCTGGTCGACCTTCCAGACCACGGTGTCCGTGTCACCGGACGTGTTCGGGAAAGCCTTTTCCATCAGGTCGTACGCGCTCTTGGAGTCCGTGTCGGGGAGGGAGAAGACGTTCGCGTAGTTCGTCCCCGCCGAAGAGGCCGAGAAGCCCAGGCCGAACAGTGCCCCCACCCACAGCAACAGGACCACCAGCCGGTGCCGATAGCACCACCGTGCCAATGCCGCCACGATCAAAGCTCCTTGTCGGTCGTCGGTTGGTCCCCCAGGTCCTGGGCAACAGAATTGGGGGCGGCACGCGCGCGTGGACACGACCCGGCCATGACTCTCAAGGAACTCCAAAGACCGATCCGGCCCGGCTGTCAGTGGCCCGCCCGATACTGGGGGCATGACGACGGCTCCAGGCACCGTGCTGGTGGTGGAGGACGAGCCGAGCATCGCGGACGTCCTCGCCATCGCCCTGCGCTTCCACCGCTTCGAGGTGATGGTCGCGGGCAGCGTCCGCGAGGCCCGCGCGCTCACCGAGCGCACCCGGCCCGACGCGGCGCTGCTCGACGTCATGCTGCCGGACGGCGACGGGCGCGCACTGGGGCGCCAGCTGCGCGCCGAGCGGCCCGACCTGGCCATCGTCTTCCTCACCGCACGCGACTCGCCGGCCGAGGTGGTCGGCGCCCTCGGCTTCGGCGACGACTACATCACCAAGCCGTTCAACATCGACGAGGTCGTCGCCCGCATCACGGCGGTCCTGCGCCGCACGCGCGCGGCGGACGTCCTGCCGCAGCGCCCGCCCCTCAGGTACGGCGACCTGGAGCTGGACGAGACGACGTACAGCGTCCACCGCGCGGGCCGCAGCGTCGAACTCACCCCCACCGAGTACGCGCTTCTGCGCTTCCTGGTGCGCAACGGCGGCCGGATCGTGCCCAAGGAGCAACTCCTGCGCCACGTCTGGCAGTACGAGCACACCCCGCCCGAGTCGACGGTCGTCGAGACCTACATCAGCTATCTGCGGCGCAAGCTGGACACCCTGGGGCCGCCGGTGATCACCACGCGGCGTGGCGTCGGATACGGGCTGGCATGAAGCGGCTCCGGTGGCTCCACTGCGAGCGCGGCCTCCACTCGCTGCGCGCCAAGCTGACCCTGGCGAACGTGGCGCTGCTCGCACTCGGCATCGTCGCGGCCACCGCCGTCAGCCTGATGGGCATGCGGTACTACCTGCTCGGCCAGGTCGACACACAGCTCACCAAGACCCGTGACTCCCTGGGCAGTACGCAGCTCACCATGCGGCAGATCGACTCGCTCAGCGTGGTGAGCTTCGTCCGCGACCGGCTCGCCCCGGAGCACGTCGACGAGCACTCGACGCCCGACTCGATCTACGCGGCCGTCAACAGCAAGGGCAGGACCGTCGGCATGTTCGGCTTCAAGCCGACCGAGGCCCAGAACAGCCTGGCCAACACGGTCGGCGACCCGCGCCCCCTGGTGAAGGACACCGACCCGCACGACGTCACCGTGCACGGCGCCAAGTACCGGGTGACGGCGACGCGCCTGGCCGACGGCACCTACATCCTGCTCGCCACCTCCACCGAGGCCCTCCACCAGGGCATGTTCAAGGCCCTCAAGCTTGATCTCGCCATCGGCGGCCTGCTGCTGGTGCTGCTGGCCTGGCTGACCATGATGAGCGTCAGCCGCCGGATGCGGCCGCTGGAGGACATGGTGGAGACGTCCTCCGCGATCGCCGAGGGCGACCTGACCCGGCGCGTGCCCTCCAGCACCCATCCCACCCAGGAGGTCGAGCAGCTGCGCATCGCCCTGAACTCGATGCTGCACCAGGTCGAGTCGGCGTACCGCACGCGCGAGCACAGCGCCGCCCAGCTGCGCCGTTTCGTCGCCGACGCCTCGCACGAGCTGCGCACCCCGCTGTCCGCGATACGCGGCTATCTGCAGCTCTACGACAAGGGGATGCTCTCCGACCCGGACGAGCGCAAGCGGGCCTGGGAGCGGGTGCTCGCCGAGACCGACCGCATGGGGCGCCTGGTGGACGAACTGCTCACCCTGGCCCGCCTGGACCAGCAGCCCGAGCTGCGGTTCCGGAACGTCGACGTGAGCCGTCTGGTGCGTGACGCCGCCCAGGATCTGCGGGTGCAGCAGCCGGACCGGCCCATCGAGGTCGCGGCCGACGGTTCTTTGCTGGTGCACGCGGACGAGTCGGGGCTCAGACAGGTGCTGGGGAACCTGGTGGGCAACGTCCGCACTCACACACCCGCCGAGGCGCCGGTGCGGCTCGGCGTGGAGCGGGAGGACGGGATCGTACGGCTGTGTGTCGCCGACGAGGGTCCGGGGCTGTGCGAGGAGGACGCGGCACGGGTCTTCGACCGCTTCTTCCGCGCCGGCGGCGGCGCGGGCAGCGGCCTCGGCCTCGCGATCGTCCAGGGCGTCGTACAGGCCCACGGCGGCGAGGTGACGGTACACACAGCACCGGGCGAGGGGCTGGCGGTGACGGTCACGCTGCCGGCGCGGACGGCGGCCGTACGGGCGGGACTTCTGTTACGACGGCTGTAGTGGCGCCGGGAGTCCTGGCACGACGGCTGTAGTTCCGCCGTAACTCCCCTACGGCGCTGACGTGTTGGCGATGACCAGGGCCCACACCGTCTTTCCGTGGCGGCCTCTGGTCCACACTCCCCAGGCCGCCGCGATGCCCTCCACCAGGTGCAGGCCCCGGCCGGTCTCCTCCCACTCCTCGACCACCCTCAGCCGGGGCACCAATTGGCCCTCGTCCGAGACCTCGATGAGGCACGAGCCGTCGGCGAGCGCGGTCACCGCGACCTCGAACTCCCGCTCCAGGAGCGGGCCGTGGCGTACGACGTTGGTGGCGAGCTCGGACACCAGCAGCACCGCGTCCTGCAGGGCAGGGTCGTCAGGCCCGTGGCCCCAGTCGGCCAGATGGTCCCGCACCCGGCGCCTGGCGAGACCGACGGAAGCCGGATGCCGGGGCAGCCGGAAGGAGTTGCGTCTCAGCACGTTTGCTCCTCACCCCACGCACACCTCCGTCACATCGTCCTGCGTTGGGTGGGCGCCCGGCGTCACTCGGGCGAATGTCAAGGCCGCGAGATCCGTCAGATCCAGTTCAGGCTCCACAGCCGGAACACGCCGGTGCCGTCGTCCAGATACTGGCTGCCGCCGACGTCCTCGCTGCTGAGGACGTACTCCTTGCCCTGCCACAGCGGGATCACCGGCACATCGCGGGCGACGTCCTGCTGGACCGTGCGGAAGTCGGAGGTGGCGTCGCCGCGGTCGGGGTACTGCTGGCTGCTGAGGATCAGATCGTCGACGGCCTTGTTGCTGTAGCCGGTGTTCATGGTGCCGTCGGTGCCGATGAGCGGGGCGCCGTAGGTGTCCGGGTCGGGGTAGTCGGCGACCCAGCCGACGGCGTACGCGTCCAGCTTGCCGGTCGCCCAGTGCTCCTGGAAGTCGGTCCACTCGTAACCCTTGAGCGTGACCTTGAACAGGCCGCCCGCCTCCAGCTGCTTCTTGAGCGCCTCGGCCTCCTCCTGGGAGGAGCCGCGGTTCTCGGCGTAGCCGTAGGTGAACTTGACCGGCACGCTCACGCCGGCCTCGGTGAGCAGCGTCTTCGCCTTGCTGACGTCCTGCTTGGGGTAGGCGTCGAAGAACGACGTGGTGTGGCCGGTGATGCCCGTCGGGATCAGCGAGTACAGCGGGTCCACGGTGCCCTCGTAGACCGTCGCCGCGAGCTCCTCGCGGTTGATCAGCCAGGCCATGGCCTGGCGGACCCGGACGTCGTGCAGGGGCGAGCTCGCGCGGGTGTTGAGGTAGAGGTTGCGGGTCTCGGAGCTGTCCGACTCGGAGACGCGCTGGTTCGGGTCGCTCGGCGAGAGCGCCGACAGCACCTTGGGCGGCAGCTGGCGGGTGGCGACGTCGATCTGCTTGTCGTCCCACGCCTTGTTCAGGGCGTTCGCGTCGGTGTAGTAGAGCAGGTCGATGGGCCGCCCGGTGCTGGAGAGCGCGCCCTGGTAGTGCTCGTTCGGGCTGAGGACGGCCTTCTTGTTCTTCTTGTACGACGTCAGTGTGTACGGCCCGGTGCCGTCGACACCCTGGTCGGTGCGCAGGCCGTTGCGCGGGTACTTGTGGCTGTCGACGATCGAGCCCGCCCCGGTGGCCACCTTGAACGGGAAGGTGGCGTCCCGCGAGGACAGGTGGAAGGTGACGGTCAGACCGTCCGCGTCCACCGACTTGAGGGTGGACAGCAGGGACGACGGACCGACCTCGGACTTGATCTTCTTGACCCGGTCGAAGGAGAACTTGACGTCCTCGGCGGTCATCGTGCGGCCACTGGGGAAGGTGAGCCCCTTGCGGAGCGTGCAGCGGTACGTCTCCAGGTCACTACCGGCGAATCCGCAGCTCTCGGCCGCGTCCGGTACCGGCGCGGCGCCGCCCGGCTCGAAGGTCAGCAGGGACTGGAAGACGTTGCTGAACAGCGCCCAGGAACCCGCGTCGTAGGCGCCGGCCGGATCGAGCGCCGTGACGGCGTCCGTGGTGCCGACCGAGATCGTCTTTCCCTTGTCCTCTTGCGACGGCAGCAACTGCCAGCCGCCGACTCCCACGCCTGCCAGTACGAGCAGCGTCGCGAGAATCCGCATGCGAACCGAGCGCATCGGTGGCCCTCTCCGGGCCCCACAGGCCCCGCCCCACATGCCACTCCCCTAGTGGCGCGGCTCACCTAATCACACGTATTTCACCTGGAGGAAGAGGGGTTTATTGAATTGAGAAAGAAGTTACCGCAAGGGGTTTCCAGCAGATTTCACAGCGCTCTCACAGAGTCTGCGGCGAACCGTTTCCACCGGGCCGCGCATTTCGGTCACGCGCGCGTGGACGCCAACTCGATCACCGTGATGTCCGACGGCGCGCCCACGCGCGTGGGCGGGCCCCAGGCGCCCGCGCCCCGGCTGACGTACAACTGCGTGTCGCCGTAGCGGTCCAGGCCCGCGAGGGTCGGATTGGCCGCTGCGGCAAGCAAGTTGCCGGGCCAGAGCTGGCCGCCGTGGGTGTGGCCGGAGAGCTGGAGGTCGACGTCGTGCTTGACGGCCTCGTGGATCTGGACGGGCTGATGGGCGAGGAGCACGCACGCGCGTGCCGGGTCGCGGTCGCCGAGCGCCTTGATGAAGTCGGGGCCCTGGCCCTCGCTCTCGCCCGCGATGTCGTTGACGCCTGCGAGGTCGAACCAGGGGAGTTCGGTACGGGCGTTCTCCAGGGGGCGCAGACCCAGCCGCCGTACCTCCTCGACCCACTGTGCGGCGCCGGAGAAGTACTCGTGGTTGCCGGTGACGAAGTAGGAGGGCGCCTTCAGCTGCCGCAGCGGGGCCGCCGCCGGGCCGAGGTCCTTCACGCTGCCGTCCACCAGGTCGCCGACGACCGCGACGATGTCGGGCTGCGTGGAGTTGATCGTGTGCACGACCTGCTCGGTGAAGCCGCGGCCGAGGATCGGGCCGAGGTGGATGTCGCTCACCACGGCGATCCGATAGCCGTGTGCCGCGCGCGGGAGCTTGGCCAGCGGCACGGTGACGCGCTTCACGCGGGGGCCGCGGAGGACGCCGTAGGTGCCGTAGCCAACGGTCGCGAAGGCGGCGGTGGCGGCGGCACCGGCGACCAGTCGGGAGACGAAGAGGCGGCGGGTGGGGGTTGGGAGGGGGGTCTCGGTGGA
Source organism: Streptomyces sp. NPDC047081 (assembly GCF_040643775.1). Lineage (NCBI taxonomy): Bacteria > Bacillati > Actinomycetota > Actinomycetes > Kitasatosporales > Streptomycetaceae > Streptomyces > Streptomyces sp. NPDC047081. Next base: position 81,031 of record NZ_JBEYUY010000023.1, on the reverse strand, counting down.
GGTGGGGAGAGGTGTCTCGGTGGAGGTGGTGAGGGGCGCTTGGGTGGGCGCGGGATCTTGGAGGGGCGCGGGTTTTGAGGCGGGCGCCGGTTCGGGGGTTGCGCGATCCGGCGTGGGCGCGGTGTCTGGGGTAGTGCGCACGGGCTCGCGCTCCGGCGCGCGCTCCGATTCGCGCGCCCGCCCTTCCAACACGCGCCGCAGCAGGGGGCGTACGAGCTCTCCCGCCACCACTGCCAGCAGCAGGTAGATCGACAGCGCGAGCCACAGGAAGCCCGGCCAGGCCAGGGTCTGCTGGAGCCAGAACGGTGCGCCCGTGCGTTCGCCGGCAAGGGCGCCGATCGCCGCCGCCCAGCCGCCCGCGATGAGCACCGCTCCCGCGCGGCGGGCGAGGCCCGGGCCCCGGGTGGTGTCGCGGAACAGGCGGCGCCACAGGTACCAGTTGGCAGCCACCAGGACGCCGAGGGCCAGCAGGGCGAATACGCCGAAGACAATGCCCACCGTGGAGTGAACCCCCGCTGTCGGTTCCATTGCCGTCCGGTTTGTTGCGGTACGGCTGGTTATGAAGTGCGGCGCAATGCGCGCAGTCCGCGCAACCCGATGCCCCCGACGACCGTCCCCAATACGAAGGAGACGACGGCCAGCGTGAGATGCACCCAGAAGAACGCTGTCGGGTGGCCGTCGTCGAAGGCCTGACCGCTGCTGTCCTTGACAAGGTTTTTGACGAAAGTGACCCAGATGACCCAGCTCCACACCCCGAAGGCGAGCAGGAACCAGGAGACCGGGCGGCTGAGCTTCATGGCTTCAGTATCGCCGCCCCGCCTCCGGCTCCGTCCCCGGGGTGGGGTGGGAGGTGGGACTTCACGCCCCGTGGCATGTACGTTCTCGTCCGTGCCCGCACCCAAGAAGACCGTCAGGCGATCCCTGCTGGTCACCTCAGCCGCCCTGTCGTCGCTCGCGCTGACCGCGCCCGCAGCCCTCGCGGCCCCCAGTCCCTCGACGAGCCCGTCCCCGAGCGCCTCGGCAAGCCCGTCGGCCACTCCCCCGGCGAACATGTCGAGCGTGGGCGGCACGCGGCTGGGGCAGCCGGGCACTCAGGTCGACCTGGGCAGCGGCGCCCCGGTGATCCCCAAGGACATCACCGCGCGCTCCTGGATCGTCGCCGACGCCGAGTCGGGCGAGGTGCTCGCCGCACACAACGCGCACTGGCGGCTGCCCCCGGCGAGCACGATGAAGATGCTGTTCGCCGACACGGTGCTGCCGAAGTTCCCGAGGAGCGAGAAGCACAAGGTCGTCCCCGCCGACCTGGCCGGCATGGGCGCCGGCTCCAGCATGGTCGGGATAAAGGAGGGCGAGACGTACACGGTCCACGACCTGTGGCTCGGCGTCTTCCTGCGCTCCGGAAACGACGCCGTGCACGTGCTGTCGGCGATGAACGGCGGCGTCGACGACACCGTCAAGGAGATGAACGAGCACGCCGAGGAGCTCCAGGCGCTCGACACGAACGTGGTCACGCCCGACGGCTACGACGCTCCCCGGCAGGTCTCGTCGGCGTACGACCTGACGCTGTTCGCCCGCTCCGGGCTGCAGAAGAAGGACTTCCGCGAGTACTGCTCGACGGTTCGCGCCAAGTTCCCCGGCGAGACGACGAAGGGCAAGAAGGGCAAGTCGGTCCGCGAGTCCTTCGAGATCCAGAACACCAACCGGCTGCTCAGCGGCGACTCCGACGTGCCCGTCTACCAGGGCATCGCCGGCGTCAAGAACGGCAACACGACCAACGCGGGCGCGACCTTCACCGGCGTCGCCGAGCGCAACGGCCGGGTGCTCCTCGTCACGGTCATGAACCCGTCCAAGGACGAGCACAACGAGGTCTACAAGGAGACCGCCAAGCTCTTCGACTGGGGCTTCCAGGCGGCCGGCAAGGCGCGTGCGGTGGGTGAGCTGGTGCCGCCGAAGAGCGCCGCGCAGGCGAGCGCCCAGCCGGGTGCGAACGCCTCCGCGGACCAGGCGGGCGGCGAGGACTCCTCGGCCGCGCCCAGGACGAAGGCCGCGGCCGAGGAGTCCTCCGGCGGCATGGGGGTCGCGTTCGCGATCACCGGCGGGCTGCTGGTGCTGCTGGCCGCCGCCGCGTTCCTGGTCAACCGCCGCTGGCCGCTGCCCGACCTGGTACGTCGTCGTCCTCGTCCCTGACCTTGCGGACCACGCCCTCCCGGTCCTCGCGGTCCCACTCCTCGATCTCCTGCTCCTTGCTCTGTGTCGCCGTCCAGGCGGCGCAGAACAGGACCAGCTTCGAGGTGAAGTTGATCCACAGCAGCAGGGCCACGGGGACGCCGAAGGCGCCGTACATGCTCTTCGCGGCGACGCCCTGCATGTAGCCGCTCAGCAGCGTCTTCAGCAGCTCGAAGCCGACCGCGCCGATCAGTGCCGCGACCATCAGACGGCGGCGGTGCGGTTCGACGCCGGGCAGCAGCGTGAGGACGTACAGGAGCAGCAGGAAGTCCGCGAACACGGCGACGGAGAACGCGACGACGTACAGCAGGATCCCGCCCCAGCCGCCCTTGTCGATGCCGAGCCGCTCGGTGATCCAGCCGACCATCGCGGAGGCGACGGTGGAGGCGGCGAGCGTGATGAGGACCGCGCCGCCGAGGCCGATGAGGATGCCCAGGTCCTTCGCCTTGCGCAGGAGCGGGTTCTCCTCCCCGTCGGGCAGCTCCCACACCGCCCGCAGACACTCGCGCATGGAGCCGGCCCAGCCGATGCCGGTGAACAGCAGCAGGGCGCCGGCGATGAGACCGATGGTGCCCGCGTTCTGGACCAGGTTGTTGATGTCGAGCTGGTCCGAGATGCCGGGCACCTGCTCGGCGATCTTGTCCTGCAGATCGTTCTGCTGCTGCTCGCTGAGCGTGGCGGCGGCGATCGCGGCGGCCACCGTGAGCAGCGGGAACAACGCGATGAAACTTGTGAACGTCATCGCGGCCGCCAGGCGCGTCCACTTCACGCGGTCGAGCCGTTCGTACGACCGCCACGCGTGCGTGGCCGTCAGGCGCGCCACCAGCGGCCCGACGACGGGGAGCTTTTTCAGCCAGTCCATGATCCGACTCTGCCCTCGGTGCGGAAGACCAATGTGCGAGTACCCCAAAAGCGCAGCACTGTGGCGAGCGCCATGCCGATTCCCGCTCCGGATACGGTGTCCGCACGCTGCGAGGTGAGGCCGAGACCGTAGTGGCTCACGGCCAGGCAGAGTAGTTGTACGACGGCTCCGGCGATGTTCACCGCGAAGAACACGGCGTAGGGGCGCACGCCCTTCACGCGCGCGTGCCGGTACGTACCGAGCGCGTTCCCCGCGTACGCCACCGAGCAGCCGGCGAGGAACGAGAGCGCCTTGGCGGTGATCGGGTCGAACCCGGCGGGTCCGCGCAGGAACGTGAACAGGGCGAGGTCGACGGCGTAGGCGAGGAGGCCGACGGCGGCGAAGCCGACGAGTTCACGGCGGGGCGGGGAGCTCAGGCGGGCCGGGCGGGGCTGGAGGCTTGGACGGGCCGGGTGAGGCTGGGGGCTTGGGCGGGCCGGGTGAGGCTGAGGGCTTGGGCACGCGCTCGAGGTCGGCGATTCGCCGCCGTCTCTCCACGCGCGCGTGGCCGGCGGTTCGCTTCGGTACGTCCACGCGCGTGTGCTCACCAATTCGCCACCGCCAGGCCGTACATCGCGAGCCAGACCAGGCCGATGAGGGCGAGGGCGCGGTCGCGCAGGACGACGTCCTCGGGCTCGCCCGCGGTGCCGCGGTCGGCGAAGACGGCGTATCTGAGGATGGCGAGGATGAAGGCGACCATGGACAGCTGGCGCCAGGGCAGCACGCTGGTGTGCGGGACGCCGCCCTCCTCGAGGGCCCACAGGCAGTAGCCGAGCACGGCGACGCCGGCCGCGAGCTGCCACACGAAGCGGAGATAGCCGGTGGTGTACTCGGTGAGCAACGCGCGCGTGGCGCCCGCTTTCCCGGCCATCTGCACGGCCTCGGAGTAGCGCTTGGCCGACACCATGAAGAGCGCGCCGAACCCGGTCGTGATCAGGAACCAGCGGGAGAGCGGGATCCCCAGGGCCAGCCCGCCGATCATGGCCCGCATCAGGAACCCGGTCGTGACGACCACGAGGTCGACGACCAGGACGTGCTTGAGGCTGACGCAGTACGCCAGTTGCATGCCCAGGTAGGCCGTCAGCAGCGCCGCGACGACCGGCGAGACCAGCCAGACCGCGGCGACCGGCGCGAGCACCCCGAGGGCGCCTCCGACGGCGTACGCGGCGGGCACGGGCACGTCTCCCGCGGCCACCGGGCGGTGGCGCTTGGTGGGGTGCGCGCGGTCGGCCTCGGCGTCCCGGGCGTCGTTGATCAGGTAGACGGCGGCGGCGCAGGCGGTGAACAGCACGAAGACCAGGGCGAGTTGGGCGAGCGCGTGGCGCGAGAAGAGCTGGCCGGCGGCGGCCGGGGCGGCGACGACCAGGAGGTTCTTGACCCACTGCTTGGGGCGGGCGGTCCTGAGCAGGCCGCGCAGGAGCGCGCCGGCGCCGCCGCGCGGGGTGCGGGCGCCTTTGTGCTGGGGTGGTGCGGGGGTCCGGTGGGGCGTGCGTTGCTCGAGAAGCGCCGTGTCGTGGGTGCGTGCGCCTCCCGTGATGGGCGCTGTCTCAGTCATGCGCGCCCCCCGCCATCCAGCGCGACCCGGCGCGCGCCGTGAGCGCCCCGAGGGCCGCGCCCGCGGCCACGTCCGAGGGGTAGTGGACGCCGACGACCAGGCGCGAGAGGCACATCGCGGCGGCGAGCGGCGGGATCGCGTGGGCGCCGAGCGCTCCATAGGCGACGGCGGCGGCCGCGGCGGAGGTCGCGTGCGAGCTCGGGAAGGAGTGCCGCCCGGCGGTGCGCACGAGGGGTTCGACGTGTGCCGGGCGCGGACGGCGCACCACCCTTTTCACGCCCATGCTGACGAGGTGCGCGCCCGCGGTGAGCGCCGTGCCGCGCAACCAGGCGCCGCGCCGCGCGCCGTCCACGGCGGCTCCCGCGAGGCCGGCCGCGAGCCACAGCGCACCGTGCTCACCGGCCCAGGAGAGGGCGCGTGCGGCACCGGCGACGCGCGGGTCGCTCCCGCACGCCCGGAACACGGAAAGGATTCGGCGGTCCATATGGTCCATGTCATCCATGTCGTCCATGTGGACTCACTGTTCACGTCAACACCGCCGGAACTCCGGCAATATTGAGCGACATCCCATTAATCACCCATTTCGGGGAGAGCATTCACGTTTCAAAACTAATCGGTCACAGATGGGCGATACGGTCACCTTCATGTCTGCCGACACCGCTCCCGTGACCGTCACCGGATGGGGCCGCACCGCGCCCACCGCGGCCCGTCTGATCCGCCCCCGGACGTACGAGGAGGCTGCCGCCGCCGTCCGGGACTGCGGAGCCCGCGGAAGCATCCCCAGGGGCCTGGGACGGGCGTACGGGGACGCGGCGCAGAACGCCGGCGGTGCGGTGCTCGACATGACGGGCCTGGACCGCGTCCACGCCATCGACGCCGACGGCGGCACGGTGCTGTGCGACGCGGGCGTCTCCCTGCACCGGCTGATGGAGGTGCTGCTGCCGCTGGGCTGGTTCGTGCCGGTGACGCCGGGCACGCGTTATGTGACCGTCGGCGGTGCGATCGGCGCCGACATCCACGGCAAGAACCACCACGTGTCCGGCTCCTTCTCGCGGCACGTCCTGTCGCTCGAACTCCTCACCGCCGACGGCGAGATCCGCACGGTGAGCAGCGGCACGCCCCTGTTCGACGCGACCGCGGGCGGCATGGGCCTCACCGGCGTGATCCTGACCGCCACCATCCGGTTGCTGCCCGTCGAGACGTCGCTGATGTCGGTCGACACCGAGCGTGCGACGGACCTCGACGACCTGATGGCGCGGCTGACCGCCGACGACCACCGCTACCGCTACTCGGTCGCCTGGATCGACCTGCTGGCACGCGGCACGGCGACGGGCCGCGCGGTCCTCACCCGCGGCGACCACGCGCCCCTGGACGCGCTGCCTGCACGCGCGCGTAGAGGACCGTTGGATTTCCGGACCCCGCAGTTCCCGGCCGCCCCCGCCTTCTTCCCGGAGGGCCTGCTGAGCCGTACGACCGTGGGTCTCTTCAACGAGCTCTGGTACCGCAAGGCACCACGCGCGCGTACCGGCCAACTGCAGAAGATCTCCACCTTCTTCCACCCCCTGGACGGCGTGCCCCACTGGAACCGCGTCTACGGCCGCGGCGGCTTCGTGCAGTACCAGTTCGTCGTCGGTCACGGCCGGGAGGACACCCTGCGCCGGATCGTGCGGCGCATCTCCGAGCACCGCTGCCCGTCCTTCCTGGCCGTCCTCAAGCGCTTCGGGGAGGCCGACCCGGGCTGGCTCTCCTTCCCGGTGCCCGGCTGGACGCTCGCCCTGGACATCCCGGCCGCGCTGCCCGGCCTCGGCGGCTTCCTGGACGAGCTCGACGAGGAGGTCGCGGCGGCCGGTGGCCGCGTCTACCTCGCCAAGGACTCCCGGCTGCGCCCCGAACTCCTCGCCGCGATGTACCCGCGCCTCGACGACTTCCGCGCCCTGCGCGCCGAACTCGACCCGCGCGCGGTGTTCACCTCGGACCTGTCCCGCCGTCTCGCCCTCTAGGAGCTGCTCGTCGTGAAGGACGCCTTCGGTCTCCCCCAGTCCCTGCTCGTCCTCGGCGGTACGTCCGAGATCGCGCTCGCCACCGCCCGCCGTCTGATCGCGCGCCGCACGCGCGTGGTGTGGCTCGCCGGGCGCCCCTCGCCCGCCCTGGAGCAGGCGGCCGAGCAACTGCGCGGCAGCGGCGCGGACGTGCACACCGTCGCCTTCGACGCGCTCGACCCCGGCTCCCACGAGACCGTGCTCGGCAAGGTCTTCGCGGAGGGCGACGTCGACATGGTGCTGCTCGCCTTCGGGATCCTCGGCGACCAGGCGAACGACGAGCGCGAGCCGGCCGCCGCGGTGCGGGTCGCGCAGACCAACTACACGGGCGCGGTGTCGGCGGGCCTGGTGAGCGCACGCGCGTTGCAGGCACAAGGGCACGGCTCCCTGGTGGTGCTCTCCTCGGTCGCCGGCGAGCGGGCCCGCCGCAGCAACTTCATCTACGGCTCCAGCAAGGCCGGCCTGGACGCCTTCGCGCAGGGCCTGGGCGACGCGCTGCACGGCACGGGCGTGCACGTCATGGTCGTACGCCCCGGGTTCGTGCGCTCCAAGATGACCGCCGGGCTCCCGGAAGCACCGCTCGCGACGACTCCGGAGGCGGTCGCCACCGCCGTGGAGCTGGGGCTGCGGCGGCGCTCGGAGACGGTTTGGGTGCCGGGCACGCTGCGTATGGTGATGTCGGTGCTGCGGCACGTCCCGCGCGGGGTGTTCCGCCGGCTGCCGATCTAGGCGGGCCGCTCCGGGCGCGAGCTTGCGGCCGGGTGCCGCGGGCCGCGGCGAAACAAGCGGCTACCGGCTGCCGATGGTGCCGTGCTCGACGTGGCCTGCCTGCGGCGGCACGACGGCGCCCCCGAAGGCGTACTCGCGCAGCTTGCGCCACACGCCGTCCTCGCCCTGTTCGTACAGCGCGAAACCGGTGCACGGCCAGTCGGCCTCGTAGTCGGCGAGTTCCTCGAAGGCGCGGTCCATCGACTCCTCGTCGATGCCGTGCGCGACGGTGACGTGCGGGTGGTACGGGAACGCCAGTTCGCGTGCCACCGGGCCGGAGGCGTCGCGGACCTGCTTCTGCAGCCAGGTGCAGGCCTCGCCGCCCTCCACGACCCGCACGAAGACGACGGGCGACAGGGGCCGGAAGGTCCCGGTGCCCTGCAGCCGCATCGGGAACGGCCGGCCGGCCGCGGCGACCTCGGTCAGATGCGCCTCGATGGCCGGCAGGTCCGCGCTGTCCACCTCCGTCGGCGGCAGCAGGGTGACGTGCGTGGGGATGCCGTGAGCAGCGGCGTCGCCGAAGCCCGCGCGCAGCTGCTGGAGCTGGCTGCCCTGTGGCTCCGGGACCGCGATCGACACGCCGATCGTTACGGTCCCCACGTCGTCTCCTGTCGTCGTGACGGATTTGTTCCGGGCCGTCGGCTATCGACTGTACGGCCACGGCTGTGTTGCGGGCAGGCGCAACCATAGTGATGTGCAGCGCTCTGCCCGGTGGTACGTCTGTGCGAGGTGCGCGTCAGTGCTTGGCGGGCAGGAAGCCCACCCGGTCGTAGGCCTGGGAGAGGGTCTCCGCGGCCACGGCACGCGCCTTCTCGGCCCCCTTGGCCAGAATCGAGTCCAGCGTCTCCGAGTCGTCGAGGTACTGCTGGGTGCGCTCCCTGAACGGCGTCACGAACTCGACCATGACCTCGGCGAGGTCCGTCTTGAGCGCGCCGTACATCTTGCCCTCGTACTCCTGCTCCAGCTCGGCGATCGACTTGCCGGTGAGGGTCGAGTAGATGGTGAGCAGGTTGCTGACGCCCGGCTTGTTCTCGGCGTCGTAGCGGATGACGGTGTCGGTGTCGGTGACCGCGCTCTTGACCTTCTTCGCGGTGGCCTTGGGGTCGTCGAGGAGGTTGATGAGGCCCTTCGGCGTGGACGCCGACTTGCTCATCTTGATCGACGGGTCCTGCAGGTCGTAGATCTTCGCCGTCTCCTTGAGGATGTACGGCTTCGGGATCGTGAAGGTCTCGCCGAAGCGGCCGTTGAAGCGCTCGGCGAGGTCGCGGGTCAGCTCGATGTGCTGGCGCTGGTCCTCGCCGACCGGCACCTCGTTGGCCTGGTACAGCAGGATGTCCGCGACCTGGAGGATCGGGTACGTGAACAGGCCGACGCTGGCCCGGTCCGCGCCCTGCTTGGCGGACTTGTCCTTGAACTGGGTCATGCGGGAGGCCTCGCCGAAGCCGGTGAGGCAGTTCATGACCCAGGCGAGCTGGGCGTGCTCGGGTACGTGGCTCTGGACGAAGAGCGTGCAGCGCTCCGGGTCGAGGCCCGCGGCGAGCAGCTGGGCGGTGGCGAGCCGGGTGTTGGCCCGCAGCTCCGCCGGGTCCTGCGGAACCGTGATCGCGTGCAGGTCGACGACCATGTAGAACGCGTCGTGGGACTCCTGCAGGGCCACCCACTGGCGGACGGCGCCGAGATAGTTGCCGAGGTGGAACGAGCCTGCGGTGGGCTGGATTCCGGAGAGCACGCGGGGTCGGTCAGAGGCCATGTTCACCATTCTCTCAGGTGTCGGGGGCCGATCCGGAACTGGTCGGAAACAGATGGGAACCGATCCGTCCCCGGCGGTGTAACAAAGGTGTGAGGACGCGGGAGGGGGGCCGCATCGTCGATGAGGCCGCGGTGATCGCCCGCGTACGCGCCGGAGAGCCGGAGGCGTACGCGGAGCTGGTGCGGGCCCATACGGGCATCGCGCTCAGGGCGGCCGCGGCGCTCGGGGCAGGTGCGGACGCAGAGGACGTGGTGCAGCAGGCCTTCGTGAAGGCGTACTGCGCGCTGGGCAGGTTCCGGGACGGCTCGGCCTTCAAGCCTTGGCTGCTGTCGATCGTGGCCAATGAGACGAGGAACACAGTGCGCACGGCGGCGCGACAGCGCACGCTCGCCGGCCGGGAGGCGGCCTTCGTCGAGGCGGAGCCGCTGATACCGGAATCGGCGGACCCGGCGGTGGCGACCCTCCAGACCGAGCGCCGCGCGGCCCTCCTGTCCGCCGTCGAGAAGCTGAGCGAGGAGCACCGCCTGGTCGTGACCTACCGCTATCTCCTGGAGATGGACGAGTCCGAGACGGCCCAGGCCCTGGGCTGGCCTCGCGGGACGGTCAAGTCCCGGCTCAACCGCGCCCTGCGCAAGCTGGGCCGACTACTGCCGGATTTCGAGCCTCGGGAAGGGGGTGATGAGCGTGAGTGAGGGACGACAGTCGTACGGCGGTGAGGGCGGCCGTGGCCCGGAGGGCGCCGGGGGCCGGGGGCCGCGCGGGCGTGGCGGTGACCGGGGTCCGGGTGCGCGGGGACGCTCGCGGGGGCGAGGAGATGAGGATGTCTCCCGGCTGCCGGAGGAGCTGAAGGCGCTGGGCCGGTCGCTGGACGCGGCCGACGGTTCCGGGGGCTCGGAGACGATGGTCGAGCGGGTGCTGGGTCAGATACTGGCCGAGCAGCTGCCTGCCCCGGTGGCCGAGCCGCGGGGCGCACGCGAACGGCTGCGGGCGGTCAGACGCTGGACACGGCTGCGGTGGCGCTCGCTGACCGCGGCGTTGTGCGGCCTGCTGACGGTGCTCGCGCTCACGCCTCCGGTGCGGGCCGCGGTGATCGACTGGTTCGACTTCGGCGGGGTCGAGGTGCGGTATGACCCGTCGGCGGTGCCCTCGCCCGGCGCCGAGGTGCCCGACTGCGGCAGATCGGTGTCGCTCGGGCAGGCCGAGCGCCGGGCCGGCTTCGAGCCGGTGGTGCCGGACGCGTTGGGTGTACCGGACACGGTGGCGGTCACCGGCGAGCCGCAGGCGCGGTTCCTGGTCAGCCTGTGCTGGCGAGAGGGCGGGGACACGGTCCGGCTGGACGAGTTCCCCGCCTGGCTGGACGTCGGCTTCGCCAAGACGCTGCGGGATCCTCCGGAGTGGCTGGAGCTGGGCGGACAGCCGACCGCGGACGGCGTCCAGGAGTACGCCCTGTGGTTCCCGCGTCCGCATCTGCTGAGCTTCTGGCTGGTCGACGCGGACGGCGACCGCTTCACCCGCAAGGACCGGACAGCCGGACCGACGCTGCTGTGGACCCACCGGACCGCTGAGGGGGCGGTGACGCTGCGGTTGGAGGGGGTGGCGCCGAAGGCCCGTGCCGTGCAGATCGCGAAGTCGCTGGAGGACCCGGCCGGGGAGTCCGGGAGGTCGGGGAAGCCCGCCAAATAGTTCGCGGAGGGTGGGAACCCCGGCGGGTCGGGCGGTGTACCAGAAGTGACACACGGCTCGCGGACGGGCCGCAGGGGACGACTGGTTGGGGGATGCGATGCGTGGATGGAGGCGCAGGGTTCGTGAACTTGCCGCACTGGCAGGGGCGTTGACGGCAACGCTGGCGCTGATGGTGTGGGGCGCGTCATCGGCTTCGGCGGGCGGCCCGACGAGCGTGCTGGTGACCTCGCCGTCGAGCGGGGAGGTTGAGGCGCTGTATTACTCGGACAAAGAGTACGGAGAGCTGGCGCACCTGCTGGGCCCACCGGACACAGGCACCCGGGAGACGCCTCCGGGGACCGATCTGGCGAACGCCCGCCAGATAAACGTCACTTGGCTCGCCCACGACATATCGCCGTGGCGGACGGACCGGGTCTTCCCCGGCGACTCGGCGACCGAGGCCGTCTGGATCCACACGGCGGCACACGTGCCGGACACGATGAACGGCTACTGGCACCGCGCCGACCACCCCACCGAGTTGCGCGCCCTGCTGAAGAAGCTGGGCGTTATGGGCAGGGCCACCAAGGGCGAGGGTTACTCCGGGATCTTCCCGGCACCTTGGGAGTCGGAGGGGGTGGATGCCGACGCCGGGACGGCCTCGCTGACAGTCGGCACGCCGACGCCGGACGACGGCACGGACTGGTGGGCCAACTGGTGGTGGACGTTGCCGGGGGCGGCGATCGGGGCGGGGCTGGCGCTGGTGCTGCGGCCGTACGTGTCACGGCTGTCCGACGGTGAGTGGAGGCGGGCGCGGGAGGACGGGCCGAGGCAGGAGTTGCGGGACGTATGAGGAGTGGTCGCTGGGGAGGGGGACGGATGAGGGGCCGGAGGGAACGGGACGGAGAGGGGGCGGGCAGGGGGAGGACGCAGGCGCGGCTTGCAGCACTGGTGCCGGCGGTGGTGGCGCTCGGGGGGTGCGTGGTGTGTGGGGTGCTGGTGGCGTACGCGGGGGCGGTGGGTGGCTCGGCGGACGCAGGGGCCGTGGGCGACTCGGCGGACGGGGTGATCGCTGCGGGCGTCGCGGTGGACAGAGCGGTCTATGCGAGCCCCGTTACGGACGACGCGCTGCCTGCGGGGCGGGGATCTGCGGCACTGGCGATGACCGAGCATCCGCAGGCTTCACCGACCCAGGCCCGGGATGTCCCCGACCTGGCCATGATCGTCGCCGGCGGCACCGGGCGGACGATGGTGCTGCAGTCCGGTGAGCCGGCCTTCGCCCGGCTGCGGCAGCTGCTGCGACCGAGCTACACCGGGACGGAGCGGGTGCCGGAGGCGTGGAGCGAGGGGCGTTATCCGCCGGTGGCCTTCACGGTGATGTGGGGGCTGACGGGGGTCGGGGGCTGGCCGCAGACGAACCGGGCGCCGGGCGGTGATGTGGCTGTCGAGCGGCAGGATCAGCTGTTCGTGGCGACGGACGGTACGCCTTGGATACGCAGCGATCCCGCGCCGGATGTGGCCGACGACGACATCCGCTGGCATCGGGCGCCGCGCTCGGTGTTCGCACAGCTGGAGCGGGAGAAGGTGCTGGTCGGACTGGGTGAGGGGGTATCTACGGCTGGAGACTTCGGGGAGGGAGGCGCCACGGGGCGGGCTGCCGGGGAACGGGGTGACGAGGGCCGCGGCAGCGTCTGGTGGGCGGCGCCGGGGCTGGCTGTCGGGGTTGTGGTCGGGGTCGGCGGGAGCCTGCTGATACGCCGCGCGGCGGCCCGGCCGGGTGGCGGACCGCCGCGGGAGGAGCCACGACAGGAACTCATCGATCTCTGAGAGCCGATCCTTGACAACTCAAGAGGGAGCGCAGGCCGGCCAGGGGCGTGCTCAGCCCAGGTCGATCTCCGGGTAGAGCGGGAAGCCGGCCACGAGGTCGGTGGCGCGGCGGGAGATCTCGTCGGCGATCTTCGGGTCGAGGATGTGCTGGGCCTTGGAGGGGGCGCCCGACTTGGTGGTGCCCGGCTCGGCGGTGGTCAGGACGCGGTCGATGAGGCCGGCGACCTCGTCCATCTCGGCGGTGCCGAGGCCGCGCGTGGTCAGCGCGGGGGTGCCGATGCGGATGCCGGAGGTGTACCAGGCGCCGTTCGGGTCGGCGGGGATGGCGTTGCGGTTGGTGACGATGCCGGACTCCAGGAGGGCGGCCTCGGCCTGGCGGCCGGTGAGGCCGTAGGAGGTGGCGACGTCGATCAGGTTGAGGTGGTTGTCCGTGCCGCCGGTGACCAGGGTCGCGCCACGGCGCATCAGGCCTTCCGCCAGGGCCCGGGAGTTGTCGACGATGCGCTGGGCGTAGTCCTGGAAGGAGGGTCGGCGGGCCTCGGCGAGGGCGACGGCCTTGGCGGCCATGACGTGCGGGAGCGGGCCGCCGAGGACCATCGGGCAGCCGCGGTCGACCTGGTCCTTGAGGGAGTCGTCGCACAGGACCATGCCGCCGCGCGGGCCGCGCAGCGACTTGTGGGTGGTGGTGGTGACGATCTGGGCGTGCGGGACCGGGTCGAAGTCGCCGGTCAGCACCTTGCCCGCGACCAGGCCGGCGAAGTGCGCCATATCGACCATCAGGGTCGCGCCGACCTCGTCGGCGATCTCTCGCATGATGCGGAAGTTCACCAGGCGGGGGTAGGCGGAGTAGCCGGCGACGATGATCAGCGGCTTGAACTCACGGGCGGAGGCGCGCAGGGCCTCGTAGTCGATGAGGCCGGTGGCCGGGTCGGTGCCGTAGGAGCGCTGGTCGAACATCTTGCCGGAGATGTTCGGGCGGAAGCCGTGGGTGAGGTGGCCGCCCGCGTCCAGGGACATGCCGAGCATGCGCTGGTTGCCGAAGGCCTGGCGGAGCTCGGCCCAGTCGGCGTCGGTGAGGTCGTTCACCTGGCGGGCGCCGGTCTTCTCCAGGAAGGGGGCCTCGACGCGGTCGGCGAGGACCGACCAGAAGGCGACGAGGTTGGCGTCGATGCCGGAGTGCGGCTGGACATAGGCGTGGCGGGCGCCGAAGAGTTCCTTGGCGTGCTCGGCGGCGAGGGACTCGACGGTGTCGACGTTGCGGCAGCCGGCGTAGAAGCGGCGGCCGATGGTGCCCTCGGCGTACTTGTCGCTGAACCAGTTGCCCATCGCGAGGAGGGTGGCCGGGGAGGCGTAGTTCTCGGAGGCGATCAGCTTGAGCATCTCGCGCTGGTCGTGGACTTCCTGGCCGATGGCGTCGGCGACCCGGGGTTCGACGGCGCGGATCACGTCGAGGGCGGCTCGGAAGGCGGTGGACTCGGTGGAGAGGGGCTGCTGCTCTGACATGTCGTCGGCCTCCGGACGGCGTGGCTTGAAGCGTTCACGGTTCACGGTTGGCCCAGGCGCACGGCACTCGCTCACACACAGGCCGCTCCCCGATGGTCGGTCCCATCCCAGCGCGCCAGTCACGGCCCGCCGGTCAGCCTACCGGGCGCGTCGAAGAGCCGAGGTCCCGCGTCCACCATGCGAGCGACGATAGGAAAGGGGGCACCCTCAGCACTCGGCACCTTCTGGAGATCCCGTGACCACTACGGAGACACTCATCGCCGCCGCCGAAGCGCACAGCGCGCACAACTACCACCCGCTGCCCGTGGTCGTCGCCTCCGCCGACGGGGCCTGGATGACGGATGTGGAGGGGAGGCGGTTCCTGGATCTGCTGGCCGGTTACTCGGCGCTCAATTTCGGCCATCGCAACCGGCGGCTGGTGGAGGCGGCGAAGGCGCAGCTGGAGCGGGTGACGCTGACGTCGCGGGCGTTCCACCACGACCGGTACGCGGCGTTCTGCGAGCAGCTCGCCGAGCTGTGCGGCATGGAGATGGTGCTGCCGGTGAACACGGGCGCCGAGGCGGTGGAGACCGCGGTGAAGACGGCCCGGAAGTGGGGGTACAAGGTCAAGGGCGTGCCCTCGGAGATGGCGAAGATCGTGGTCGCGGGCAACAACTTCCACGGCCGTACGACAACGCTGATCAGCTTCTCCACCGACCCGGAGGCGCGGGCGGACTTCGGGCCGTACACGCCGGGTTTCGAGATCGTGCCCTACGGGGACCTGACGGCGTTGCGGTCGGCGGTCACGGAGAACACGGTCGCGGTGCTGCTGGAGCCCATCCAGGGCGAGGCGGGGGTGCTGGTGCCGCCGGCCGGTTATCTGCCGGGGGTGCGGGAGCTGACGCGGGAGCGGAACGTGCTGTTCGTCGCCGACGAGATCCAGTCGGGGCTGGGGCGGACGGGAAAGACCTTCGCGTGCGAGCACGAGGGTGTGGTGCCGGATGTGTATGTGCTCGGGAAGGCGCTGGGCGGAGGGATCGTGCCGGTGTCGGCGGTGGTGTCGAGCGCCGAGGTGCTCGGGGTGTTCCGGCCCGGGGAGCACGGGTCGACGTTCGGCGGCAATCCGCTGGCGTGCGCGGTCGCGCTGGAGGTGATCGCGATGCTGCGCACGGGCGAGTTCCAGGCCCGGTCGGCGGAGTTGGGCGGGCATCTGCACCGCGAGCTGGGGGCGTTGGCGGGCACGGGACGGGTGACGGCGGTACGGGGACGGGGGTTGTGGGCGGGCGTCGACATCGCCCCGGGTCACGGGACGGGGCGGGAGGTGTCCGAGAAGCTGATGGATCGCGGAGTACTGGTCAAGGACACGCATGGAGCGACGGTGCGGATCGCGCCGCCGCTGGTGATCGGAAAGGAGGACCTGGACTGGGGGCTCGGTCAGCTGCGGGCGGTGCTCGGGGTGTAGGCCGCGGTCACCGGATCACATGGGGCAGGAAGCGTGCGTACTCGTCCGTGATCAGGCCCGACGACTCACGGATGCCGAGGCCCGCCGACTCGTTCTCGACGACCCAGGCGCCGAGGACGACGCGGTTGCCGTCGAAGTCGGGCAGGGGGGCCAACTCCTGGTAGCAGCACGGCTCTTCGCCTAGGACAGGCTCGGTGCCGGGTTCGTGGACGGTCACTCCGGCGCCTTCGCGGCCGAGCAGGGGCTTGGCGACGTAACCGGTCGTCGTGGCGAGTTCGCGGGGGCCGTCGAGGTAGGACGGGAGGAGGTTCGGGTGGCCGGGGTAGAGGTCCCAGAGGACGGCCAGGAGGGCCTTGTTGCTCAGGAGCATCTTCCAGGCCGGTTCGATCCACAGGGTGGTGCCGGTGCCGCCGCCGTTGTCGAGGGTGTCGAGGACGTGGCCGGCGAAGGCGTCCGTGGTGAGCCACTCCCAGGGGTAGAGCTTGAAGCAGCTGCGGATGAAGCGGAGTTGGTTGTCGACGAAGCGGCCGGAGAGGTGGTCCCAGCCGATCTCCTCCATGGAGATCCAGTCGGTGTCCAGGCCCGCCTGTTCGGCGGTCTCCTTGAGGTAGGCGACGGTCATCAGGTCCTCGCCGAGCTCGTCGTCCGAGGAGTGCGCGAAGTACAGGGGGCTGCCGGGCGGGAGGAGGGCGGACTGTTTCTTCCAGGCGGCGACCAGGCGTTCGTGGAGGGAGTTCCACTGGTCGGCGCCCGGGAAGCGTTCCTCCATCCAGAACCACTGGGGTGAGGCGGCCTCGACCAGGGACGTGGGGGTGTCGGCGTTGTACTCCAGCAGCTTCGCCGGGCCCGTGCCGTCGTAGCGGAGGTCGAAACGGCCGTAGAGGGACGGGAGTTCGTCCCGTCGGCGCCAGGCCTCCGCGACCGCTTCGGCGAGGCGCGGGTCGGTGATGCCGAGGTCGGCGAAGCGGCCGGCCTCGACGATGTGGTCGGCCGCCGCGAGGCACATGGCGTGGAGTTCCTCGACGACCTCCTCCAGGGCCTCCACCTCGGGGAGCGTGAAGGAGTAGTAGGCGCTCTCGTCCCAGTAGGGGCGCAGAGAGCCGTCGGGGTGGCGGGTGAGCGGGTAGACGAGACCCTGCGCCTCGACGGTCTGCTGCCAGCCGGGGCGCGGGGTGATGGTGTGGCGTTCCATGGTGTACGGCGTCTGCTCCGGTTCCGGGGTCCTGTGCCGGGGGTCCTGGTCAGCCGCCCGAGCTGCCCTTGCCGCTGCCGAAGCCGCCGCGGGAGACGCCGTGGCCGCCGCTGGTACCGCCGGAGCCGCTGGAGGCCTTGCGGGGCTTGGTGAAGGAGCCGCCGTCAACCCAGTTGCCGCGCTTCTCGCCCTCGTAGTACCAGGCGCTGTTGGCCGAGGACTTGGTGGTCGTGCAGTTCTTGTCGGCGACGACCTTGTAGCCCTTGGTGAGGTTGTAGCTGTCGCGGTCGACGCAGCGCTTGTCGGGGTCGTCGGAGGAGCAGGCGGTGAGGGCGGCGGCGAGGAGGCCCATGCCGCCGAGGACGACGGTGCCCGAGCGGAGTTGTCTGCGTGCGTCGGCCATGTTCGTGTCTCCCCGTTGGTGGTGCCGGTGTTCGGTGTGCGGTCGCCAGCCTAAAGATCAGTGTGAGCCCCGGCGCAGGCACCCCGGTCCTCTCGCCCCTCCCCTACAGTCGCTTTGTGATCTTTGGGATGGTGTGCGCGCTCGGGGCGGCGGTCTGCTTCGGTACGGCGACGGTGCTGCAGGCGGTCGCCGCGCGGGCGGCGAGCACGGGTGGGGGCGGGGACGCGGCGCTGCTGCTGCGGGCCGTGCGGCAGTGGCGGTATCTGGCCGGGCTGGCGCTGGACGGGCTGGGGTTCCTGTTGCAGATCGCCGCGTTGCGGTCAATCCCCATCTACGCGGTCGGGGCGGCGCTGGCCTCCAGCCTGGCCGTGACGGCGGTGGTGGCGGCGCGGCTGCTGCGGGTACGGCTGAGCCGGAGCGAGTGGGCGGCGGTCTGGGTCGTGTGCGCCGGGCTCGCGATGCTGGGGCTGGCGTCCGGGGGCGAGGGGGACCGGGAGGGGTCGACGGCGCTGAAGTACGCGATGCTCGCGGTCGCCGTGGCGGTGCTGCTGCTCGGGCTGGTGGGTGGGCGGTGGTCCGGGCGGGGGCGGGCGCTGGTGCTCGGGCTGGGGGCGGGGTTCGGGTTCGGGGTGGTGGAGGTGTCGGTGCGGCTCATCGACTCGCTCGCACCCTCGGAGCTGCTCACCAACCCGGCGACGTACGCGCTGCTGCTCGGCGGGGGCGCCGCGTTCCTGCTGCTGACGTCGGCCCTGCAGCGCGGCTCGGTGACCACGGCCACGGCGGGCATGGTCCTCGGCGAGACGCTCGGCCCGGCAGCGGTCGGCGTGGTGTGGCTCGGCGACCGCACACGGGAGGGCCTGACCTGGCTGGCGGTACTGGGCTTCGCGGTGGCCGTGGCAGGGGCGTTGGCGCTGGCCCGCTTCGGGGAGGCGCCGGCCGAGGAGGCGTGAGCGCCCGTACACCCCCGACCACGCACCCCGTCACGGCACGCTCTCAGCCACGCACGCCCTCGGGCACGCCCCCCTGGCACGCATCCCCGGCATGCCTTCGGCCACGCACGCCCTCAGGCACACCTCTGGCACGCCCTCAGCCACGCACGCCTCAGGCCCGCACGCCCTCAGCCACGCACCCCTGGCACGCCCTCGGCCACCCACCCCCACCCCGTGCACGTCCGGCCACGAACTCGCTGCACCCACTCCACTCGGGCACGCACCTCCGGCGCGCCGCCGACCAAGCCCGACCCACCCGTCACGGCATGGCCCAGCCGCCACGACCCCTGCGGTTTTCGTCCAGCGGCCCCGCGCTGCTCCCCCAGTGCCCCCGCGGTCCGCGCATGGCGCCCCGCAGTTCCCACCTCGCAGCCCCCACGGAGCTCACCCCACGGCCCACTCACACACGGCCCGCGCACCCACGGCCCGCGCACCCCACCCACCGCCTCGGCCCACCAGTCCCGCAGCCCGTCAGTCCAGCAGCCCACCAGTCCAGCAGCCCATAGCCACCGCCCCCACTCATCTCCTCATCTCCTCATCTCCTCACCCCATGGCCTCCAAAATCCCGTCCCACAGCCCCACCCGCGCCTCCAGCGCCACCACCGCCGTCTCCGTCGCCTCCTTCCAGCGGACCTCGTCCGTGCCGCAGAGGTCGGCGACCATCTGCATGGCCATGGGGGTGTGTTGCTCGCCGTCGACCTCGATGTGGCGGGCGAGGTAGTCGCAGAAGAGGGGTAAGCGGTCCGTGCCCTCCTTCCTGATGACCTGGTCGAACATGTCGGGGATCAGGTCCTCGCGGGAGAAGGCGAAGGCGGCGGCGCGGCAGTGCAGCGGGCGGTCCTCGATGATGGCGAAGGTGGTGCGGACGAACTCGTTGGCGGGGCCGGGGACTTGGGCGCCGCGCAGGGCCGCCGGGACGCCGTGGCCCTCGATGAGGAGGGCGAGGAAGGCGTCGATGCGGGTGGTGTCCGCGCCGGCCTCCGCCATGCCGGCGCGGTAGAGCTCGAAGTGGCTGGTGAAGCCGCCGTTCAGCTCGTCGCTCTCCTCGACCAGGACGATGTCGTTGATGAGCCGCCGGCTCACCTCGGTGCCGCGCGGGACCCAGGGGACGTCGACACAGGTCAGTTCGCGTTGCAGTGACTTGAGCAGGGACATGAAGTCCCAGACCGCGAAGACGTGGTGGGCCATGAAAGTGACCATGTCGTCGCGGGTGTTTATCCGCTGGTAAATGGGGTGCGCGGTCACTTCTTTCCGCGCGGATTCGATCACGGAACGGGCGTGGTCAATTCCTTCGTGGTTCATATCCCAGTCGTACCTGGACATGTTCCTCCTTGGTTCGGGGGGAGGTTCGGGGGAATTGATACTGCGGCTTGACCGGACAACCGGCAAGCGCTTCACGGGATTTGCGGGAAGTTACCTTCAGTACGGATCGACAGAGGGCGGCAAGGGCGTCGAAAGGCTGATAAAGAGTCACGATACGGACAGTCAAACGGACTGCCAAAAAACTTCGTTGAAGATTTGAACGTGGTGTGGAGGCTTTGCGTACTGGACGACGTGACCAGTAATCCCGTCACAGTCACCGTGGCCTATCACGTGCTGCCTGGCCGCGAGGCCGACTTCCACTCGTGGGGGTGGGCCATGCTCGGCGCGAGCTCGCAGCAGCCGGGCTTCCTGGGGGGTGGCGTCCTTGTCGACCGAGAGGCGGAGTGGCATGTGGTCTATCGCTTCGCCAGCGAGGGAACAGCCCGGGCCTGGGAGGACTCGGTGGACCGGGCGGAGTGGGCCACCCGGACCGCGCCCTTCGCGCGGGAGACGGAGCGCAGGAGCGTGCGGGGCTCCAAGGTGTGGTTCGACTCCCAGACCACCGCGCCCAAGGCGCCGACACCGCCGCCGAAATGGAAACTGTGGTTCATCAACATGAGCGCGGTATTTCCGCCGGTGCTCCTGTTCAACCTGATCGTCATTCCTTATCTCGGCGGACTGAATCCGCTCGTCCGCACGCTGCTCCTGTGCCTGTGCGTCACGGCCCTCGTCACCTGGATTCTCATGCCGCGGCTCCAGCGTTTCTTCAAGAAATGGCTGTATCCGCCGCTGCAGGCCCTGCGCGGACGGCACAAAAGACGGACCGCATAGGCCCTTGCACGTGCCCGGAACGAACCGAGGGAGGTGGGCGGGTGAAGACCCTGCTCATCGACAATTACGACTCGTACACCTACAACCTGTTCCAGCTGATCTCCGAGGTCAACGGGCAGGAACCGGTTGTGGTCGTCAATGACGCCGTGGTCGGTGACCCGAACGGCAGAATTCCCGATCTCGGCGAATACTCGGATCTTGGCGAATACCTCGCGGAATTCGACAACGTCGTGGTGTCGCCGGGGCCGGGGCACCCGGCCGAGCCGCGGGACTTCGGCATCAGCGCCGCCGTGCTCGCCGAGGCCACGATCCCGGTGCTCGGTGTCTGCCTGGGCCACCAGGGGATCGCGCTCGGGGAGGGCGCCCGGGTGACGTCGGCGCCGCAGCCGCGGCACGGGCATCTGACCACGGTCCGGCACGACGAACGAGACCTGTTCCGGGGGCTGCCGCAGGGCTTCGCCGCGGTCCGCTACCACTCGCTCGCGGTGCACGAGCCGTTGCCGGAGACGCTGGAGGCCACCGCCTGGGCCGAGGACGGGGTGCTGATGGGGCTGCGGCACCGCAGCCGGCCGCTGTGGGGGGTGCAGTTCCATCCGGAGTCGGTGCTGACCCAGTTCGGCCACCGGATGCTCGTCAACTTCCGCAATCTGACGGCGGAACGGGCCCGTAGGCCCCGTACGAAGAACACCGCCGTCACCCCGGACGCCGCGGCCATCCCCGTGCCGGCCGCGGCCGTCCCGCGCCCCCGGCGCGCCTCCCCCGCCTACCGCCTGCACACTCGGCGGATCGCGACCGCGGTCGACGCGGAGGCGGCGTTCGCGCGGATGTACGGGGCGTCGCGGCGGGCGTTCTGGCTGGACAGCGCGATGGTGGAGGAGGGGGTGTCGCGGTTCTCGTTCTTCGGGGACGACAGCGGGCCGCTCGCGGAGTTCGTGCGGTACGACGTCGACAGCGGCCGGTGCGAGATCGAGCGGGCGGGGCGGCCGACGCGGAAGGTCACGGCGAGCGTCTTCGACTATCTGCGGCGGCAGTTGACGAGCCGTCGGGTGGACGCGGAGGGGCTGCCCTTCGACTTCACCGGTGGTTACGTCGGCTACTTCGGCTACGAGACGAAGGCCGACTGCGGCTCACCGAACCGGCACTCGTCCGAAGTCCCGGACGCGTGCTGGCTGTTCGCGGACCGGCTGATCGCGGTGGACCATCTGAAGGGGTTCACCTACGCGGTCTGTCTGGCCGAGGACACCGCGCAGGCCGCGCGGGAGGCGGACGACTGGCTCGAAGGGGCGCTGGCCCAGCTGACCTTCGTGGCCGCGGACGCCGAGCGGCCGGTGGGGTGGGCCGAGCCCGACGCCGGGGCCGCCGAGCCGTGGCTGGTACGGGACAAGGGGACGTATCTGGCCGATATCGAGGCGTGTCAGCGGGAGTTGCGGGCCGGGACGAGTTACGAGATCTGTCTGACGAACTCGGCCCGGTTACCCGCGCCGCCGGACGCGTTCGAGTTCTACCGGGTGCTGCGGCGGGTCAACCCGGCGCCGTATGCGGCCTTTCTGCGGTTCGAGGACGTGGACGTGGCCGGTTCCTCGCCGGAGCGGTTCCTGCGGATCACGCGGGACGGGGTCGCGGAGGCGCGGCCGATCAAGGGGACCGCCCCGCGCGCGGAGGATCCGGAGGAGGACGGCCGCCTGCGGGACGCGCTGGCGGCGGACGCCAAGACGCGCGCCGAGAACCTGATGATCGTCGACCTGCTCCGCAACGACCTGGGGCGGGTGTGCCGTACCGGATCGGTGCGGGTGACCCGGCTGATGCACACGGAGTCGTACGCGACCGTGCACCAGCTGGTGTCCACCGTCGAGGGGCGGCTGCGGGCGGGCACGGACGCGGTGGAGTGCGTGCGGGCCTGTTTCCCCGGCGGGTCGATGACCGGGGCGCCGAAGCTGCGCACGATGGAGATCATCGACGGGCTGGAGACGGAGGCCCGGGGTGTGTACTCGGGGGCGCTCGGTTATCTGGGGTGCAGCGGGGGCGCGGATCTCAACATCGTGATCCGTACGGGGGTGTTCGCGGACGGGCTGATGCAGCTGGGCGCCGGGGGCGCGATCGTCCTCGACTCCGACGCGGAGGCCGAGTACGACGAGATGCTGCTGAAGACCGCGGCCCAGATGCGGGCCCTGCATCTGCACACCGCGGACCGGATACGGGAGCAGCGTGAGCACTCGGCGGCGCGGGCTGACGTACGCCGGGAGCGCGCGGCGAGCGAGGAGCCGGTGCGATGACGACTCAGCGGTCCGCCGCGTCCGTACGAGCGACCGTCCCGCAGCAGCGGACGGCGGCCGCACCGCACTCCCCCGCCCAGCTCGTGCCGGCCCCGTACGACGCTGAAGCCCCCGGCAATCTCGCCGCTCAGCTGGCGGACCTGGCAGAGCGCCGAGGCTGGACCGGCCTCGCCGCCTTCCACCAGGGCCATCGGGTCTGGGCCCACGGTGAGGTGCACGCGCTCGCGGCGCGGGCGGCTTCCGTGCTCGCCGGGTACGGGGTGCGGGCCGGGGACCGGGTGGTGCTGGCGATGCCCGACGGGATCGCCTGGGTGACGGCGTTCCTCGCGGCCGCGCGGCTGGGTGCCGTGGCCGTACTGGTCAACCCCGAACTGCCTGCCGCCGACCACGCGTTCATGGCCGACGACACGGATGCCGTGCTGTGTGTTACGGGGCCCGGCCTGGAGGACCGGTTCGGCGAGCGGGCCCGGCTCGGGGCCGACCAGCTGCTCGCGCTCAGCGCCGCCGCCGAGCCGGCGCCCGCGCACCCGGTGGACGCGCACGACGCGTTGTACGTGCAGTACACGTCCGGTACGACGGGCCGGCCCAAGGGTGTCGTGCACACGCACGGTGATCCGAAGGCGTATCACGACCTCATCGGGCGGCGGCTGCTGCGGATCACGCGGGACGACGTCACGCTGTCCGTGTCGAAGCTGTACTTCGCCTACGGGTTCGGGAACGCCTTCGTCTTCCCGCTGTTCTCCGGGTCCTCCGCCGTGCTCGTGGACCGGCGTCCGACGCCGGGCGCCGTCGACGAGCTGGTGGCCCGGCACCGGGTGACGCTGCTGTACTCCGTGCCGTCCGCGTACGCGGCGCTGGTCGCGGACCGGGGCAGCGGGCACGAGGCCTGCTTCGCCTCCGTGCGGGCCGCGGTGTCGGCCGGGGAGGGCATGCCGGACGGGCTCGGACGGCAGGTCACCGAGCTGCTCGGTGCGCCGGTGCTGGAGCAGATCGGCTCCACCGAGGCCGGGCACGCCTTCTGCGCCAACAGCTTCGACCACAACCACCCCGGTTCGGTCGGCCGTCCCGTGCCCGGCTTCGAGGTGGAGCTGCGTGACCGGGCGGGCCGGCCCGTGGAGGACGGGGCCGAGGGCGAGCTCTGGGTCCGCGGGCCCACGGTGACCCCCGGCTATCTCAACCGCCCCGAGGAGACCGGGCGCACCCTGATCGGCGGCTGGCTCGCCACCCACGACCGGGCGCGCCGCGAACCCGACGGCGCCTACCGGCACTTGGGCCGCACCGACGACATGGAGATGGTCGGCGGCATCACCGTCTCGCCGCTGGAGGTGGAGGCCGTGCTGCGGCTGCATCCCGCGGTGAAGGAAGTCGCGGTGGTGGCCGTCACCGACGGCAGCGGGGCGAGCCGCCTGCGCGCCTTCGTCGTACCCGCGGCACCGGTCCCGGACGGTGAGCTCCAGGACCACCTGCTCAAGCTGGCCCGCGAGCACCTCGCCGCCTTCAAAGTGCCCCGCAGCGTGAGCCTCGTCCCGTCCCTCCCCCGTACCCCCACCGGCAAGCTCCGCCGCCATCTGGTCCGTCAGGGCGCCTGGTGAACTCCCGAGAAGAGAAAGGAACGGCCCGATGAGAGAGCAGCAACCCCCGTTCAGCGACCGGGGGTTCTACCTCGGCCCCCTGTTCCGCCGCGCCGCCGACCGGCACGGAGCCGTCTTCGTCACCCTGGACCGCCCCCTGGACACCCACCCCGAACTGGGCGTCGACCTCACGTACTCGGCGCTCGCGGACGCCGTGGAGGAGCTGTCGGGCAGGCTCTGGGAGGCGGGCGTGCGGCCCTCGGAGCAGGTGGTCGTGCACAAGTCGGACAACGTCGACATCGTGCTGCTGACCTGCGCGGTCGCGCGGATCGGGGCCGTTCCGGTGCTGCTCTCCCCCGGGCTGGCCGGCGAGGTGGTCGGACAGCTGGTGGAGCGGCTGCGGCAGCCGTGGCTGATCACCGACCGGGCCAAGCTGGAAGGGCCGCTCAAGGGGGAAGGGCTGCGGGTGCGGCACGTCCTGTCGGTGGACGAGGCACCCGGCGCCGACGCGCTGGAGCAGTACGCGGGTGCCGAACGCCCCGCCTCAGTCCGCCTCCACCCGCGCGAACCCGCCCTGATCACCCACAGCTCGGGCACGACCGGCATCCCCAAGCTCGCCGTGCACTGCGCCAACACCATGTGGAACCGGCTCGTCCCGCAGAAGGCGATGGGCTGGCCCACGCGCGGCGAGACGGCGGCGCTGCACATGTCGTTCGTGCACTCGCGCTTCTACCATCTGCTCGGCGTCCTGCTGCACTTCGGCAGCCCGCTGGTGCTGATCACCGACCCGGAGCCGGCCCGGGTCGGCCCGCTGCTGGCCCGGCACCGGCCCGGCATCGTCGAGACGCACCCCAACACCTTCGTGCTGTGGGAGGAGTTGGCGGACGCGCCCGGGGCGCCGCTGTCGCGGGTGCGGTCGTACGGCTCGACGTTCGACGCGATCCATCCGCGGACGGTACGACGGCTGCTGGACGCCTCGAAGCGCCGTACACCCTGGCTCATCCAGCTCTACGGGCAGAGCGAGACCGGACCGGTCGCGTTCCAGTGGTTCACCCGGCGCAGTGCGGCGCGGGCGGACGGGCGGCGGGTCGGGATCGGGATACCGGGCTTCACGCGCGTGCGCGTCGCCGGTCCGGACGGACGGCCGGTGGCCCACGGCACGCCGGGCCGGATCGAGGCCCGCACCCGGGGCCGCATCCTGACCTACCTCGGCATGCAGGACCGCTACGACCGTCAACTCAACGACGGCTGGTGGGAGATGGGAGACATGGGCTACCTCAGCCGGCTCGGCGCCCTGCACCTGATCGACCGGGAGATCGACCAGATCGACTCGGTGCACAGCAATCTGGAGGTCGAGGACGCGCTGATGGACCGCCTGGAGGAGCTGCGTGAGGTGGTCATCGTGCCGGGCGCGGACCGGGAGCCGGTACCGGTGGTGTGCGTACGCGGGGAGCGGCCGCTGGACCCCGAGCGCTGGCGGGAGGCGACCGCCGATCTGCCGGCGCTGGCCGAGCCGCGGCAGTGGCGGTTCGAGGAGCTGCCGATGACCGCGACCTGGAAGGTGAAACGGGTCGAGATCAGCCGGATGCTCGCGGAGGGCGTGCGCGCGTGAACCCTGTCGTGGTGGTCGGCGCCGGGCCGGTCGGCCTGTCGGCGGCGCTCGCGCTGCGGGCGCACGGCCTGCCGGTCGTCCTGCTGGAGGCGGAGGCCAAGGACCGGGTACGGCCGGGCAGCCGGGCCCTGTTCGTGCACCGCGAGACCCTCGCCCTGCTCGACGGCATGCAGCCGGGGCTGGCCGAGGAGATCACGTCGTACGGGCGGACCTGGCAGACGAAGCGGACGCTGTACCGGGGCCGTGAGGTGTACGCGCGCACCTTCCCGCCGCGGTCCGGGCCGCCGCCCTTCACCAGCCTGCGCCAGGTGGACACCGAACGCTTCCTGCGGGGGGCGTGCGAGCGGGCCGGGGTGGAGTTCGTGTGGGAGGCGCGGGTGACGGCCGCGCGCACGACGGCCGACGGTGTCTCGCTGAGCTGCGCGGACGGGCGGGAGTGGAGCAGCGCGTACGTGATCGCGGCCGACGGTGCGCGGTCCGCGGTGCGGCGCGGACTCGGCATCCCCATGGAGGGCGAGCGCGGCGAGGGCTTCCACGTGGTCGTCGACGTGGCCGATGTGCCGGGCGGGGAGCTGCCGTTGGAGCGGGTCTTCCACTACGAGCATCCGGGCGTCGGCGGGCGCAGTGTGATGCGGGTGCCGTTCACCGGGGGCTTCCAGGTCGACCTGCAGTGCCGGGACGAGGACGCGCAGGAGGACTTCGGGACCCGGGAGGCGGTACGGCGGTGGCTGCCGGGGGTTGTCGGGGACGCGTACGCCCACCGGATCCTGTGGGTGTCGACGTACCGCTTCCTGCGCATGGTGGCGGCCTCGTTCACCGACCCGCACCGGCGGGTGCTGCTGGTCGGGGAGGCCGCGCATCTCTTCCCGCCGTTCGGGGCGCGCGGCATGAACAGCGGGATCGCGGACGCGGCGGCGGCAGCGGGCGCGGTCGCGGCGGGCACCCCGGAGGCGGTGGCCGACTTCGCCGAGGTACGGCGCACGGCGGGCCTGTTCAACAGCGCGGCGGCCGGTACGGCCCTCGACCATCTGCGCCCGCGGCGCCGGATCGTCCGCGCCAGACAGCGCGCGGCGGCGGTCCTCGCCCCGATGCTCCCGTGCTGCGGCGAGTGGCTGGAGCACGCCCCGTACGGGCCGCGGAACGGGGCGCCGGCGGTGGCCGGCGGGAAGTACTAGAAGTACCGGAAGAGGTACCAGGAGGAGGTACGGCTGTGACCCAACCCGTCGTTGCGGAGGGCCTGTTGGCGTGGACCCCGTCCGGTGGGCTGGCCCCTGCCGGAGAGGCCGGCGGGCGGTTGCTCGTGGCCGACTCCTGGCTGGTGCGGGACGGCAGGGTGCGGGGCTTCGCGCGGCACCGGGAGCGGTTTCTGCGGTCCTGCGGGGAGGTCGGCGGGCCGCCGCTGCGCCGGCTGCTGGAGTTCTGGCGGGACATGACGGAGGCGCTGCCGCGCACCGGCGAGTGGTTCCCTCGGGTCGAACTAGCCGCCGATTCACAGGAGTTGAGGCTGCTGCTGCGGCATGCTCCGCCGCTGGGTTCGGAGATACGGGTCTGGTGCGCGGGTCAGTCCGATCCGCGGACCTTGCCCCGCCGCAAGGGGCCGGACCTGGAGACCCTGGCCCGCGTCCGCAGGCGGGCGTCCGGCGAGGGCGCCGAGGAGGCCGTCCTGGTCGCGCCCTCCGGTGTCGTCCTGGAGGCGGCCACCGCCAGCGTGCTGTGGTGGGAGGACGACACCCTGTGCCTGCCTCCGCCCCTGCTGCCGGTCCTGCCCGGCGTCACCGTCGCCCTCATCCAGGACCGCGCCCGCCGCACCGGCGTCCGCGTCGCCCACCGCGAACGCACGATCGCCGAACTGGACGGCCGCGAGGTCTGGCTGGTCAACGCCCTGCACGGCATCCGCCCGGTCACGGAATGGACGGGTGGGGAACTGCGGGCGGCACCCGCGGTACGCGCTCCGGAATGGCGGAAATGGCTCGACGAGAGCATGGAGGCGCTACCGGACAAATAAGGCGGGGCACGAAATGAATTACGGGCATCGGAATCGCCGATGCCCGTATTCCGCATTAATTTTTCGCGGGCTGATAAGCCCCGGGAGTCATCCTCGTCGCAATGGCGATCCGGTTGTACGCGTTGATGACGGTGGCCGCCCAGATCAGCGCGGCGATCTGCGGCTCCTCGAAGACCTCGGCCGCCTCGGCGTAGACGGCGTCCGGTACATGCCCGTCGCTCACCAGGGTCACCGCCTCGGTCAACGCCAGTGCGGCGCGCTCGCGTTCGGTGAAGAAGGGCGTCTCGCACCAGGCGCTGAGGGCGTAGACGCGCTGCTCGGTCTCGCCTGCCGCGCGCGCGTCCTTGGTGTGCATGTCGAGGCAGAACGCACAGCCGTTGATCTGCGAGGCGCGGATCCTGATCAGTTCCAGGAGTTCCGGCTCGACCTTGGCCTCCTGGGCCGCGGAAACGGCGGCGGCGTGCAGGGATCCCATCGCCGAGGAAACGTCGGGGGTGATTTTCTTCAGGGCCACACGGGATATCGCGTCGCTATTACTCATGCGGCGACTCTACCCACGCGGAGGTAATTCAGGAAGTCGTATTCAAGAATGCAGTGAAGCGCACAGTGCGTCGAGTGCGCCCGACCACGCGTGGTCGGGCGGGGTGCCGTACCCGACGACCAGTGCGTCACGGCGCTCGACGGTCGCGTCCGGGTGCTGGTAGCGGTGCAGTCCGTGGAGGGCGAGCCCGTGCCAGGCCGCCGCGCGCAGCGCCGTCCGCTCGGTTCCGGGCGGCAGCCGCAGCACCAGGTGGAGGCCGGCCGCGATGCCGGTGGCCTGCACCTGCGGGGCGCGGCGGGCGAGTTCCGCGACCAGGGCGTCACGGCGGCGCCGGTAGCGCAGCCGGGCGGCGCGGACGTGGCGGTCGTAGGCGCCGGAGACGATGAACTCGGCAAGGGTCAGCTGGTCCAGGGCGCCGCAGGAGTCGGCGCCGCCCTTGGCCCGTACCGCCTCCTCCATCAGGCTCGGCGGCAGCACCAGCCAGGCCAGGCGCAGGCCGGGGGCGAGGGACTTGCTGGCGGTACCGGCGTAGACGACACGGTCGGGGTCGAGGCCCTGGAGAGCGCCGACCGGCTGGCGGTCGTAGCGGAACTCGCCGTCGTAGTCGTCCTCGATCACCACTCCCCCGGTGCGCCGCGCCCAGTCGACGACGACCGCGCGCCGGTCGCGGTGCAGGGTGCCGCCGATGGGGAACTGGTGGGCGGGCGTGAGCAGTACGGCGGCCTCGTCGCCCAACTCCCTTGGGTCCGTGCCGAGTTGATCGACTGGAAGCGGGACGGTGCGCAGACCGGCGTCGGCGAGCAGCTTCCAGTGCACGTCGAGGCCGTACGACTCCACGGCGACGGTGTGCCCGCCGCGCCCCCGCAGCACCGCCCCCAGGATGCGCAGCCCGTGCGAGAACCCCGCGCACACCAGGATGCGTTCGAGGTCCGCGCGCACGCCCCGGGCCCGGGCCAGGTAGCCGGCGAGGGCGGTGCGGAGTTCGGGGCGGCCGCGGGGGTCGCCGTAGTCGAGGGCCTGGTACGGGGCCGAAGTCAGGGCTCGGCGGGCGGCCTTGAGCCACTCGGTGCGGGGGAAGGTGGTGAGGTCGGGGGTGCCGGGGATCAGGTTGTAGGCGGGGCGGCTGCGCTCGCGTTTGCGCGGCGCCGGGCTCGTCGGCGGCACCACCGCACGCTCGGCGACCCGCGTGCCCGAGCCCTGCCGTGCCGTCAGCCAGCCCTCCGCCACCAGGTCGGCGTACGCGTCCGCGACCGTGTTGCGGGCGATGCCCAGGTCCGCCGCGAGCGTGCGGGAGGAGGGCAGCCGGGTGCCCGGGGCGAGGCGGCCGGTGCGGACCGCCTCCCGCAGGGCGTCGGTGAGGCCCCGGCGTACGCCCGCCCCCGTCGGCTCCAGATGCAGGTCGACACCGAAAGTGGCCCATGATTCCACCATGGAAATGGACCATACCCTTGGGCAGCCTCGCTCCTAGGGTCGAGACATGACCACAGAGGAGATCACCGAATACACGGCCGAACGGCCGGCCCGCATGCGCTGGGCGCAGCACGCCCCCGAGGTCTACAAGGCGATGGCCCGCCTCGACGCGGCGGCCAAGCAGGGCCTCGACCCGAGCCTGGTGGAGCTGGTGCGGCTGCGCGCCTCCGCCCTCAACCACTGCGCGTTCTGCCTCGACATGCACACCAAGGACGCGCTCGCGGCGGGCGAGAGCGTCCAGCGGATCGTGCAGCTGAACGCGTGGGAGGAGTCGAAGCACTTCTACACGGAGAAGGAGCTCGCCGCGATCGAGCTCACGGAGGCGGTGACCGTCCTGACCGACGGCTTCGTGCCGGACGAGGTGTACGAGAAGGCCGCCAAGCACTTCGAGGAGGCCGAGCTGGCCCAGCTGATCGCCACCATCGCGGTGATCAACGCCTGGAACCGGTTCGGCGTGACCACGCGCATGGTGCCGGGTCACTACCAGCCGGGCGACTTCGCGTGACCGCCCGTACGCGGCTGCTCGACCGCGCGGTGGCGCAGGCGATGTCCGCGGTCAGCGCCGCCGCCAAGCGGGGCCTCGGCGATCCCGCGCTCGCCGAACTGGTCGTCATCCGCGCGTCGCAGCTCAACCACTGCGCCTTCTGCCTCGACATGCACCTCGCGATCGCCCGCAAGCACGGGGTGCGTGAGCAGCAGCTCGACCTGCTGGCCGCCTGGGAGGAGGCCGGGGACGACCTCTTCGACGAGCGGGAGCGGGCCGCGCTCGCGCTGACCGAGGCGGTGACGGTTCTCACCGACGGATTCGTGCCGGACGACGTGTACGAGCGGGCGGCCAAGCACTTCGACGAGCCCCAACTCGCCCATCTCATCGGGTTGATCGTCGCCATCAACAACTGGAACCGTGTGATGGTCAGCCGCCGTGTCCCGCCGGGAGGTTACACACCATGAGCAAGGTCGAGACCTTCCGCGCGCTCCACAAGGGCCGCCTCCCCGGCGACCCCCTCGTCCTCCCCGGCCCCTGGGACGCGGTGAGCGCGCGGGTGCTGGCGGAGGCCGGGTGGCCTGCGCTCGCGACGCCCAGCGCGGGGATCGCTGCCTCGCTCGGGTACGAGGACGGGTCCACGCCGGCCGAGGAGATGTTCGCCGCGGTGGCGCGCATCTGCCGGGCCGTCGACGTACCCGTGTCGGCGGACGTCGAGGACGGGTACGGGCTCGCGCCGAGGGAGCTGGTGGAGCGGCTGCTGGAAGCGGGGGCGGTGGGCTGCAACCTGGAGGACTCGGTCGGGGGTGTCCTCAAGGACCCGCGCGAGCACGCCGACTGGCTCGCCGAGGTGCGGTACGCGGCGGGCGACCGGCTGTTCGTCAACGCCCGCGTCGACGTCTTCGCGTACGGCGACGGCGACCCCGAACGGGCCATCGAGCGGGCCGCGTTGTACGTCGCCGCCGGCGCCGAGTGCGTCTATCCGATCGACGCCCCGGCGGACGTACTCCCGCTGCTGCGGTCCGGGATCCAGGGGCCGGTCAATGTGCACGGCACGCTGAACGGCGGCCCCTCGCCCGCCGAGCTCGGCGAACTCGGGGCCACCCGCGTCACGTTCGGGCCGACGCTGCAGCGCTGGGCGGCGCTGGCGTTCGAGGGGATGGCCGAGGAGCTGAAGAAGCGCTGGTGATCAGGACAGCCATGCCTGCCACGTGGAGGCATGGCCGTCCACCCACTTCTTCGCCGCCTGCTCGGGCGTGAGCTTCTGGTCGGCGATCATGAGCGAGACCTCGTTCTGGTCCTCGGTCGTCCACTTGAACTTCTTCAGGAAGGCCGCGGCCTTGCCGCCCTTCTTCGCGAAGTCGGCGTTGAGGTACTTCTGCAGCGGGGTGTGCGGATAGGCGCAGGCGACCTTCGCCGCGTCCGCGTCGCAGCCCTCCTTGTACGCCGGCAGCTTCACCTCGGTCATCGGGACCTTCTTGAACAGCCACTGCGGCGCGTACCAGTACGTCAGGAAGGGCTTCTTCGCCTTGGCGAACTGCCTGATCTGCGTGATCTGCGCCGCCTCCGAACCGGCGAACACCACCTGGTAGTCCAGCTTCAGATTGCTCACCAGCGCCTTGTCATTGGTGACGTACGACGGTGAGCCGTCCATCAGCTGACCCTTGCCGCCGCTCTCCGCGGTGCGGAACAGCGAGGCGTACTTGTTGAGGTTCTTCCAGTTGGTGATGTCGGGATGCTGCTTCACGAGGTACGTCGGCACGTACCAGCCGATGTGCCCGGTCACCCCGAGCCCGCCGCCGCGCGCGATCGTCCCCTTGTCGTCGACGTACCGCTTCTCCTGGTCGGGGTGGCCCCAGTCCTCCAGGATCGCGTCGACGCGGCCCTGGCTGAGCGCGTCCCAGGCGGGCACCTCGTCGACCTGGACGGTGTCCACGCGGTAGCCGAGCTTGTGTTCCAGGAGGTACTGGGCGACGGCGACGTTGGCCTGCGCACCGACCCAGGACTGGACGGAGAGGGTCACCGTCCCGGCGCCCTGCGCATTGGCGAAGGGGGACGCCTGCTTGGTCATGTCGGCGGCGCCGCAGCCGGTGAGGAGGGCCAGGGAGGCGGCCGAAGAAACGAGCAGTGCTGTGCGTTTGCTCAGTACCATGTCACATACCACTCTTCGTTCGGCGTTCCGTCGGCTGCGTCACCCGGTCGAGCATCAGCCCCAGGCACACGATCGCCGCCCCCGCGACCAGCCCGGTCGCCAGGTCCCCCTGGGCAAGCCCGAACACGGCGTCGTAACCGAGCGCGCCACCCCCGACCAGACCGCCGATGATGACGACGGCGAGGACGAGCACCACACCCTGGTTGACGGCGAGCAGCAACGCGCGCCGGGCGAGCGGGAGTTGGACCTGCCTCAGCTGCTGGGCGGGGGTCGCGCCGAGCGAGCGTGCCGACTCCAGGGCGGCCGGGTCGACCTGGCGCAGGCCCTGTGTGGTGATGCGTACGACGGCGGGCAGCGCGTAGACCACGGCCGCGGCGACCGCCGGGGCGCGGCCGACGCCGAAGAGCGCGACGACCGGGATCAGGTACACGAACTGCGGCATCGTCTGGAAGACGTCCAGGACGGGCCGGAGCGCGCGTTCGAAGCGGTCGCTGCGGGCCGCCGCGATGCCGGTCGCGAAGCCCAGGACGAGGGTGACGGCGACGGCGGCGAGGACCTGGGAGAGCGTGTCGAGGGCGGGTGTCCACACGCCGAGCACGCCGATCGCGGCCATGGCGAGGACCGCGGTGAGCGCGGTGCGCCAGGTGCCGATCAGCCAGGCGAGGGCGGCGACCAGGAGCAGCAGCGACCACCAGGGCAGCCACACGAGGCCGGAGCGGACGGGGTTGAGGACCCAGGTGGTGAAGTGGCCGGCCCAGTCGGCCGTACCGCCGATGTACGGGACGCCCGAGTACAGGTGCGCGGTCATCCAGTCGACGGCGCGGTTGACCGGCTCGGCGATGTTCACGGTCCAGGCGTCGGGCCAGTCGAGGCGCCCGGCCAGCCGTCCGGCGACCGCCACGGCGACGGCGGCGAGGGCCGCGTACAGCCAGAGCCTGCGGGTGTTCCCGTGCTCCTCGCCGGCGTGTTCGCCCGCCGCGCCGGTGACGCGGTCCAGGACGACGGCCAGCAGGACGATCGGGATGCCGGCGGCGAGCGCGGCGCCGACGTCGACCGAGGCGAGGGCCTGGTAGACGCGGTCACCGAGGCCGGCGGCGCCGATGACCGAGGCGATGACCGCCATGGACAGAGCCATCATGATCGTCTGGTTGAGGCCGAGGAGGAGTTCCTTGCGGGCCAGCGGGATACGGGCGGTCAGCAGCCGTTGGCGGGCGGTGGCGCCGAGCGAGTCGACGGCCTCCAGGACCTCCTTGTCGGCGCCGCGCAGGCCGAGGGCGGTGAGGCGGGCCATCGGCGGGGCGGCGTAGACGACGGTGGCGAGGACGGCCGCGGGCACGCCCATGCCGAAGACGAGCACGACCGGGAGCAGGTAGGCGTAGGCGGGGAGCACCTGCATGGTGTCCAGGACCGGGCGCAGGGCGCGGTCCATGCGGTCGGAGAGTCCGGCGGCGAGGCCGAGCAGGACGCCGACGAGCACCGACGCGAGGACGGCGACCACCATGAGGGCCAGCGTCTGCATGGTCGGCACCCACATGCCGAGCAGACCGCAGGCGAGGAGCGCGGTCGCCGTGCCGAGGGCGAGCCGGACGCCGGCGACGCGCCAGGCGACGAGCGCGCCGATCGCGGTGACACCGGCCCAGCCCGCGGCGAGCAGGACGAGATAGACGGCGCGTACGGAGATGACGACGGCGTTGCTGACGTAGCCGAAGCCGTAGAGGAACAGGGGGTGGGTGTCCCGGTTGTCGATGATCCAGTCGCTGGCACTGGTCAGCGGCTTGGTGAGGTCGACGGTCAGGGCGTCGGGCCAACTGCCGCTGGCCCATCGGGCGTTGGCGAGCGGGACCAGGATCGCGGCGGCCAGGGCGAGGAGCAGCAGCTTCTGCACGGACCGGCGTTTGAGGAGACTCCCGGTGAGCGGGACCGGTGCGGTGATCGTGGCCATCAGGCCGCCTCCTTCCGCAGCTCCGTTCCGGCCACCACGGAGAGCAGCCGCTGGTGGTCGACGACGCCCAGACAGCGGCCGTCCTGGACGACGCAGGCCGCCCTGCCGGTGGTGGCGACGACCTTGATCGCGTCGGCGACGAGCGTGTCGGGCGCGAGCGCCCCGGGATGCGCCGGGTCGCCGCAGTCACCGGGCACCATGGCCGTACGTACGGACATGACCTGGTCGCGGGAGACGTCCCGGACGAACTCGCGGACGTAGTCGTCGGCCGGGCTGCCCACGATCTCCTCCGGGGTGCCCAGCTGCACCACACGGCCGTCGCGCATGAGCGCGATGCGGTCGCCGAGCTTCAGGGCCTCGCTGAGGTCATGGGTGATGAAGACCATCGTGCGGCCCTCCTCGCGGTGCAGCCGGATCACCTCCTCCTGCATGTCACGCCGGATGAGGGGGTCGAGCGCGCTGAACGGCTCGTCGAACAGCAGGACTTCGGGGTCCACGGCAAGCGCCCGGGCCAGGCCCACGCGCTGCCGCTGGCCGCCGGACAGCTGGGCCGGGCGGCGCTGCTCCATGCCCTCCAGGCCGACCTTGGCGACGACGTCCCGCGCCCTGGCGCGGCGCTCGGCCTTGCCGACGCCCTGGATCTCCAGGCCGTACGCCACGTTGTCGAGGACCGTGCGGTGCGGGAGCAGGCCGAAGTGCTGGAAGACCATCGCGGCGCGGTGGCGGCGCAGTTCGCGCAGCCGGCCCTTGTCCATGGCGCGGACGTCCTCGCCGTCGATGGCGATGGTGCCGGCGGTCGGCTCGATCAGCCGGGTCAGACAGCGCACGAGGGTGGACTTGCCGGAGCCGGACAGGCCCATCACCACGAAGACCTCGCCCTTGCGGACGTCGAAGGAGACGTCCCGGACGGCGGCGGTACAGCCGGTGCGGGCGCGGAGCTCGGCGGGGTCGAGGCGGGTCAACTCGGGGTCGCCCGGGATCTGTTCGGCCTTCGGGCCGAAGACCTTCCACAGGCCGTTGACGGCGAAGACGGACTCGGTCATCGTGCCTCACTTCCGATCAGGTCGACGGCTTTCTCACCGACCATGAGCACCCCGATCATCGGGTTCACGGCGGTCATGGTCGGGAACACGGAGGCGTCCGCGATCCGGATGCCGTCCAGGCCGCGGATCCGCAACTCCGGGTCCACGACGGCGAATTCGTCGTCGGTGGCGCCCATACGGCAGGTGCCGGCCGGGTGGTACACGGTGTGGGCGACGCTGCGCGCGTACACGCTCAGCTCCTCGTCGCCGGTGATGTGCGGGCCGGGGGCCACCTCGCGCCTGAGCCAGCCGGCCAGCGGCTCCTGCTTCGCTATCTCACGGGCGATACGGATGCCGTCGACCAGGGTCCGGCCGTCGTAGTCGTCCTCGTCGGTGAAGTAGCGGAAGTCGAGGGCGGGCTTCACGGACGGGTCCGCGCTGGTCAGGTACAGGCGGCCGCGGCTCTTCGGCTTGGGGATGTTGGGGGTCATCGAGACGCCGTACGTGGGGCGTTCGTAGCCGATGCGCTCGGGGTTGTCGGTGAAGGGGACCTGGTAGAAGTGGAACATCAGGTCGGGGCCCGGGTGTTCGGGGTCGCGCCGTACGAACAGGCCGGCGTCCGAGTCCATCGCGGAGTTCTCGGGGATCGGGCCGTTCGTCTCCCAGACGATCACCGACTCGGGGTGGTCGAGGAGGTTCTCGCCGACGCCGGGCAGGTCGTGGGCGACCGGGATGCCGAGCGCTTCGAGGTCCTCGCGCGGGCCGATGCCGGAGTGCAGGAGGAGACGGGGCGAGTCGACGGCGCCAGCGCAGAGGATGACCTCGCGGCGGGCCCGTACGAGGATCTCCTCGCCGTCCTTCGTACGCACGTGCACGCCCTCGGCACGGGTGCCGTCCAGCTCCAGCCGGTACGCCCAGGTCTCCAGCAGGATCGTCAGGTTGGGCCGCTCGTCCATCACCGGGTGCAGATACGCCACCGAGGCGCTCGACCGCTTGTTGTTCTCTGGGTGGTAGGCGAGGTCGAAGAAGCCGACGCCCTCGTCGAACGGCTTCTTGTTGAAGCCCTCGACGCGGGGGACGGCCAGCGCCTTCTGCGCCGCGTCGACGAAGTCGCGGGCGATGGCGTTCCGGTCCTTCTCGTCGACCGGGACGATGTTGTTCTTCAGCCGCGCGTAGTACGCCTCCATCGGCACCGCGCCCCAGCCCTTGGCACCGGCCGCCTCCCACTCGTCCCAGTCGGAGGGCAGGGGCTTGAAGGCGATGAGGGTGTTGTGGGAGGAGCAGCCGCCGAGGACGCGGGCGCGGCTGTGGCGGATGTGGGAGTTGCCGCGGGGCTGGCGGGTGGTGGGGTAGTCGTAGTCCAGCTCGCCGCCGAGGAGGCCCATCCAGCGGCGGAGGGTGAGGACGTCGTCGCGGCCTACGTCGCTGGGGCCGCCCTCGATGACGGCGACTGTGGTGTCGGGGTTCTCGGTGAGGCGGGAGGCTATGACCGAGCCGGCCGTGCCGCCGCCGATGACGACGTAGTCGTATGCGTGGAGGGTCTCGGGCATGGGGTGACTCCGGGTGGGGTTTGGTCGTTCGGGTGCGGGTTCGTTGTGGCTGGTCGCGCAGTTCCCCGCGCCCCTGGGTGGGTTGGGGCTTGCCGGGATTGATAGGTAGCCGGGATCAGCCGCTGAACCAGCGGACCGGCTTCGGCGCCAGGTTCTGGTAGATGTGCTTGGTTTCGCGGTACTCGGCTAGGCCGGCCGGGCCCAGCTCGCGCCCCACTCCGCTCTTGCCGAAGCCGCCCCACTCCGCCTGGGGGAGGTAGGGGTGGAAGTCGTTGATCCAGACGGTGCCGTGGCGCAGGCGGGCGGCCACCCGGCGGGCGCGGCCCGGGTCGGTGGTCCAGACGGCGCCGGCCAGGCCGTACTCGGTGTCGTTGGCGAGCGCGACCGCCTCGTCCTCGGTGCGGAAGGTCTCCACCGTCAGCACGGGCCCGAAGACCTCTTCGCGTACGACCTTCATCTCGCGCTGGCACTGGTCGAGGACCGTCGGCTCGTAGAAGTAGCCGCCGGCGGGCCGGGTCTCGGAGGGCTCCGGGCGCCTGCCGCCGGTGCGCAGTACCGCGCCCTCGGCGAGCGCCGAGTCGACGTACGCCTC
The DNA here is from genome assembly GCF_040643775.1 of Streptomyces sp. NPDC047081. Taxonomy (NCBI): domain Bacteria; kingdom Bacillati; phylum Actinomycetota; class Actinomycetes; order Kitasatosporales; family Streptomycetaceae; genus Streptomyces; species Streptomyces sp. NPDC047081. The sequence goes on along the minus strand of NZ_JBEYUY010000023.1, from coordinate 43,431 downwards.
GACCTTGGCGCGCTGCTGCTCGGAGACGAGCGGGCCGCACTCGACGCCGTCGGCGTTGCCGCGGCCGAGGCGGATCTTCGCGGCGCGGCGGGCGAGTTCGGCGACGAAGCGCTCGCGGACCGGCTCCTCGACGATGAGGCGGGCGCCGGCGGAGCAGACCTGGCCGCTGTGGATGAAGGCGGCGTTGAGGGCCTGGTCGACGGCGGTGTCGAAGCCCTCGTCGGTGGCGCAGGCGTCGGCGAAGACGACGTTGGGGTTCTTGCCGCCGAGTTCGAGGGCGACCTTCTTGACGGTGGGCGCGGCCGCCTGGGCGACCTTGGTGCCGCTGACCAGGCCGCCGGTGAACGAGACCAGGTCGACGTCGGGGTGCTCGGCGAGCCGCGCGCCGACCGAGTGCCCGGGGCCGGTGACGACACCGGCGACGCCGGCGGGCAGTCCGGCCTCGGCGAGCAGGTCGATCAGGGCGACGGTGGTGAGCGGGGTGATCTCGCTGGGCTTGATCACGAAGGTGTTGCCGGCCGCGAGCGCGGGGGCGATCTTCCAACTGGCCTGGAGGAGGGGGTAGTTCCAGGGTGTGATGAGCGCGCACACGCCCACGGGCTCGTGTACGACGACGCTGTGGACGTCGGCCGAGCCCGCGTCGACGACCCGTCCGGGGGCCTCCCCGGCGACCAGGTCGGCGAAGTAGCGGAAGGCGTCGGCGACGCAGTCGATGTCGACGCGGCCCTCTTCGAGGGTCTTGCCGGCATCCCGGCTCTCCAGCGCGCCGAGCCGTTCGCGGTCGCGCACCAGCAGGTCGGCGACGCGGCGCAGCAGGGCGGCGCGCTCGGCGACGGGGGTGCGGGGCCAGTCGCCGTGGTCGAAGGCGTGCCGGGCCGCGGCGACCGCCAGGTCCGTGTCCTTCTCGTCACCCTCCGCGACCAGAGCGAAGCCCAGGCCGTCCGCGGGGTCGATGATCTCGCGCGTGGCCCCGGAGACGGCATCCCGCCACTCCCCGGCCACGTGGATGGTCGCCTGCGCGTCCAGCCCCTGGGTTTCCGCTCTCTCCGACATGATCCGTACTTGCCTTCCGTTCCTGGTCAGTGCCTCTGAGTGACACTGATGTCACTCACGAGGACCGTGAGCGCCTGCCCTTCGGTCCGCGTTGCATGCGCAATCCATGGCCGGAAGTGGGCCGTGTCACTGAACATGCGGGCAAATAGGGCGAAACGTACGCTGAGTGGGGTGATGCGCACCACGGAGGTGACGCCATGGCAGGCATCGCGCCCAACCGGAGAGCGCTCGTCTGTGCGGCGGCGGGCGCGGCCCTGCTGCTGACGCCGTCGCTGGCCGCTGCGGACGACGGCGGGGATCTCTCCGCACAGCAACTGGCCCAGCAGGCGAAGAAGAACCTCCTCGACGCGAAGTCGGTCCACCTGAAGCTGACGGACCGCAGCGCGGGGACGTCCGCGAGCAGGACCCAGCCGACCTCGATGGACCTGGCCCTCGACCAGGACGGCAACTGTGCCGGCACGCTGCGGATGGCCGGGAAGGGCGGCAGCGTCGAGCTGATCAAACGCGGCGAGGAGGTGTGGATGAAACCCGACACCGCCTTCTGGAAGTCACAGGTCCCCGGCGGCCAGGGCGACGCGGTGGCGGAACTCTTCAAGAACCGCTACATCCACGGCTCCACGAAGGACGCGATGCTGAAGGGGCTGGCCGACACCTGCGACCTCGGGGCCTTCCAGAAGGAGGTCGACAGCGGGTCGTCGACCGAGGGCAAGTCGCTGAAGAAGGGCGCGGAGACCGAGGTCGAGGGCACGAAGGTGATCCCGCTGACGGGCAGCGAGGACGGCAAGAAGGCGGTCCTGTACGTCACTTCGGACGCGCCGCACCGGCTGGTCGAGGCGACGCAGCGGGGCGGTGGCACCGACACGACGCTCACGTTCGCGGATTACGACAAACCGGTGCCGTCGAAGACGCCGTCGCCGGACGAGACGGTGGACATCGGCAAGCTGCAGCAGGAGCTGCAGAACGTGTGACTGGCGTTGACCTTCGGTCTTCAGTCGGTGCCGGTGTCCGCATCGCAGGTGGTGTACGGCGGGCAGAACCACTCCAACGCCGTGGTGAGGTTGGTGAGTTCGGCGCCGCTGCCGTCCGCGTCGGGGCCGTAGGCGGCGATGGCGTAGATGTTGCCGTCGGCGGCGACGAAGCGTTCGTCGTAGACGTGCCAAGTCCCGATGTCGGGCTCGCCGTTGAGGGAGTCGGCGACGTACTCCAGCCGGGAGCCGGTGAACTCGCCGTCGTCCAGGGTCTGCAGGTCGAGCTTCTTGAAGCCCGGGGGCTTGGGGATCTGGTCGGAGAGATACAGCTTGAAGGAGGCGGCGGGAGAGGCCTCGGAGACCTGGTAGATCTGCAGCCGGTGCTCGCGGTCGGGGCTGCGGTAGTTGACGACGGCGATCCCGTGCTGAGAGGCGACGCTGTTGCGCGACCACCCTTCGGGCACGGCGATCCGGAACCCTTCGGTGTCGTCGCGCAGTTCATACCCGCTGGGCGGTACGGAGGGGGATGGAACGACAGTGTCCTGGAGGCTGGGCGAGGGCGAGCCCCCGGCCGAGGAACCGCTGACCGAAGGACTGGCAGCCGCAACAGCCCGCTTGCCGTCATCGCCACCGCCGCCCTTCCCGACGACAAAGGTCAACACAAGACTGACGGCAACCCCGACGACAGCGGCCCCGACAACGACGGACCAGACGACCCGCCGGTTGAGCCCGGTGGCTGTGGCGGGAGCGGTGGGCTGGTCGACGGGGGGCCAGGATGCACCGCTGGTCCATTCGGGGGTGGACCAGGTGTTGGGGGCGCTGGGGGTGGGGGTGGACCAGCCGGCCGGAGTGCCCGGGGGTGGGGTGGACCAGCCGTCCGGGACGCCGGGAGGCGGGGTGGACCAACCAGCCGGGGTGCCGGAAGTCGGGGACGCGGGAGCCGCGGGGTCAGGGACGGCCGCTGGGTCCGCGGAGGCCGCAGGTCCGGCGGAAGTAGCCGGGGGTGTGGAGGTGTCAGGGGCGGCCGGAGGCCAAGCCGCGACGCTCGGACCGGCCGTCTCGGTGGGAGGCCAGGGCACGGCGCCCGGACCGGACGGGTCAGCGGGAGGCCAAGTCGCGCTGCTGCCACCCGCAGGGCCCGCCGAGGGTGCGGCGCCGTCGGCCGCAGCCGCATCCGACGGCGAGGGGCCGCCCGAGCCGCCGTCCACCACCGTGCCGCCGGCGCCGGGACCGTGCCAGGAGCTCTCCGCGCCGCCGGCGGGCCAGCTGTCTGGGCTCGGCGAGGTCGCCGGAGGTGAGCCGGGGCTGGAGTCCTGGGCACCGGCGGGCGGTTGCTGGACGCCCGTGGCCGAGTCGTCGGCGGACACCCCCGGCAGCGACGGATCCTCGGCAGCCCACGCCGCCCCGGCCGCGCCACCGCCAGGCGACCCCTCGGCCGCCGACGCAGTCGACGCCCCGGAACCCGAGCCATCGGTCACTGCGTGCGCAGCCGAACCCGAGGCCGAAGGCGAGCCCGAATCCGGTCCCGAAGCCCCCGCGCCGGGAGCAGCCCCCGCAACTCCCACCGCCCCCGGCTCAAAACCCGGCCGAGCAGGTGGCGGCAGCGTCGGTTCCGGCAGCGGGACGCTCCCCGTGCCGTCGCCGTCCTCCCACCGCTGGGTGTCCTCGTTCCAGTACCGCGGTCCCCCACTCATCTACCGCCAGCCCCCGCCCATCTACCGTCCGCTCCGCTCGTCGCCGTCGATCCCCGGCTCATCTCCACCCCGCACTCCGGCCGCGACCACCTACCAAGCCGGTCGCCACCACCCACCCCACTCATCTCCCCCGCGCCCTCCGGCCAACGCCCACCACTCAAGCCACTCACAACCGCAAGCCCACCAACCCCGCCACCGTCCCCGCCGAAGCCAGAACCGTCAGCAACGCCTGGGAGTCCGTGAGGAGTTCGCGGAGGCGTTCGCGGCGGGTCGGGGTGGCCTGGCCCGTCGTCGTGAGTTCCGTCTCCGTTTCCGCCAGCGCCTCGTCCAGAGCCACCGTCTGCTCGCTGCTGCGCACCTTCTCCCGCAGGTCGGCACGGAGGTCGCGGACCGCCTTCAGCAACTCAGCCGCGCCCTCGTCGAGTTGCCCGGCCCCGCCATAGTGCACGTGGCGGCTCTCGGCACGCGCATGGCTGCCCACCGCGAACGTGTTGTTCCCCGAGATGTTCCCGAAGTTGACGCTCGGCTCACGCCCCGCCGATCCGCTGCCCGCCGATCCGCTGCCCGCCGCTTCACTGCCCGTCACTTCACTGCCCATCGCTTCCCGCTCCCTCCGACGCCCCCGGGCCGCCCGACACATTCGTGGACGCGGCGGAAGCATGGCTGCCCACCGCGAAGGTCGACCCCTCGATCCGGCCGATGTTCACGTCCCCGTTGCTGATGTTCACGACCTTCTGCACGAACTCCCCGGTCTCATAACCGGATTCGGCGAGCGCGATCCGCACACCGTTCGCCACCCGGTCCTGCACGCTCTTCAGATACCGCCGTACGTCCATCTCCTGGAACGTCGACCCGACCGCCACCGACCCCAACTCACGCACGGACAGGGCCGGCCCGTCCGGCAGCGCCCCGGCGTAACCCCCGGTCAGCAGCCGCCACAGATACACCGCACCCCGCCCGAGCTGCGCCAGCGCCCGCCCCGCCGACCCCGGCACCAGCGTCGCCGCCCCGGCCGCCTTGCCGAGCGCGTTGTTGTTCCGGAACCGGTGCGCCGTACGGTCCGCGTCCTTGAAATCCGTACGCACCGGCGTCAGCACATGCGGCGCGATCTCCAGCATCAGCATCCGCCCCTGCGTGTGGATGCGCACGAAGACCGTGACGACCAGCTCCTCCTCCCAGCCGGCGACGCGGATGCGCAGGAAGTGCCGCCGCTTCTCGGCGCCTTCCTCGACCGCCCGCGCCCGGTGCTCCTCGAAGGCCTGCTGGTTGTACGGCGCCTGCTCGCGGCTGAGCAGCCCCTCGGCCGGCAGGAACACGCACTCGTCGATCTCCAGCCAGCGGAGCCGGTCGCGGACGCCGGGCCCCGCGAACTCGGCCGGGATACGCAGCTGTTCGAGCAGCGGGCGGACCCTCTCCAGGATCGCCCGGTTGCTGAGCGGCTGCTGCTTCTTCAGCTCGTCCGGCCGCAGTTCGACCGCGAGCACCCAGGTGTCGTACGCCGCTCCGGCCCCGCAGAACGGCCGTACCTCGTGGTACATGATCAGCGGCGCGTGCTGCTCGGCCCGGATGCGCTGCTTGAGCCGCTGGAAACGGTCGTTGTCGGCCTGCTCGGCGGGGTCGCCGGCGGCGTCCGGGAAGCGCTGCGCGGAGAGTTCGCCGGCCAGCGCGCGGCTGAACTGGTTGCGCTGCGCGTGCAGGCACCAGCCGATCAGCGCGAACACGGCGAGCGTGATCCACGCCTGCCAGGGGTGGACCGCACCGGCGAAGTCGCCCGGCCCCGGCACCAGGTCGCTGAGGCTGTCCGACCCGGAGGAGTACGGGTCGTAGGGATCCCCGTACGACGAACCGCCGGACCCGGAACCGCTGTCCGAACCGCCCCCGAACGCGGCGATGACGGTGACGACGAACAGGAAGGCGAAGGAGAACCGCCCGCCCCAGCGGAACAGGAACGCCAGGACACGGCGGTACAGCGGTGGTTCCGCCGCCCGCCCCCTGATCCAGGGCGCGAGCGCGAGGTAGAGGCCCGGCACGAGGAGGAGCAGCATCAGGCCCCCGCTGAGCGCCATGCCCACCACCCACAGGCCGATGATCGCGCCGGCCCACATCAGCTCGTGGCGGCGGGCGCGCAGGGCGTGGGCGAGGACGCGGGCGGCGTCGAAGCCGAGCGAGGGTGCGACGATCCGCTGCTCGTTGAGGTGGAGTTCCTCGATGACGCGGTCGCGGTAACCGGGGTCCAGATAGGTGCCCGCGCACAGCAGCCGGGTGGCCTCGCTGGCGTGCGGCGGCGCGGGCGGCGCGGCGGGCGGGGCCCCGGAGGGCGTCGACGGCTGCGGTTGCTGTGGCACGAATGCGGTGCTCACGCGAATCCCCCGATGCGTGGAAAGTTCCTTGTCATACGTTCAGTTGACAAACCATCAGCATAGAGCGACGGGTGGGGGCGACGGAACCGGAATGCCCCGGGGTGGGTGTGTGAAACCTGTGCTTCTCATGCGGCTGCGAACACCGGTGGACGCCCCGGAATCCTTTGACTAAAGTCAAAGAACTATGGAGCCCGAATCCGTACCGGCGGAGCAGGTCGCGGCCCTGCGCCGTTTCAACCGCTACTTCACGCGCCGCATCGGGGCCCTCGACGACCACTACCTCGGCCAGAACCGCCCGCTCGGCGAGGCCCGCCTGCTCTTCGAGATCGCCGAGAACCCGGCCGGGGTGTCCCTGCGCGACCTCCGGAGCCGCCTGGGCCTGGACGCCGGCTACCTGAGCCGCATGGCCAAGGCCCTGGAGAGCCAGGGCCTGGTCCGCCTCAGCACCCACCCCGACGACAACCGCCTCCGCATGATCGAGCCCACCCCCGCCGGCCTCATCGAGGTCAAGGAACAGAACCGCCGCGCCAACGCCCTCGCCGCCGGCCTCCTGGACACCCTCACCCCCACCCAGCGCGACCAGCTCATCGAGGCGATGACGACCTCCCAGCGCCTCCTCCGCCTGGCCGCGATCACCGTAGAACCGGTCGACGCCTCCTCCCCCGACGCCCGCACCTGCCTGGACGCCTACGCCGCCGAAATCGACGCCCGCTTCCCCGAGGGCTTCGACAAGTCCGACCTGGTACCCCCGGAGGAGGTCTCGGGCAAGGCAGGCGCCTTCTACGTGGCATACGAGGAGTCCCACCCGATCGCCTGCGGCGCACTGCGCAGGCTGGAGCCCGGGGTGGGCGAGATCCGCCACGTCTGGGTGGCCAAGGAGGCCCGCCGCCTGGGCCTGGCCCGCCGAATCCTGGAAGCGCTGGAGCAAGAGGCACTCACCCGAGGCCTCACGGCCGTACGCCTGGACACCCACGCCAGCCTGACAGAGGCGCAAGCGATGTACCGAACCTGCGGCTACACAGAAATCCCGCCCTACACAGACCACATCTATGGGGCGCACTGGTTCGAGAAACAGCTCAACAACGCGCCCCTTTAGCCGGCAGACCTGCCGACGCACTCGACTGGACCCTGGCCCTGCGTGGATACCATCCACATCCGCGCGAAAAAGAGGGGCGAGGCCACCGGACCGTCGCCGGTCGACCGCGGGAAGAGGGGTAGCAAGCACCACCTGATCTGCGACGGACGCCCAGCCGCGAGCCCGCGATCGAATCCTCAGGCGGGGCGATCATCCAGCCTGACCGCCCAAAGCGATTCGTCGTAGCTGCCGGAAGCGTCCAGGCCGAACTCTGCTTCCCCCAAGGCCTCAGCACCCGAGTCGTCGTAGAGGGTCATGGACAAAGGCGGGTTGAGGAGAAGCTTCTGGCGGCGGATGTCAGCAAGGCTCCTGTCCTGGCAGAGGAGGATTCGACCGATGCCATCCCGCAGGGTGAAGTCGGCCCAGATACGGGGTGGGGAGACATCGGCGACGTACGAGATGATCGTTCCGCTCTCGCCATCCCTGTGAAGCCGACCGCAGTTGCCGCAGACGTACAGCGAGGAGAACGACGCTTCCACGGCACGCTGCCGCTCCTGGGTATCGAGATCGGCAGGAGCAGGCCAGGCGATCTGGTCGAAGAGTTCGTCAGGGACGAGCCGGAACTGCTGACCCGGGTTGCGGGAACCGCTGAAGATGTTGCCGCATCCACACTTGAAGCCACCCATGTTCCTCCACCTTCGCAGCCGTTCAAGATCGTGTTACGAGCGCTTAGGGACAGGGGGCTGTATCCCCTCCCCACACCCCCAGTTGGCCAAGACGTCCCGCACAACCCCCCGCAGCCACCTGTGCGCCGGATCCGCCGCGTGCCGAGGATGCCAGGCCAAGCCCAGATCCAACGGCGGCAACCGCAGCGGTACTTCGAAGACCACCAGCCCCAGCGCGGCAGCCAGCGGCTCCGCCCACGAGCTGATCAGGCCCACCAGATCACTGTCCCGCACGATGAACAGGGACCCGGGGAACGTCCCCACCGCACCCGCCACCCGCCGCTCCAGCCCCAGTTCGGCAAGCGCCGCATCCACCGGCCCCCGCAGCCGCCCCCGACGCGACACGATCAGATGATCCGCCTCCGTGGCGAACCGCTCCGCCGTCAACTCCCCCTCCAGCAAGGGATGTCCGGCCCGCACGACCCCCATCATCCGGTCCTCGTACAGCGTCTCCCGATGCACCTCGGGCGCCACCGTGTCCACGACCCCGACCTCCAGGTCGGCCGTCCCCTCCCGCAGATACGGCTCGTCCGCGTGGCTCTCCGTCAGGAACCGCACCCGAATGCCCGGCGCCTCCGCGGCCGCCCGGGCGAAGAGCGCGGGTGCAAGGGTCGCGGCGATGGTGTCGGGGCCGATGATCGTCAAGGTCCGCCGAAGCGTGCGCAGATCCGCGTCCCGCCCCGGCGCGAACAACGCCCGCGCCCGCTCCACCACCGCACTCACCTCGGCCCGCACGGCCAGCGCATGCGGCGTCGGCACCATCTGCCGTCCCGCCCGCACGAGCACCGGATCGCCCAGCGCCTTCCGGATCCGCCCGAGCGTACGGCTCATCGCCGGCTCGGACAGATGCAGCCGCCGCGCCGCCCCGCCCACACTCTGCTCCTCCAGCAGCACGTCAAGGGCGACCAGCAGATTCAGATCCATCCCGGCTGAACTGCCCACGCTCCCGGATTGCGTCACACGCATCGTCCCCTTGCAAAGCTTGCACTGGAGTCAAGGACCGACCCGAGCCTACGGTGACAGGGCCTCCCACACCAGGCATCCCACACCACCCACCGAGCTCCCCGGAGGAGCCATGCCCTCGCACGCCCTGAAACGGTCGACCCTGCTCGCGTTGTGCGCCTGCGTCCTCGTCGCCCAGTCCATGGTCGCCGCCATCAACCTCCTCATCCCCCAGCTGAGTTCGTCCTCCCTCCACCCCTCACACACCGCGGTCCTGTGGACCGTCGACGCCTACGTCATCGTCTTCGCGTCCCTCCTGATCCCCGCCGGCGCACTCGGCGACCGCTACGGCCGAAAGGGCGCCCTCCTCACCGGCCTCGGCCTCTTCGCAGCAGGCGCCGCCACCAGCGCCCTCGCCACCGGCCCCGCCCTCCTCATCACCGGCCGGGGCATCTCCGGCGCGGGCGCGGCCCTGATCACCCCGGCCACCATGTCGGTCCTCGTCCGCCTCGCCGGTCCCGAGCGCCGCGCCCAGGCCATGGCCTCCTGGACGCTGGCGCTCGGCCTGGGCGGCCTGTTCGGCAACCTCGGCGGCGGCCTGGTCGGCCAATACCTCACCTGGCGGGCCCTGTTCGCCGCGATGGTCCCGCTGGCCGCACTCCTCGCCCTCGCCGTGGCCCTCACCACCCCGCGCACGGAACGCGCCCCGCACAACCACCCCGACCCCCTCGGCACCCTCCTCCTCACCGCAGCCCTGGTCGCGGTCCTCTTCGCGGTCATCGAAGGCCCCACCTACGGCTGGACCTCCGCCCGCATCCTGTCCGCCCTCGCCGCGGGCGCCCTCCTCGCCATCGCCTTCACCCTCCACGCCCTCCGCGCCCGCACCCCCCTCTTCGACCCGCGCGTCTTCAGGTCCCCACGCCTGCGCGCCGCTTCCCTCGGCATGGCCACCGGCTTCTTCGGCCTGTTCGCCCTCTTCTTCGTCAACTCCCAGTACCTGCAGGACGTGAAGGGTTACGACCCCGCCGTCACCGGCGTCGCGATCGCGCCGCTGATCGTCGGCATGGCGCTCGTCCCCAAGCTGGCGGCACGCTGGGCCGCGCACCCGCGCCCGGTCATCGGCACCGGGCTCGCCCTGATCGGCCTGGGCCTGCTCGGCGCGTCCACCGCGAACGCGGGCACGCCCTACCCGGCGTACGCCTGCTGGCTGTTGGTCATCTCGGCCGGCACCGGCCTGTCCATGCCGGCGCTCACCATCGGCGTGGTCACCTCGCTCCCCGCCCACCAGGCGGGCCTCGGCTCCGGCCTCGGCACCTCGGCCCGCGAGGTCGGCGCGGCGCTCGGCGTCGCGGTCGCCGGCACGGCCCTCGCCTCCCACCCGGACCTCGCCCACGGCATGGGCCCGGCCCTGCGCACGGTCGCCCTGCTGGTCCTGGCGGCGACGGCGGCGGTCGTCGCGGGCTACCGCGACAACGCGAAATCGCGCACTATCGCGTCGGGCCAGAAACGCGTACTATCGCGTTCGGGCCGTCGGTGAATCCCTCGGCGAAGCCCAACCACCCCTGCCTGTCCCCGAGTTCACCTGGAGCGTCCCCATGCCTCCTACCCTGCTGGACCCGGTCCTGGACCTGCTGATGCTGCGCGGCACCGTCACCGAGGCCGAGCCGATCGCCGCCCGGATGCGCCGGCTGCGCATTGAGGACGACTCGCTGGCCGACCTCACCGTCCGCCCGGGACAGCAGGTGCGGGTCCTGGTCTCGGGCGGCCTGACCCGTCGTACGTACTCGATCTGGCGCTACGACCCCTCCGGCGCCGTCGAGTTGTGCGTGCTGGACCACGACGGGGCGGGCCCGGGCGCCCGTTGGGGCCGCGAGGTCGAGGTGGGTGAGCGGGTCCGGCTGGGCAGGCCGGAGGGGTCGTTCACGCTCCGCCCGGATGCCGCCCATCACGTCTTCGTCGGCGAGGAGACCGCGTCCGTGGCCTTCGGGCCGATGCTCACGGCGCTCCCGGCGGGGGCGCGGATCTCGGGCTGCGTGGAAACGGAGTCGGCCGCCGACCGCCTGCCCCTCGCACACACCGACCGCCTCAACTGGCTGACCAGGGGCGCGACTTCACTCCCCGAGGCGATACGCCTGCTGCCTCCGGCGCCGGACGGCGGGGTCGCGTACGTCGCCGGTGAGGCGCGCACCGTCCAGCAGGTGAAGCAGGTGCTCGTCCGGGAGGCGGGGTGGGACCGGCGGTCGGTGCTCACCAAGCCGTTCTGGACGCCGGGCAAGCGCGGCCTCGAATAGCGCCTAGGTGCACTGCGCTCCCGTCGGGCAGAAGTAGCGCACCGCCATCCGCAGCGGGTCCCGCACCTGCTCGGGGTCCAGGTCCGCCGAGCCGCTGGAGCGGATCGCGTACAGGGTGCCGTCGGCGGCCTCGAAGCGGTGGTCGATGACCTGGCGGGTGCCCTTGTCCGAGTCGTCGTAGAGGTAGGAGAGCTCGGCCCAGGTGTCGCCGTGGTCGCGTTCGACGACCTGGTAGCCGGGCTGCTTGGCGAAGCCGAAGCCCGGGTCGGTCTCGGCGAGGGTCAGGGACTCGTACGGCGTGGACTCGGTGACCTGGAAGATCTGCAGCTGGCGGCCGTCGTCGGGCGAGTCGTAGAAGACGACCGGCGCGAGCTTGCCCTGCTTCTCGCGGCGGGTCCAGCCGTCGGGGACGTCGATCGCGTAGCCGATGGGGTCCTGGGCGGTCTCGTAGCCGGGGGCCGCGGAGTGCGAGACGAGCGTCGAGCCCGTGGCGGTCGCGGACGGAGTGGCGGACGGGGTCGTCGGCGCCGGTGAGGTGGGCGGCGCCGAGGACTGCACGCTCGCGCTGGTCGTGGGGCCCGCCTGGCCACCGGTGCCGTGATCGCGCGTGAGATACCAGGCACCGGCTCCCGTCCCTCCGCCGATCACGGCGACGAGCACGATCACGGCCATCAGCCGCCCGGCCCCGCGACGGGGTGCCGGGGGCGGTGGGGTGGGGCTCAGGGTGTACGGCGGTTCGGCCGGCGAGATGTACGGCGGCGGGTACGCGGGGCCGGGCGGCGGCGCTTGGCCCGCAGCCGGGGAGGGCGCGGGAGCCGCGCCCGTATACGACGCGTGACGCGAGCCCGGCGGGGGCGGCACCCAGCCCGGGGGTGGCGTGCCGCCGGTCCGGTTCGGGGCCGGGGCCCAGGGCGGTGTGCCGCTCGTCTGGGTCTCGGCCGACGCCCACGGCGGCGGAGTCGTACCGCCCGTCTGGGTCTCCGCCGAGGCCCACGGCGGGGCCGCGCCCGTCTCGCCGTCGGACCAGGCGGCCCGGCCTCTCTCCTCGCTCGGCTCGCGCTCCGGACCGGAGCCCGAAGCGGCGTCGTACTTGTCCCGTGCACTCATCACGAACCCCCCGAATCACCCCACCGGGTACTGCTTCAGAAGGTAGCGGCGGAACACCGGAAATGGGGCACGGGCCCTGTTCCGGCCGAAAACCGGAACAGGGCCCGTGCACTCCCGTGACAATGCCGTCGACAACCACCTGACGGAAGCTGTCGAGAACTCCCGGGCGGGAGCGGTCAGATGAGGCCGAGGGAGCGGACCGCCTCGCGCTCCTCCTCCAGCTCCTTCACCGACGCGTCGATGCGGGCGCGGGAGAACTCGTTGATGTCCAGGCCCTGGACGATCTCGTACTGGCCGTCCTTGGTGGTGACCGGGAAGGAGGAGATCAGGCCCTCCGGGACGCCGTAGGAGCCGTCGGACGGGATGCCCATGGAGGTCCAGTCGCCCTCGGCGGTGCCGTTGACCCAGGTGTACACGTGGTCGATGGCGGCGTTGGCGGCGGAGGCGGCCGAGGACGCGCCACGGGCCTCGATGATCGCGGCGCCGCGCTTGGCGACGGTCGGGATGAAGTCCTCGGCCAGCCACTTCTCGTCGTTCACGGTCTCGGCGGCGTTCTTGCCGGCGACCGTGGCGTGGAAGATGTCGGGGTACTGGGTGGCGGAGTGGTTGCCCCAGATGGTCAGGCGCTTGATGTCGGCGACCGTGGTGCCCGTCTTCTTCGCGAGCTGGGTCAGCGCACGGTTGTGGTCGAGGCGGGTCATCGCGGTGAAGCGCTCGGCCGGTACGTCCGGGGCGGCGGCCTGGGCGATCAGCGCGTTGGTGTTGGCCGGGTTGCCGACGACGAGGACCTTGATGTCGTCCGCGGCGTTGTCGTTGATGGCCTTGCCCTGCGGCTTGAAGATGCCGCCGTTGGCGGAGAGCAGGTCGCCGCGCTCCATGCCCTTGGTGCGGGGGCGGGCGCCGACGAGGAGGGCGACGTTCGTGCCGTCGAAGGCGACGTTCGGGTCGTCGGTGATGTCGATGCCCTGGAGCAGCGGGAAGGCGCAGTCGTCGAGCTCCATCGCCGTGCCCTCGGCGGCCTTGAGCGCGGGCGTGATCTCCAGGAGACGCAGCTTGACCGGCACGTCCGCGCCGAGCAGCTGGCCGGAGGCGATGCGGAAGAGGAGGGCGTAACCGATCTGGCCGGCCGCGCCGGTGACGGTGACGTTCACGGGAGTGCGGGTCATGGCGTTCTCCGTAGACAGCTGGCGGTGGGCGTCGTTGCCCTGGGGTGCGGACGGACGTACAAATGATCGATCTCTTGGTATCAAGAGAGATCCACCGCTCAGGCTATCGCGCATCCGGAATCCCGGATGGCCGGGTCCGTGTGGCCCGCCCCACAGAGCGGGGCGGCGCATCGAAGGCCGCGGAAAAAATGTGGGGCGGCGTGAATAGCCGCCCCCATCCCGGGCACGCGAACCGTACCCCCACGGGAGTCCGGCACGATCGGTCCCCCCAGCGGCGGCCGCCTCAGTCTCTCCTCTCCCGGACGACGGGCGGCCGCCCCCCTCTTGTCAAGCCGCGGGACTCAAGGGCCCTATGGGGTGCAGCCCTTGGTCCCGGACGCCAGCGTCGCGCACGCCTTCGCCTCGCCCGCGTCCTTCACGGCGACCATCGGCGTGTACGCGATGGTGTCCCCGGCCTGCGTGATGCTGTCGGTCTCCGTGGTCTTGCCCGCGGTGACCCGGACCGCGTCGCCCTGCGCGGCCGCGGTGATCCGGCCCCACGCGGCGCCGCACGTCCTGCTGTAGCGGACCTCGACGGTGGTCGTGCCGACGACCGCGGTCTTGGCGGTGGTCACCGCCGCCGCGTCCTTGGTGCAGCCCATGGCCTCCGCGTCCTTGCCGGTGCAGGAGGCGCCGCTGCACTTCACTCCGGCCGGCAGTTCGGCCGTGCTGACGGACGGCGAGGGCGAGGCCTTGCCGCCCTCGTTCTTCTTGCCGCCGCCGTTGTCGGTCAGGAAGAACACGGCCGCCATCACGACGAGTACGCCGACGACGCCCGCGAGGAACATCGTCAGCCGCCGCCGGCCTCGGCCCCCGCCGGAGGACCCGCCGCCGGGCCGCGGCGCCTGCGGGGGTTCGCCGTACGGGCTCGGCATGCCCGGCGTCCAGCCGGGACCGCCCGGCGCGGGCGCCGCCGGCTGTGCCGGGCCCGGCGGGGTCGTACCGACCACGGGCGCGCGCCCGGCGGTCTGTGACGGTCCCTTGTAGCCGGCCAGCCGCCAGGAGTTCGCGGCGGACGAGCCCTCCGAGGATGCGGAACCCCCGGCGCCGCTCTCGGCGGGACGGGCGTCCCGCACGGAGCCCGGCGCGTCCGCGGGCTCCCGGTGGTCGGTTGACGCCGGCTGCGGCGGCACCGTGGGTGCCACGCCCGCCGGTCCCGCGACCCCCGGCGTCGCCGTCGCGCTGCCGGACCTACGGGCCGTCTTGCCGCCCTGCGCCCCGGCCGGAGGCGCCCCGAACTCCCCGAGCGCGGCGCGCGCCTGGGAGATCCGGATGGCCTCCATGGTCATGTCGTGGCGCATCTCCGACTTGCTCCAGGCACGCTCGGCGAGCTCCCACATGGTCGTCAGATGGATCGGGTTGGTACCGGTCACCTCGGCCAGCGCCACGATCGCGCCCTTCGGCGCGAGCAGCCGGCCGTTCAGATAGCGCTCCCAGGACGTCTTGCTGTATCCCGTTCGGTCGGCCACCGAAGCGATGCTCAGGCCGCTGCGGTCCACGAGCCGCCGCAGCTGGCTGGCGAACTCCCTGACCTGCGGATCGAGTTCGTCCGGCAAGGCCCTCCAACGAGGCATTGCTTCCCCCTCTTCCCCCCGGTTCGGTGCTGGTCTTCCTCGCCTCTTCCCCCTCAGGCCAGGATCTCAGCTCCTTGGGCAGGGGCGCACGGGTGCATCCCCTGTCGGACTCGTCACGCTAGTCCCCGCTTCGAACAACTCCGTATCAGATCCGCAAACTTGCCAATACATCGACACCGCAGCCACACACGGACAACCCCACCCGTCACGGGCGCATTCATCTCACCTCACCAGCAACTCACCCAAGCACGACAGCTCCGACGACGGCGATCAACAGCATGAGGAGCAGCAGGAGTACGGCGTAGATCAGCAGCCGTCCGCCCGGTCCGCGCCCGTCACCCGCCTCCTCCGGCGTGTCCCACCAGGGCAGCGTCGGGTCGTCCTCGTAGTCGCCGGACGCGCCCGCCTCGCCCGCGGGTTTCGGCGGTCGGGGCCAGGCCTGGACGGCGAGTTCCCAGCGCACCGTGAAGCGTTCGGCGTCCGTGCCGTCGAGGCCGGCGATCCGGCACAGGGCGGCGACGGCCTGCCGTGGCGGCGGCTGGGTGCCGTTGAGGTAGCGGTGCCAGGAGGACTTGCTGTACGCGGTCCGGGCGCCGAGTGCGACGAGGCTGAGCCCCGTGCGGTCCTTCAGGAGCCGCAGCTGCTCCACGAAGTTCCGCGCCTCCGGCGGCAGATCGTCCGGCAGCGGCTGCCAGCCGCTCATCACACACCTCCAGCATCGCTCGGTCTGAGCAGGTGACGACGCCGGCCCGCCGATGGTTCCCGCGTTGCGGAACGGTCACCTCCGTGCCACAGCGCGCTGACAGCCGTTGAACAGGCGGTTCGCCGTGCAGGAGGGTTGGTTCCGGCGACGGCCCGTCCTTGCTCGGGGGAGAGGACGGGCCGTCGTCGTGAAAGGTTCCGTGACCTTGTCAGCCGCTGCTGACGGTGAAGTGCAGGGTGTCCTTGAGGAACGGGATCTGCAGCCACGGGTTGGGCTGGACCATCATCGCCATCAGGACGATCGCGGCGCCGAGGATGCCGTAGGTGGCGATGTCGGTGAAGCGGGAACGCACGGCGAGCATGCCGACGTCCGGCAGGATCCACCGCATCACCCCGCCGACCAGCAGGGCGACGCCGACCAGCAGACAGCCGACGCGGAAGAAGTCGAGCGCGGTCAGCAGCAGCCCGATGGCGACCAGCCCCAGCACGGCGAGGATCGGCCACTGCCGCGCGGGCGCCGGAGCGTCCCCGGGCGCGGCCCGCCCACCGCCCTCGGGCCGGGCGGTGTCCCGCGTGAACAGCGGAAACCGCCGGGTGACCCGCCGCGGCTGCCCACTGGCATCGGGAGCACTGATGGCATCCCGCACGGTCTCCTCGGCGTCGGGATCCGGATCCGCCGCCCGGCCCGCCTCGCCCCCGGCGCCGACCGCCCCATCGGCATCCCGCGCGCGGCCCTCGGAATCGCCACCCGAGCCCGCCTTGGCGCCGCCTCCGGCAGCCTCCGGCTCTCGGCGCG
Organism: Streptomyces sp. NPDC047081; assembly: GCF_040643775.1. Classification (NCBI taxonomy): domain Bacteria; kingdom Bacillati; phylum Actinomycetota; class Actinomycetes; order Kitasatosporales; family Streptomycetaceae; genus Streptomyces; species Streptomyces sp. NPDC047081. The sequence continues at coordinate 26,939 of NZ_JBEYUY010000023.1, read as the reverse complement.
GCGCGCCCTTGCCGCTGATCGCCTCGCGCATCGCCGTCTCCGCCTGCTTCTCGGGGTCCTGCGGCTCGGTCGGGCGCCGGGCCTCCCGTGGGTCAGGCGACACCGCGCTCCGCCGCCTCGACCACGTTGACGAGCAGCTGGGCGCGGGTCATCGGGCCGACGCCGCCGGGGTTCGGGGAGATCCAGCCGGCCACCTCGGCGACCCCGGGGTGGACGTCGCCCACGATCTTGCCCTCGGCGCTGCGCGAGACGCCGACGTCGAGGACGGCCGCACCCGGCTTCACGTCCTCGGGCCGGATCAGGTGGGCGGCACCGGCCGCGGCGACGATGATGTCCGCGCGCTTGAGGTGGGCCGACAGGTCCCGCGTACCCGTGTGGCACTGGGTCACCGTCGCGTTCTCGCTGCGCCGGGTCAGCAGCAGCGGCATCGGGCGACCGATGGTCACGCCTCGGCCGACGACCACCACCTCCGCGCCCTTGATCTCGACGCCGTAGCGGCGCAGGAGCGTGAGCACGCCGTTCGGGGTGCAGGGCAGCGGCGCGGGCTCGTTCAGGACCAGCCGGCCGAGGTTCATCGGGTGCAGCCCGTCCGCGTCCTTGTCCGGATCCATCAGCTCCAGGATCCGGTTCTCGTCGATGCCCTTGGGCAGCGGCAGCTGGACGATGTAACCGGTGCACGCCGGGTCCTCGTTGAGCTCCCGTACGACCGCCTCGATCTCCTCCTGCGTGGCGGTGTCCGGCAGTTCGCGCTGGATGGAGGCGATGCCGACCTCCGCGCAGTCGCGGTGCTTGCCGGCGACGTACTTCTGGCTGCCGGGGTCGTCCCCGACGAGGATCGTGCCGAGGCCGGGCGTGACGCCCTTCTCCTTCAGCGCCGCCACGCGGGCGGTCAGATCGGACTTGATCGCGGCTGCGGTGGCCTTGCCATCGAGAATCTGGGCGGTCATGGCCCCATCCTCGCGGATGACCGCCCCCCGGTTCCAATCCGGGTGCCACCCTCGCGCACGTCCATGATCAGCGAGGTTGCACTTGCACAACACATGTGAACGACGACTGGACAAGCTTTCGGCCGTGAAGAACGATTGACGGCGCAGTACCGCGGTTCGTGTTCGGGGGGCAAAACCGCTCACATCCTGTGATTCCTCCGCGCAATCCGCATCGTCCCCGCAGCGCAACGGAGGAAGACCGGCCATGAGTTACGGTCCCAACAACCCGTACGGCCAGCAGCCGCAGAACCCCCAGCAGGGTTACGGCTACCCGCAGCAGCCCGGCGGCCAGCCCGGTCAGCCCGGCTACGGCTACCCGCAGGCCCCGCAGGGCGTCCCGCCCCAGCAGGGCTACGGCTACCCCCAGCAGCCCGGCTACCCGCAGCAGGGTTACGGCTACCCGCAGGGCGGCGGCTACCCCGGCGGCCCGGTGCCCAACGTCGCGTCGATGGGCCGCCGGTTCGGCGCCCGCGTGATCGACGGCGTCATCTTCGGCGTCGTGTACTTCGTCCTCGTCTTCGCCGGTGCCGCCGGTGCCGCGAACTCCTTCCAGGACTGCGACCCGGCCGCCACCGACTACGACACCTGCATGAACAACGCCGGCTCGGACTTCATGAGCAAGTTCCTGGTCGTGATCGGCATCCTGTCGCTCTTCGGTCTGCTCTACGAGTGGCTGATGACCGGTCTGCTCGGCGCGACCCTCGGCAAGATGGCCGTCGGCATCCGCGTGGTGAAGGCCGACACCGGCCAGAAGCCCGGCCTGGGCTCGGCGTTCATCCGCTGGATCATCCCGATGGTCGGCAGCATCCTGTGCGGCATAGGCCAGCTCCTGGTCTACCTGTCCCCCTTCTGGGACAAGTCGGGCCGCCAGCAGGGCTGGCACGACAAGGCCGCGAGCACGATGGTCATCCAGAACTGACGGCCGGATCCGACTGAACAGTTCGCGCCAATAAACGCCGAGGGCCGTGTCCCACCCTTCCGAGGGGGACACGGCCCTGGTGCGTCCCCCTAGTCTGACGTGGGTAGCTGTCAGGCACGGGGAGACGCACCTTGTACAGCATCATCGTGGTACCTCCGCCGACCCCGGAGGGCGACACCGACCGCACCCGGTTCCGGCTCGCCCCCGGCGAGCGGCTCACCTTCGGACGTTCCGCGCCCGACGTCGACCTCGCGATCGCACACGACGGGGTCTCCCGCAGAGCCGGTGAGATCACCGCGCAGGGCGCGTTCTGGATACTCAGCAACCTCAGCCGGGAGCAGACGTACGTCGTCGAGAACCCGGAGGGCGCGGGCGAGCACATCAAGGTCGGGCCGGGCCGGATCGACGCCCCGATCCCCTTCGAGTTCTCGCGGATCGTGCTGCCCGCGGCCGGCGACCTGCTGGCGATCGAGGTGTGGGCACCGCGCCACGACTACCTCCACCCGGACCCCGGCGCCGACAACGCTGTCGGCGGCACCACCGCGCCCGCCTTCTCGGTCGACCGCACCAAGCGCTACTTCGCGGTCCTGGCCGCCCTGTGCGAGCCCCGGCTGCGCGGCGAACCGCACGCGCCGCTGCCCACGGTCGACCAGGTCGTCGACCGACTGCGCCCCAACTGGCCCGCCGCCTCGCGCACTTCGGTGCAGTGGAACATCGACTACCTGGCGGTGAAGCTGCGCCTGAAGCCCGGCCCGGAGGAGGCCGACCAGGGCCCGCGCCTGAACGGCAAGAAGGAGTCCCTGGTCTCGCTGGCGCTCCGCTTCGACCTGGTGCGGGAGGACGACCTGGTGGTCCTGTCCGCCGCCCGCTCCGGCCGGGTGTCCCGGTGACCGAGCCGTACGCCGTCCCGGTCCCGAGGGGCTACCGGGTCGGCGACTGGGAGGTGCGGGAGCCGATCGCGACGGGCGCGTTCGGCAGCGTCTACGAGGGACGGCGGACCGAGGGCGACCCGCGCATCGCCGCCCTGAAGTTCCTGCCCACCGGCACGGGCACCCCGCGCCAACTCGCCCACCTGCGCGAACTCATCGACCGCGAGGTCGAGTTGCACCGCCGGCTGAAGCAGCCGCGACTGATCCGGATGTACGACACCCTCGTCGTCGACGACCCGGCCCGCCCGGACCTCGACGGCGCCACCGTCCTCGTACTGGAGAAGGCCGAACGCTCCCTGTCCGCCCTGCTGTCGGGGACGCCCCGCCCGGACGCCGGACCGGCTCTCCTCGCGCAGATCTGCGAGGGCCTGGCGCAGCTGCATCGCGCGGGCTGGGTGCACGGCGACCTGAAACCGGCCAACGTGCTGCTGATGAAGGACGGTTCGGCACGGCTCGCCGACTTCAACATGGCGGCGGAGCTGGAGGGCACGCACGCGTACACACCGGCCTTCTCCACGCCCGACTACACACCGCCCGAGCTCCTGTGGTCGGAGATCGGCGAGCGGGGCCGCCGTATCCGCCCCTCGGCGGACGTATGGGCCTTCGGAGTCCTCACGCACCTGGTCCTCACCGGCTCCTTCCCCCTCCCCGGCGGCACCCCGACGGCCCGCCGCGACGCGGCCGCCGCCTACGCCCGCGGCACGGAGGAGCTGCGCCTGTCGCCCCGACTCCCGGACGCCTGGCGGGAGATCGTCCGGTCCTGCCTCTCCCGTACGCACGCCGACCGCATCGGCACGGACGCGCTGCTCAGACGCGTCGAGACGGCGGCCGGCACGGAACGCTCGCCCCGGCTGCCGCGCTCCCGCCGTTCGGCGGTGCTGTCCGCGGCGGCCGCGACGGTCGCCGTGGCGGCGCTCGGCTACGGCGTAAACGACTGGGCGGGCGACACCGGCGACGCGAAGAGTCCGGCCGCGAGCTACGGCGCCTCCGAACTCCGTACCGACAAAGGAATCCCAGTACGCTACCGCCGACTGATCGTCGACTCCGCACACGAGTGCCTCCAACGCGAGGTCTCTCCGGCGCTGCTCGCCGCCATGCTCAAGTCGGAGAGCGACTTCGACCCGGACCTCTCCGACCCCGGCAAGCAGGAATACGGCATCGCCCGCTGGACACCGGCCGTACTGCGCTGGTGGATCCGGGCGGACGGCGTCCCCGCGTCGGCGACCCCTGCCCCACCGCTGACCCCGGCCCAGTCCATCCCGGCCATGAGCCGCTACCTCTGCTTCATGGAACCGCGCCTGAAGACGTCCCTGCCCGGCGACCGCCGCGTGCTGCTCGCCGCGTCGTACCGGACGTCGTACAAGAAGGTGAACGCCGCGGGCGGAGTCCCCCCGAAGTACCGCACCTACTGCACCCGCGTCGCCCACTACCTCAAGGAGTACACCCCGCGGACAAGAAGTGACCCTGAGACATCCGAGGTACCGCTCCGCACGCGGGCGCGGGCAGGGTGGCTGCGAGGAGGATCTCCGGCTCGCTCGGGGGAGTGCCGGAGGTCCCCCCACAGCCCTGGGTTGTCCAGCGGTCGGTCCGGGCTCGCTGCTAACCTCGCGCCTGGAAACGGCAGTTGAGGAATCGCGCGGCTGGGGGAAGGCAATGGCGGACCAGCGACCAGGGCCGCCGGGGCCCCCGGTTTCCGGCGAGGCCGCGTTGCGGCAGGCCGGAGCCGTTCCGCTGCGCTCCAGGGATCCGGTGATCGTCGGACCGTACATCCCGCTCGGGCTGCTCGGCAGCGGCGGGATGGGCCGGGTGTACCTCGCGCGCCGGGCCGACGGCGGTCCCGGGCTCGCCGCGGTGAAGGTGATCCGGCCCGAGTACGCCGAGGACGCCGGCTTCCGGCTGCGGTTCGACCGGGAGGCCACGGCGCACGCCCGGATCGGGGCGCCGTACACGCCGGAGCTGTGGGGCAGCGGGTTCGAGGCCGAGGACGAGCTGCTGTGGATGGCCACGGAGTACCTGCCGGGGCTGAACCTGATGGACGCCGTGAAGGAATGCGGCGTACTGGACGCCGCCGGGGCGTGGCGGCTGGTGGACGGGCTCGGCCGGGCGCTGACCGCGCTGGCCGACACCGGGATCGTGCACCGGGACCTCAAGCCGTCGAACGTGATCCTGACCGCCGGCGGCGTCCACGTCATCGACTTCGGCATCGCGCAGGCCGTCGACGCGAGCGCCATCACCAGCACCGGGCACCGGGTCGGCACCCCGGCCTTCATGTCGCCGGAGTACCTGCGGGACGGCCGCTGCGACACCGCCTCGGACGTGTTCTCCTTCGCCGGCACCCTGGCCTACGCGGTCACGGGCCATGCCCCCTTCGGCGACGGCACCGGCATGGACGTACTGCACCGCGTCGCGTCTCAGGAGCCCAGCGCCGAGATCATGGCCGAGGTCGAGCGGTCCGACCCGGCACTGGCCGCGCTCCTGCGGACCTGCCTCACCAAGGACCCGGCCGGACGGCCGAGTCCGCAGGACCTGGTCGGCACGGCCGCCGCCCGTCTCGGCACGGCGTCCTGGCAGGAACCCCTGAACTCCGAGCTGCTGGCCCGCCGTCACGCGTACGACGCCCTGCTCCGCGCCTGCGCACAGCAGCCGGCCCCGCCCGCCCGGACGGAGCACCCGGCCACGGTCCGGGTGACGTTCCCCGCTCCCGCCCCCGGCTTCGGCCCGCCGGTGCCGGTCGCCACGGTTCCGGTGCCGTCGCCGGAGCCCGAGCCGGCCGGGCGGGGCCGGAAGTGGTACGTCGCCCTCGTCGCGGGGCTCGTCGTGGCCGCCGTGGCGCTGTCCGCGTTCCTGCTCACCCGCCCGGGCGCCGCCACATCGGCCTCGGGATCCCACTCCGCCACGAACAACGCGCACGGTCAGGGCGACGCCTCGTCGCCCGCCCCTTCCGCCCCGGCGTCCGACTCGCGCTCCCCCGGAGGCGGCAGCACGGGCCTGGCCGATACGACGTCCGGCGGCGACGGCGACGGCGACTCCACGAAAGACGCCGACACCCCCACCGCCTCGCCCGGCACTACGACCACGGCACCCGACAAGAACGGCGACTCCGGCGAGCGCACCCCGAGTGCCGCCCCCACCAAGACGACGGCCGCCCCCGCCGAGCCGCCCTGGCTCACCCAGTGCACCTACTACTCCGGCACCGAACTCACCCAGCTCGGCGACAAGAACCAACGCGTCGTCCAGGTGCAGTGCATGCTCACCAAACGCGGCTACAGCGTCGGAAGCGCGGGCGTGGACGGGCAGTTCGGCAAGGACACCGACGCGGCGGTGCGCAGCTTCCAGAGCGACAAGGGGCTGGAGGTCGACGGCCAGGTGGGCCCCAACACCTGGGCGGCGCTGCGCAGTTCGACGTAGCGCCGCCCCTTTGCCGTACCGGCGCCGATCAGTGGAAGAAGTGGCGCGTGCCCGTGAAGTACATGGTCACGCCCGCCTTGTTCGCGGCCTCGACCACCAGCTCGTCGCGGACCGAACCGCCCGGCTGGACAACCGCCTTGACGCCGGCCTCGGTGAGGATCTCCAGGCCGTCGGGGAACGGGAAGAACGCGTCCGAGGCGGCGTACGAGCCCTGCGCGCGCTCGGCGCCGGCCCGCTCGACGGCGAGCTTCGCGGAGTCGACGCGGTTGACCTGGCCCATGCCGACGCCGACCGAGGCGCCGTCCTTGGCGAGGAGGATCGCGTTGGACTTGACCGCGCGGCAGGCCCGCCAGGCGAAGGCGAGGTCGGCCAGTTCCGACGGCGAAAGCGCCTCGCCCGTGGCCAGCGTCCAGTTCGCCGGGTCGTCGCCGTCCGCCTGGAGGCGGTCGGTGACCTGGAGGAGCGCGCCGCCGTCGATGGGCTTGACCTCGGCGGGGTGCGAGGGCGCGGCCGGGGCCTTCAGCACGCGGATGTTCTTCTTCTTGGCGAGGGCTTCGAGCGCGCCGTCCTCGTAGTCGGGCGCGACGATGACCTCGGTGAAGATCTCGGCGACCTGCTCCGCCATCTCCTTCGACACCGGACGGTTGACCGCGATCACGCCGCCGAACGCCGACAGCGGGTCGCACGCGTGCGCCTTGCGGTGCGCCTCGGCGACGTCCGAACCGACCGCGATGCCACAGGGGTTGGCGTGCTTGATGATCGCGACGCACGGCTCGTCGTGGTCGTACGCGGCACGGCGCGCGGCGTCCGTGTCCGTGTAGTTGTTGTACGACATCTCCTTGCCGTGCAGCTGCTCGGCCTCCGCGAGACCGGTGCCCGTGCCGTCGACGTAGAGCGCGGCGGGCTGGTGCGGGTTCTCGCCGTAGCGCAGGGTGCTCTTGCGCTCCAGGGCGGCCGCGATGAAGTCGGGGAACTGCGAGTCGTCGGCGGGCGCGTAGGCGCTGGCGAACCAGCTCGACACGGCGATGTCGTACTCGGCGGTGTGCCGGAAGGCCTCGGCGGCCAGGCGCTTGCGGGTCACGAGGTCGAAGCCGCCGTCCTTGACCGCGGCCAGGACGTCGGCGTACCGCGCGGGGCTGGTGACGATCGCGACCGAGGGATGGTTCTTGGCGGCGGCGCGGACCATGGAGGGGCCGCCGATGTCGATCTGCTCCACGCACTCGTCGGGCGTCGCGCCGGAGGCGACGGTCTCCCGGAACGGGTAGAGGTTGCTGACCACGAGGTCGAACGGCTCGATGCCCAGCTCGGCCAGCTGCTCGCGGTGGCTCTCCAGACGCAGGTCGGCGAGGATGCCCGCGTGCACGCGCGGGTGCAGGGTCTTGACCCGGCCGTCCAGGCACTCGGGGAAGCCGGTGAGCTCCTCGACCTTGGTGACGGGGACGCCCGCGGCGGCGATCCGGCCGGCGGTGGAGCCGGTGGAGACGAGCTCGACTCCGGCCTCGTGCAGCCCGCGCGCGAGCTCCTCGAGCCCGGTCTTGTCGTAGACGCTGACGAGCGCGCGACGAATCGGCCGCTTGCTGCTCTCGATGCTCTCGGCGGTCACTGGATAACTACCTTTCGTCCCTCAATGCGATAGCCGTTGCGGGCGAGGCGCCCCACGACATCGACGAGCAGCCTTCGCTCGACTTCCTTGATGCGCTCGTGCAGAGCGCTCTCGTCGTCCTCGTCCCGGACCTCCACCACGCCCTGAGCGATGATCGGTCCGGTGTCGACGCCGTCGTCGACGAAGTGGACGGTGCAGCCGGTGACCCTGGCGCCGTACGCGAGCGCGTCACGCACACCGTGGGCCCCCGGAAAACTGGGCAGCAGCGCGGGATGGGTGTTCACGAACCGCCCGCCGAAGCGCGCGAGGAACTCCTTGCCCACGATCTTCATGAACCCCGCGGAGACGACGAGGTCGGGTTCGTGGGCCGAGACCGCCTCGGCGAGGGCGGTGTCCCACTCCTCGCGGGTTCCGTGGTCCTTGACCCGGCACACGAAGGTGGGGATGCCTGCGCGCTCGGCACGGGCGAGCCCCTCGATGCCGTCGCGGTCCGCCCCGACGGCCACGACCTCGGCGCCGTAGGCCTCGGTCCCGGTGGCGGCGATCTCGTCGAGGAGCGCCTGCAGATTGGTGCCGGATCCGGAGACCAGCACGACGAGGCGCTTGACCGGCTTGGCCACGGGCTTGGCGGCCACGGTGGGGCCCTTTCTCGGGGGATCGATTCCGTACGGCCGGCTCGCACGGCGATTCGCTTGTGCATTCGTACGAATGCATCGCGCCCCGGGATACGGGGAAGTCTACGAAGCGGCCGACCGTCAGCAACGATACCGGCACACGGGGCGGCCCCCACGGGACGGGGGCGTGGCCGGAAGGTAGCGTCTGGGAGGAGCCGGTTCGGGAACGAGCCAGTCGTGCGGTGCGTTCACGAAGTGACAGCTCTTGCAGGACCAGTCGTAACCGCCCGATTCACCGGGCCCACCGTCAAGTTCGCCAAGTTCACCAAGGGGAAGACGCTCTCTTGATGCCGGACCGCAGCCTGCGACTCCTCACGCTCCCCCCGCTCCCGGCACAGGGAGGGGAGCGGGACGCCGTGCTGCTGCGGGAGCGGCCGGCCTCACCGCCGGACGCGCCCTCGGACCGCAGGTCCGGCGACGCGCAGGGCGACGACAACAGTGACGGCACCCGCGACGGCGGGCGCGAGGACAACCCCTTCGCGCCGCCGCCGGAGGGCACGCCGGACCGGCCCTGGCAGCCGCGCCGCCCGGCGAACGGCGGTGACGAGGGCGAGGGCTCCGACCAGCGCACGCCGTGGGGCAGCCAGTGGAGCGACCGCCAGCCGGGCCGCTCCCCCGGCGGCTTCGGCGAGCGCCCCGGCGGACCGAACACCGGCCCCGAGGGCCCCGGGGGCCAGCCCCCGAACCAGGGCATGCGCTGGGACCCCACGGACCCGGCCCAGCGCCGTGCGCGCTACGCCCTCCTGTGCGGCATGTGGGCCTTCTTCTTCGCCCTTTTCAGCTGGCCGTACGTGGCACTGCTGCTGGGCGCGCTCGCCCTGTACTGGGGCGTCAGCGCGCTCCGCGCCAAGCCCCGCACCCCCGACAACAGCACCTCGACCCACGACCCGTCGGCCCGCCCCCAGACGACGGCGGCGGTGAGCGGCCTGGTCACGGCCACGCTGGCGATCGCGCTGGTGGCGGCGTCATTCACGGCGCAGATGGTGTACAGCGACTACTACACGTGCACGAACGACGCGCTGACGAACGAGGCGAAGCAGTCGTGCACGCAGTTGCTGCCGAAGGAGTTGCGGGGGTTGCTGGGGACGAACGGCTGACGGGAGCGACGGCAGCGGGTCTACGAACGTGACCGTCAGGGCAGGTTCGTGGGCTCGGGTGGTTCCGGGGGCTGCGGCAGGTCCGACGCCTCCTTGAGTGCCGCCCAGCGGGTCTCCCGCCAGGCGTCGTCGTGCCAGGGGGCGTGCGCTGGGTCCGTCGGTGGCGGTGTGGGGTCGGTGGGGAGGAAGTCGTACGGCCTGAGCGCCGGGTCCTGCTGGTCACGGACCAGGCCGTAGGCCTCGGTGCCGTATCCCCCGTCCTCGTCCTCGTCGTAGGGCAGGAGGGGCGTGCTGTTGGCTGCCTCGGGTACGACGTGATCGCCGGGGTCGGCAGCCTTGGGGTCGGCGCCCTTGGGCTCTCCGCCCTTCTGGATCCCGAGCCACGCCCCGGCTCCGGCCAACGCCGCCCGGATCCCCCGGCCACCGGAACCACTCCGCCGCTTCCGGCCTCGCCAAGACCGCAGCCCCAGCGCCGTCGGAACAGCCACCGCCCCGATCCACAGGAACGCCGCGCCCCCGGTCTCCCACCACACCGGCCCGAACCGAGCGAGCGCCCCGACCCCGAGCCGCCCCCCGGCCAGCGCCGCGAGGACCGCGACCCCGACCGCGCACAACAGGGCCGCGAGCCCTGCCGTTCCGGCGGTCCGCCCGCGCGCACAGGGGGTCTCACCGGCGGAACCCGTATCCGCCGTCCCCACGAACCACCCCACCGTCACCCCGGCCACCACCGGCACCACCCCCGCAGCCCAGTTCAGCCACCCCCCGTCCCCCGCGTCCGGTACCGCCGCCAGCAACGGGAACGGCGGCAGCAGAGGGGCCGGGGCCGAGGACAGGGGCCAGACCACGTGACCGGTGCCGAGTACGAAGCCGGGGCCCAGGGAGTACGAAGCGCCCCACACCGCCCCGTTCGGGACCAATGACGCGCACAGCAGCAGGACCGCGAAACGGCCCGACAAGCCCTCCGTCAGGTGGAGGAAGGACGCTCGGGCGAGGTCGCCGTGCCAGGCCAGGGACGCTCCCAGCAGCAGCGCCCCGCCGCCGGTCAGTACCGTCACTCCCGCGAGCGCGGCCCGCGCCGCCGTGGCCAGGCGGGCCCGTGGGACCGGCCCGAGGACCAGGCGCCGTACCTCTGCCGGGAGATGGATCAGTACCTCGTCGACCGCTTCGCGCGGATGGCCGTACGCCGTCCAGACTCCAGCCCCCGCCGCCGTCATCACCAGCAGCGGCACGCACACCCCGGTCCACGCCCAGGCGGGCCGCAGCTCACCGCCCGACGCGTACAGCGCCGCCGCCGCGCCCACGCCGAGATAGCCGAGGACGACCCCGGACCACGCGGCCCACCCCGACGCTCCCTCAGCCTCTCCGGCGTCCACCGCGTCCCGCGCCGCCCGGTGTACCAGCCACACCGGCAGGGCGAGCAGCAGCAGCGGCGTGACACCGACCGGCGCGGGTACCCCGGAGAGCGTGTCGGTGCGGACCAGTTCGGCGCCGTGGGCGAGCAGCCACAGCGCCGCCGCCACATGCAGCGCGCCCCCGGGCCCGCTGTCCGGATACGGCGAACTGATCCACAGCACCATCACGAGCACGGCGAACGACCCGAGCCCGAGGCCGGCGGCCACCGCACCACCCAGGAGGCTGGCAGCCAGTCCGGGCGATCGGTCGCGCAACCGGGTGAGCAGGGACGACAACGGCGATCGGCGAGCGGTCATCTGGATCACGACCGTCATGCTCCCAACGACACGCGCTTTCTCGTCGTAACAGGCGAACCTCCGAAGTGTCGCTCAATATACGTTTATGTACTTTTTCGTGCGAAGGGGCGCCCGGTGACGCAGAGCCCTGCAACCCCGCTCCGCGGGAGACGTGCGCGAAGCTCAACACCCTCGCCACGGAGGCACCCGTGACGGAGCCTCAGCCCACGCCCGCTCCCCTGACGCCCGCTCAGGCCTTCGACGCGCTCTACGCGTTCTGCGCGCCGGCCCTCGTGCGGCAGGCGTATCTGCTCACCGGGCGGCGCGAGCTCGCCCGTGAGTCGGTCGAGCGGGCCTTCCAACTCGCCTGGCAGCGCTGGCCGGAGGTGGCCGTCGACCGCGACCCGGCGGGCTGGGTACGGGCGGCGGCGTACGACATCGCCCTCTCCCCCTGGCACCGTTTCCGCCCCCGCTACCGCCACCCCGAACCCCCGCCGGCCGACGCCCCCGACCGCACCCTGCTGTCCGCGCTCCTGAAGCTCCCGCCGCCGTACCGCCGAACGCTCTTGTTGTACGACGGTGTCGGCCTCGACCTGCCGGAGACGGCGGCGGAGACGGAGGCGAGCACGCCGGCCGCCGCGGGCCGTCTGCTGCACGCGCGCCAGGCCGTCGCCGCCCGGCTGCCGGACCTCGCGGACCCGGCGGAACTCCACCGTCGGCTGGCCGAACTGGCCTCCACGGAGCGGCTGCGCGCGGCCAAGCCGCCGACGGTGAGAAGGGGCGGTGAGCGCAGGACCCGCTTCTGGACGCGGGCCGCCATCGCCTTCACGGTGACCCTGATCGGCACGACGACCTTCGCCCTGCGCACGGCCGCGACGCATTACGAGCCGCCGGTGTCGCCGGGCGTGCAGGTGCAGGGGGTTCCGGCGCGGGTGGCGCAGGGGGCGTTGTCGGAGTCGGAGGTGGAGCTGCGCAAGAAGCTGCACCGGGAGGCGGTGCACGGTCCGGACCGGCTCGTACCCGTGGCACGTTGACGGGCCCGTCCCCCGGCTGGGGAACGGGCCCATCAAGCACTGCTGAGAGGTTCAGCCGGCGAGGATCTCGCGCGCCAGCTTCGCCGTCTCGGTCGGGGTCTTGCCGACCTTGACGCCCGCGGCCTCGAGGGCCTCCTTCTTGGCGGCGGCCGTGCCGGAGGAGCCGGAGACGATGGCGCCGGCGTGGCCCATGGTCTTGCCCTCGGGCGCGGTGAAGCCCGCGACGTAGCCGACGACCGGCTTGGTCACGTTCTTCTGGATGAAGGCCGCGGCCCGCTCCTCGGCGTCGCCGCCGATCTCACCGATCATCACGATCAGGTCGGTGTCGGGGTCGGCCTCGAACGCGGCGAGCGCGTCGATGTGGGTGGTGCCGATGACCGGGTCGCCACCGATGCCGACGGCCGACGAGAAGCCGATGTCACGGAGCTCGTACATCATCTGGTACGTCAGCGTGCCGGACTTCGAGACCAGGCCGATGCGGCCCGGCTTGGTGATGTCGCCCGGGATGATGCCGGCGTTCGACTGGCCGGGGGTGATGAGACCCGGGCAGTTGGGGCCGATGATCCGCGTCTTGTTGCCCTTGCTGACCGCGTAGGCGTAGAAGGCGGCGGAGTCGTGGACGGCGATGCCCTCGGTGATGACGACCGCGAGGGGGATCTCGGCGTCGATCGCCTCGACCACGGCGGCCTTGGCGAAGGCCGGCGGTACGAAGAGGACCGATACGTTCGCGCCCGTCTTCTCGATCGCCTCGGCGACGGTGCCGAAGACCGGGATCTCGTTGCCGTCGATGTCGACGGACGTGCCGGCCTTGCGGGGGTTCACGCCACCGACGATGTTCGTGCCGTCGGCCAGCATGAGCTTGGTGTGCTTCATGCCCGTGGCACCGGTCATGCCCTGGACGATGACCTTGCTGTCCTTGTTGAGGAAGATAGCCATGGCTGTCTGAGTCCCTCTTCCCTTACTTCGCAGCCGCGAGCTCGGCGGCCTTGTCGGCCGCGCCGTCCATGGTGTCCACGCGCTGGACCAGCGGGTGGTTGGCGTCGGAGAGGATCTGACGACCCAGTTCGGCGTTGTTGCCGTCCAGACGCACGACCAGCGGCTTGGTGACGTCCTCGCCGCGGTCCTCCAGGAGCTTCAGCGCCTGGACGATGCCGTTGGCGACCTCGTCGCACGCGGTGATGCCGCCGAAGACGTTGACGAAGACGGACTTGACGTCCGGGTCGCCGAGGATGATCTCCAGGCCGTTCGCCATGACGGCCGCGGAGGCGCCGCCGCCGATGTCGAGGAAGTTGGCGGGCTTGACTCCACCGTGGTTCTCACCGGCGTACGCGACGACGTCCAGGGTGCTCATGACGAGACCCGCGCCGTTGCCGATGATGCCGACCTCGCCGTCGAGCTTGACGTAGTTGAGGTTCTTGGCCTTGGCGGCGGCCTCGAGCGGGTTGGCCGACTCCTTGTCCTGGAGGGCCTCGTGCTCCGGCTGACGGAACTCGGCGTTCTCGTCCAGGGAGACCTTGCCGTCCAGGGCGATGACGTCACCGGAGGCGACCTTCGCGAGGGGGTTGACCTCGACGAGGAGGGCGTCCTCCTTGATGAAGGTGTCCCACAGCTTGACGAGGACGTTCACGACCTTGTCGGCGACCTCGGCGGGGAACTTGGCGGCCGCGACGATCTCGCGGGCCTTCTCCTCGGTCACACCCTCGTTGGCGTCGATCGGGGTCTTGGCGACGGCCTCGGGGCGGGTCTCCGCGACTTCCTCGATCTCCATGCCGCCCTCGACGGACGCGATGGAGAGGAAGGTGCGGTTGGCGCGGTCGAGGAGGTAGGAGACGTAGTACTCCTCCACGATCTCGGGCGCGGTCTCGGCGATCATCACCCGGTGGACCGTGTGGCCCTTGATGTCCATGCCGAGGATGTTGGTCGCGTGCTCGACGGCCTCGTCGGGGGTGGCGGCGAGCTTGACGCCGCCGGCCTTGCCGCGGCCGCCGACCTTCACCTGGGCCTTGACGACGGACTTGCCACCGAGGCGCTCGGTGGCTGCGCGGGCCGCCTCAGGCGTGTCGATGACTTCACCGGCCAGCACCGGTACATCGTGCTTGGCGAAGAGGTCCCTCGCCTGGTACTCGAACAGGTCCACGCGCTTCCGTCCCTATCGTGATCTCGCGGTTCGTTGGATGCGTGGGCGTGCCGCGATGGGCAACGTGACGTCCGACGTCTGTCACAAGGGAGGCGCACACGGTGTCCGAGCGCGCGGCATGTCCGTCTCGCAGGTTATCGCTGCTTGCAGGAGGCCCCTAAATCGAGGGTCACACCTGAGCGGTGATACCTGTCACATGATGCCGCGCTCACTGGCACGGCGTGCCGGGTGTGAGGGGGCGGCGCCCTTGGTTTGGGGGTTTCGGCCGAGGCCGACGGCGCGGGGAGTGGTCCGGACGTCACGCTGAGGAGAGGGCGGGGAGAACCGGGGAGGGAACGGGGAGGGATCGGGGAAAGCGGCCCTGAGCAGCCGGAAACCGGCCACTGTGGGAGGGCGGGACGAGTCGGGGCCCCACCGGGCTGGGGTTGGCCCGGTGAGGCCCCTGGTGCGGCCCCGAGGTCGCTCGAAAGCGCCATGTCACGGGGCCTGGCCGGGCGCTCCCCACCCCAATGGGGAGCGCCCGGCCCGTTCCGTGAGGTGCGGGTGGACGGACCGACGGCTTTCGGCCGTCCGAGTGCTTCGCCCTCACGGAGCCGGTCGTTCGGCGCACTCATTGCGTGCGCCGGTGGTGATGGTGATCACCGGGGTGGGCGTGCGGTGTGCGTGGTGCTGCCTGTGGTGCTTGGGGTGCGTGTGGTGCTTGCACTTCGCACGCCGGGCATGGGCCGCGCGGATGGCGCGGTTGGCGGGGCGGTCAGAGGCGGTACGGGGCGCCGTGCGAGGTCTCGTACGAGATGCCGGGCTGCGCGCCGTGCAGGTAGTCCGGCGTGATCGACTCGGCCACGCCCTCGACGCCGGTGACGGCGTGGCCGGCGAGCGGGCCGGCGGTGCCGCGGACCGTGCCGGTGAGGTCGTCGGCGAAGGGGGCGACCCGGCCCGTGACGCCGTGCGCGAAGGGGTCGACGTCGCCGACGACGCCGTACGCGAAGGGCGTGACGTCGCCCGTGACGCCGTACGCCAGCGTCGTCGCGCTGCCGGCGACGCCCTGGACGACGGGCTCGACGAGGTCGACGACGGGTGCGGCGGCCTCGGTGACCCCCTGCGCGAACTGCGGCACCTGACCGGTGACGCCGTACGCCAGGCCGGTCGCCTGCCCGCCGACGCCGTACGCGAGCGGCGGCACCTCGCCGACGACCCCACCGGCGAAGGGCGCGACGTCCCCCACGACGCCGTACGCCAGCCCGCCCGCGTCGCCCACGGCCTGCCCGGCGACGGGCACCACGCCGTGTACGGCGGTACCGACGACCGGCGGCAGCACGGCCCCGACCGCATCCTGAGCGACCTGACCGACCAGCCCGGTGGCGTACGCCGGCACGTCGGCGACGACGCCACCGACGACGGGCGTCACGCCGTGAACGGCACCACCGGCGACGCCCTGGACGTCGGACACGGCGCCGGTCGCGACGGGGAGCACGCCGCCAGCCACTCCGGTCGCGACCGGCTGGACGCCCGCGACTACCCCGCCGGCGGCCGGCTTGACATCGGCCACGACGCCGTACGCCAGCGCGGTCGCGGCACCGACCGCGTGCCCCGCGGTCTCCTCGACCCCGCCCACCGCGCCGCCCGCGACGGGCAGTACGCCACCCACGGCGCCCGTGGCGACCGGCGTGACGCCGCCCACCGCGTGATGGGCGGTGGGCAGGACACCGGCGACGGCCTGGCCTGCGACCGGGACGACACCCGCCACCGCCTGACCGGCGACCGGCAGCACGCCGTTCACCGCGGAGTGGGCGAGCGGCGGGACGACGGCCGTGACGGTCTCGTCGAGGACGGGGGTGACCGTGCCGGGGACGTTGTCGACGACGGGGGTGACCGTGCCGGGGACGTTCTTGACCGTGCCGAGTGTCAGGTGCTCGGCGCCGTTGACTGTGCCGACGGCCTGCTGCTCGACGCCGGCGACCGTGGCGACGGCTTGCTGGCCGACCCCGTCGACTGTGCCCGTGACGTGGCTGGGGATCGCTGAGACGGAAGCCTGGGCGGCGGAGGTCGCGACGGCAGCCTTGCTCTGTGCGACGGCGGCGACGGCGGTCGCCCTGCCCTGGGCGTTGGCGGTCGCGGTCTGCGCGGCGCCCTGGGCGTTGGCCGTCAGGGTGTGCGAGATGCCGTCGGCGTTACTCACGACGGTGTGCGCGGCGGCCTGGATGGTTGCGGTCGCCGGCCGCACCGTGCCCTGCACACCTCCCGCGGAGCGGCCCGCGCCCGCCACGGTCTGCTGTGCCTTCGTGCGTACGACGCCGTCGACCCCCTGCGTCTGCGAACGCGCCGCCGACTGCACCCCCTGCAACTTCGTCTGCGCGGCGGCGAGCGCCTGCTCCACCTCGGGAGCGAAGACCGCGAGCGGGCCGAAGAGGTAGTCGATCTCGCCCTGCGGGGAGCCGGTCGCGTCGGAGGCGGCGGCGTGCGCCTGCTCCACCGTGGCCCGCGCCTTCCCGGCGGCGGCGTTCGCCTTGGCCTGCGCGGCCCGGGCGGCCTTGGCCCCCTGGATCGCGGCGGCACCCTTGATCTTCGCGGCCTTGGAGGTCGTGACCGTCGACGGCACCGAGACCTTGCCGTCGACGTACTTACGGGCCTGATCGCCCGCGTCGCCCGTCTTCCCGGCCCCGGTCGCAGTGCCGGCGACCCCGGACGCGGTGGACGTGGCCTGACCAGCACTGTCGTCCACGGTCCCGGTGACCCCGGAGACGGTGTCCGTCACGCCGGTGACCACACCGTCGACCGTGTCGGTGACGGTGCCGGTCAGCGTGCCGAGCGTGCTGTCGGTGTCGGCGGTGGTGTCGGTGTCGGCGGTGGTGTCGGTGGTGGTGTCCGATGCGGACAGGGAGGAGGCCGGCAATTCGTCCGCGCTGGCGACGGCGGAACCGAGCGCCCACGCGCCGGTGACACCGGCGGCTATGACTATGGAGCGGCGGATGTTCTTGTTCATGCTTGCGTCAGATCCTTCGGATCCTGGGAAGCGCCTGGAAGCACCGGTGTTCGAAGGGAGCGCCCTGTCGTTCCGGTGAGCTCCGACGCTTCGTCGGACGGCTTGGGGACAATTCCGGCGCCGATTCCGTGCGTGGTCCGAGAGTTGAGGAGTGCGGGAGTTCAAGAACTCGGAGGTTCAAGAGCCCGGCAGCTCGGAAGCTCGGGACCAGCGGATTCGGCGGCTTCCGTCCGGAGTTCGGAGGGTGTCCGGACGGGCGGGCAGACCTGTTCCGCCCCCGCGCGGCAGGCCTACTGCGGGGGAAGTGCCTGTCCTAGGCGGGGGATACCGGAATGTCCCGGTGCCGGTCCCGAAGACCGGCCACGTCCGTACGCACGGCACCGCCGGCCAGCAGCCGCAGCGGCGCCCGCCGGCTCAGGGCCACGGCGTGCGCGTCACCGTGCCTCGACGTTCCGCTGTCCACGGCGGAACGGTTGTCCAGCGCGCCCGTCGGGTCACCGCCCGGCGCCTGGTGCACCGGCGCGTACCCGGCCCCGGCGGCCCGCTGCTCGCTCCCCTGCGCCAGACCGGTGGCGGCACTGGCGTCGCCCGCAAGTCCCGGCCCATAAGCCGCACCGCTCATCACCGCACCGGCGTCGCGTCCGGCGTCACGCCCACCCTGCGTCTGCTCCCCCGCGCCGCCCGGCACAGTGACGGGCGCGGGCAGGGTCTGCCCCGGCTGTGCGGGCAGACCCGGCAGGGAGGGCAGCGAAGGCACCCCGGGCAGAGTCGGCAACGACGGGAGCGAGGGCAGGGACGGCAACACCGGTATCTGCGCGGTCACCTTCCCCAACTCGTCCGTCACGGTCTCCACCAGCCCACCGACCGGCCGCAGCACACCGTCTCCGACGGTCTGCACGAGCTGATCGGTGACGGGCCGAAGGATCGCGTCGTCCGCACCCGGGCCGGAAAGGGCTCCGGTGAGGGTCTCGGTGACCGGATCGGCGGAGGGCTTGGGGGCGCGAGGCTTGGGAGTGCGGTGCTTGGGGGTGGGGGACTTTGGAGCGTTCGGCTTGGGGGCGTTGGGCTTGGGGGCGTCGTGATGCTTAGGGGCATCAGGCGCGGGCGCGTCAAGCGCGGGGCCATCGGGCGCGGAGGCCTGGGGTGGTACGGCGGGAGCCGTCGGCTTCGACCGCGCCGGGGCATCCATACCGGCGTTACCGGCGCCGGCCTTCCCGGCCTCACCGCCCGTCGCCTTACCGGCCTCACCGCCCGTCAGCGACCCGACCACACCGTCCGCCAACGAGCGGACACCGTCGCCCACCGCCGCCGGAACCACCGGCCCGACCGGTCCCACCGGTACCGCCGGTCCCACCGGTACCGCCTTGACCGAGGACGCCACCGGCGCCCCCTCCGTCGCATGCGCCTGCTCCCCGCAGAAGAACCCGAGGGCGAACAACCCGCCCACCACCAGGACCACTTGCAGCGCACGCCGCCCGGCCGCCGTGCGCATCACGCGCAGTGCGGCACCGGGCAGGGCGGCCGACCAGGTCAAGACGGAGGATCCTCCAGTGCGGCGGAACGGTCTGGACGAACTCTGCGCGCAACTCCGCGCAACGGACTCGGAGTCGGCGCGACGTGGTACGGGCGAGCGGAGCGGCAGCGCACCGCTGATGAGGCGTCGATCCTCGCACGCCCCTCCGGAGGTTGCGCAAGCCCTCCGTTACCGATGGGTAGTCATGTCCCTTTTGCTGGGCGAAGTCGGACGACGATGGATCGACAAATCGTCAACGACCACCCGCATCCGCCTCGCCGCGCCCCGCCTCGCCGCGCATCGCTCCGTATCGCCTCGCCCCGCCTCACGCCGTGTCCGGTATCGGCAGCGGCCGCTTCTCGATCGCCGCCGCCATCACCTCCGGGAAGAGATCGGGCGTGCACGCGAACGCCGGCGCCCCGAGCGCGGCGAGCGCCGCCGCGTGCTCCCTGTCGTACGCCGGAGCCCCTTCGTCGGACAGCGCGAGCAGCGCCACGAACTGCACCCCGGCCGCCTTCATCGCCGCCACCCGCTTGAGCATCTCGTTGCGGATGCCGCCCTCGTAGAGGTCGCTGATGAGCACGACCACCGTCTCGGCGGGCCGGGTGATCTGCGACTGGCAGTAGGCGAGCGCCCGGTTGATGTCCGTACCGCCGCCGAGCTGGGTGCCGAACAGGACGTCGACCGGGTCGTCGAGCTGGTCGGTCAGGTCGACCACCGCCGTGTCGAAGACGACGAGTCGCGTGGAGATTGTCCGCATCGAGGCGAGCACCGCCCCGAACACCGATGCGTACACGACGGACGCCGCCATGGATCCCGACTGGTCGATACAGAGGATGACCTCCTTCTTGGTGGACTGCGCCGCGCGCCCGTACCCGATCAGCCGCTCGGGCACGATCGTCCGGTACTCCGGCAGGTAGTGCTTGAGGTTTGCCGCGATGGTGCGGTTCCAGTCGATGTCGTGGTGGCGCGGCCGGTTGATACGGGCGCTGCGGTCGAGGGCGCCGGTGAGGGTGGCCCGTGTGCGGGTGGCGAGCCGCTTCTCCAGGTCCTCGACGACCTTGCGGACGACCGCCCGCGCCGTCTCCTTAGTCGTCTCCGGCATGGCCTTGTTCAGGGAGAGCAGCGTGCCGACGAGGTGCACGTCGGCCTCCACCGCCTCCAGCATCTCCGGCTCCAGCAGCAGCGTGGACAGCCCGAGCCGGTCGATGGCATCGCGCTGCATGACCTGTACGACGGAGGAGGGGAAGTACGTCCGGATGTCCCCGAGCCACCGCGCCACGGACGGCGCGGACGCCCCCAGCCCCGCCGAACGGTCCCGCCCCGTCTGCCCCTGCCGCTCCGCCTTCCCGTACAGCGCGGCCAACGCCCCGTCCATCGCCGCGTCCCGCCCCGACAGCGCACACCCGGTCCCGTCGGCAGCGTCCCCACCGAGCACGAGCCGCCACCGCCGCAACCGCTCCGCCGCGGCCTCCTCCATCACCATCGGCCGATCACTCACCCGCACACCTCCACCCGATCCCGATCCCGCTCCCAGAGCGGCACCACCCGCACGCCGCCCGAACTGCCCGTCCCCCGAGGCCCGTTCCCGCCGTACCGAACCCGCCGGTACAGGGCCATACGCCCGCTTCCTTGGCCGAGCCCACACCCGGCACCGGAACCCTGCACATGCCCGGCCGGCTCCCCGCGCTCGGCTTCCTCCTCACGCCCGGATCCCTGCTCGCGCCCGGCCTCCTGCCCGCGCCTGGCCCCCTCTCCTCGCCCGGCCCCGCACTCGCGCCCGGCCCCTTCCGAGGACGTGCCGCCCGTCCCCGCCCTCTGCGTGCGCCCCTGCTCGCTCGCCCCGTCCACCGTCGCCATCACGCCACCCCCGCAAGGTCCTTGTCGTCCCTGTCGTCGCCCGTGTTCTCCACGTGCCCCGGACCGCCGCCACCCAGCCCGAGCAGCAGCCGCACCACCGGCACCACCGCGTCCGCCCGCTCCACATCGAGGTCGGGTGCGAAGCCCGGCGGGGCCGAACCCGCGGCGGTCGCGGTAGCCCGCTCGCCGGGCCCGCGCCGGACGAGTTCGCCCAGCGTCCGGCGCACCCCGGGTTCGTACGCCGAGAACGTCCGCCGCAGCAGCGGCAGTACGTCTGTGAACGCCTCCGCCGGCACCCCGGTCAGCCACGCGTCGACCAACCCGAGCAGCCGCTCGTCGTGCACGAGGAGCATCCCGCCGCCGGAACCCCCGCCGACGAAGCCCTCGATCCACGCGGCCCCTTCCGCCGGGGGCGTCCCCGGCGACAGCACGAGCCCCATCAGCCGCGCCGCCTCGTCCTGCGCCAACTCCCCTTCGTCCAGCAGCAACCGCACCGCCCGCCCACGAAGAACCCCGGCAACGGTGTCCCGTACGGACAGCACCCGCAGCACCACGTGCCAACGCCCGCGCAGGTCACGGCCAGGGCGATCCGCGTCCGGACCGTCGCCCCGGGGCGCCTCGGCGAGGAGCGCCACCGCCCCCTGTACGGCGTCCACATGGCGCCGCATCTCCTCGGCCGCGTCCGCGTCCAGGCCGACGCAGGCCGGGGGCAGGCCGACGAAGATCCGCTCGGCGAGGCCCGCGGCGACCTCCGCCAGCGCCCCGGTGGCTGTACCGCGCACATCGCCGTACCGCAACGAACGCACCAGCGCGGGCAGCGCCTGCGCGAGGTGGCCGACGTCCGCGTCCAGCGCCGCCCGGTCGGCCAGGACCCGCATCACCACCGGCAGCGCGTCCGGCAGTTCCGCCAGCAGGCAGCGCTCGGCGAGCGCGGTGACCTCGGCGAGGCCCTGCGCGCCCACGGCGTCCGCCTCCGCCTTGGCCGTCGCGGCGCCGAGCACGGTCGTACCCCACACCCCGGCCTCGGCGATCCGCACCGACAACTCCGGCTCCCAGCGCAGCCGCCACGTCTCCCGGAAGGTGCCGGTGCTCCCCCGCGAGGCCACCGGCTCTCCCCACGCGACGCCCAGCAGCCGCAGCCGGTGCAGCAGCCTGCTGCGCCCGGCGTCGGTCTCCTTGCGCAGGTCCAGCTCCAACTCCCGCTCCAGCGCCTCCGGTTTGAGCCGCAGCCGCCGCTGGACCCGGTCCAGGTCCCGCTGCAACGGCACCGCCGGCGCCGCCGGCGGCACCTCCCCCAGTACGTCCCCGACGACCAGCCGGTCGTGCACCAGGGCGAGCGGCACGTCGGAGCCCTCGCACATCACCGCGCGCACGGCGTCCGTGGTCTCGCCGAGCCCCGGCAACGGGCGGCCCCGCATCACCGCCAGCGTCTCCGCCAGCCGTACCGCCTCGATGACATGAGCCGAGGAGACGATCCGGTCCTCGTCCCGCAGCAGCCCGGCCACCTTGGTCATCCACCGCTCGACGGGCCGGTCCCGGACGCTGAACAGATGCCCGTACCACCCCGGCGAGTCGATCCCCGCGCCGTACCCGCTGACCCGCGCGAGCCGCCGATTGGTCCACGGCACCCACGTCATGTCCGCCTTGACCTTGGGCAGGCCCTTCACCAGGGCCCGGTCGGCGGCGACGGCCGTCTTCTCCCGCAGCGCGGGCACGTGCCAGGCCCCGCACACGACGGCCACCACGTCCCCGAACTCCCGCTGCGCGACCCGCACCTGAAGCCGCATGTACGCCTCCCGCACGAGATCCCGCTCATGCCCACCCGTGCCGTACACCTCCCGCAGGGCCCCCATGGCCTCTTCCAGCACGACGAACGGCGCGAACGCATCCCGCTCCCCCGCCCCCCGAAGCTCGACGACGTCCTCCCACCATCGCTCGGGATCGTCGTAACCAGCGGCACCGGCAAGCACGGCCAACGGATCGATACGGACGTCCGCTTCGGAGGCCGGAGGAGGGGTCGGGGGTGAGAGGGGACTGGGCGGGTGCCGATCGGCACCACCGGCCCCGACACGCCCGGCCCCGGCGGCACCGGGCCTGTCGGCGTCGGGCCCACCGGCACCCGCAGATGCACCGGCTCGCCCGCCCGCAGACGGGCTGCCCTCCTGCCCCGCAGTCCCGGCCCCGCCCCCGGCCGCATCACCACCCCCGGCCGCCCCAGCCCCGTCGGCCTCCCCACCCAGCGTGCCGTCGGCCCCCTCACCCACCGCCTCCTCGACCCCGTCCCTCCCCCACGCCAGCGTGTGCGTCGCGGGCAAGTCGATGAAGCGGGCCGGGACTTCGTGCTGCAGGGCCCAGCGGATCGCGACCCACTCCGGGGAGAACTCGGCGAGCGGCCAGAACGCCGAACGGCCGGGCTCGTCCACCGCGTGGGCGAGGAGGGCGACAGGTGGCCGCATGTCCTCCTCGGCGGCCAGCGGAATCAGCGAGTCGGCCTCCGGCGGCCCCTCGATCAGCACGACCTGGGGCCGAGCCGCGTCCAACGCGGCCCGCACCGCCCGCGCCGACCCGGGCCCGTGATGCCGCACCCCGAGCAGCAGCGGCCCTCCCCCGGCGCCCCGACCCCCACCGTTCCCAGTCCCTGTCACACCGTCCCCCTCACCATCGCAACCACCAACACCCCCACACGCTCACGCCCACGGCCCCTCCCGCCGCTGCCGACCCGGACACCCAGCACCCACATCCAGCCGACCCCGCACTCCCGCCCCACAGCCCCTCCCGCACAGGCCGTCCCGGACATCCGCCGCCCCCTCCAGCCCGCCCCCACACTCACGCTCCACAGCCCCTCCGGCACCGGCCGACCCGGACGTCCCCCACCCGCATCCAGCCCACCCCGCGCTCTCCCCTCACTCACCCACCCGCGCCTCCAACCCCCCACGCCCTCGCCGTCCCCATCCGCCCCACTCACCGAGCAGCCCCTGCCCCGGCCGCCGCCCGCCCCTTGCTCCCCCGTCCCCAGCACTCCTGCCGCTCCCTCCCGAGCGCCCCCACCCCAGATCGTTCACGCGCTCACCTCGCGGCAGGCCCGGTAGAAGTCCGTCCAGCCGTCGCGCTCCCGGACGACCGCCTCCAGGTACTCCTGCCAGATGACCCGGTCGGCCGCAGGATCGCGGACGACCGCGCCGAGGATGCCCGCGGCGACGTCCCCGGCCCGCAGCACGCCGTCGCCGAAGTGGGCGGCCAGTGCGAGCCCGTTGGTGACGACGGAGATCGCCTCGGCCGTCGACAGCGTGCCGCTCGGCGACTTGAGCTTCGTACGGCCGTCGGCGGTGACCCCGTCGCGCAGCTCGCGGAAGACGGTCACCACGCGACGGATCTCGTCGACGCCGTCCGGCAGGGACGGGAGGTCCAGGGAGCGCCCGATCTGGTCCACCCGGCGCGAGACGATCTCCACCTCGGCGTCGGCACTCTCCGGCAGCGGCAGCACCACCGTGTTGAAGCGCCGACGCAGGGCGCTGGAGAGGTCGTTGACCCCGCGGTCGCGGTCGTTGGCCGTGGCGATGAGGTTGAAGCCGCGGACCGCCTGCACCTCCTGCCCCAACTCCGGTATCGGCAGCGTCTTCTCGGACAGGATCGTGATGAGAGTGTCCTGCACGTCGGCCGGGATACGGGTCAGCTCCTCGACCCGCGCGGTCATCCCCTCCGCCATGGCCCGCATGACGGGGCTGGGCACGAGGGCGTCGCGGCTCGGGCCGTGCGCCAGCAGCTGCGCATAGTTCCAGCCGTACCGGATCGCCTCCTCCGGCGTGCCCGCGGTGCCCTGCACGAGCAGGGTCGAGTCACCGCTGACCGCCGCCGCCAGGTGCTCGGACACCCACGTCTTCGCAGTGCCCGGCACGCCGAGCAGCAGCAGGGCCCGGTCGGTGGCGAGGGTCGTCACGGCGACCTCGACGATGCGGCGCGGGCCCACGTACTTCGGCGTGATGACGGTCCCGTCCGGCAGCGTGCCGCCGAGCAGATACGTCGCCACCGCCCACGGCGACAGCTTCCAGCGGGCCGGGCGCGGCCGGTCGTCCTGCGCGGCCAGCGCCGCCAGCTCGCCGGCGAAGGCGTCCTCGGCGTGCGGCCGCAACGCCTCCGCCGGTTCCTCCACGAGTACTTCGGCTGCTTCGACGGTCGTCGGTTCCACGGACACAGACATGGCGGAGAGCCCCCTCCAGCTCGGCCGGTTCGGATCTGACACCAACCGTGCACCACGCCACTGACAATCCGTTCCGACCTGCGAAAACGCCTCCGCGAGACCGATCGCCGGGCCGCTCGCCGGACCGATTGTCAGTGGTGGGATCTACCGTCGAAGACATGACTCAGCAGGGGGTGCGCTGGAGCGCGGAACAGGTGCTGGCACTGGCGCCTGACGCCGCGTCACGCAAAGCGGGAAGCAAACTCGGCGCGGCGGGACCGTGGTCCGAGGCGGGGAGTTCCGACGAGGGGACGGTGTGGGGGCTGTGCAAGGGCAGCGGCAGCAAGCCGTATCAGACGGTCGTCGACATCGCGGACGCGGCGGGCCCGGCGTACAAGTGCAGTTGTCCGAGCCGCAAGTTCCCGTGCAAGCACGCGCTCGGCCTGCTGCTGCTCTGGGCCGGCGAGGACGGGGCGGTGGGGGCGGGCGCGCCGCCGGACTGGGCGGAGCAGTGGATAGAGGGGAGAAGGCAGCGCGCGGAGGAGAAGCGGTCGGCGGGGCCGTCCGGTTCCTCGTCCGCGGCCGGTGATCCGGAGGCGGCGCGGCGGCGGGCGGAGCGCCGGGCCGAGCGGGTCACCGCGGGCGCGACGGAGCTGGAGCAGCGGCTGACGGACCTGCTGCGCGGCGGCCTGGCGAGCGCGGAGCAGGCGGGGTACGGGCTGTGGGAGGAGACGGCCGCCCGCATGGTCGACGCGCAGGCGCCCGGACTCGCGGCGCGGGTGCGGGAGTTGGGAGCCGTCCCGGCGTCCGGGCCCGGCTGGCCGGTGCGGTTGCTGGAGGAGTGCGCGCTGCTCCATCTCCTGGACCAGGGCTGGCTGGGCCGGGAGCGGCTCCCGGAGGGCCTGGCGGCGACGGTTCGTTCCCGCATCGGGCTGCCGGGCTCGGCGGACGGCCCGCCGCTGCGGGACCGCTGGCTGGTCCTCGCGCAGTACGACACGGCGGACGCCCGCCTGACGACCCGCCGGATCTGGCTGCACGGCGCCGACTCGAACCGCACGGCGCTGCTCCTCTCCTACGGCGCCGCTGGCCGCTCCCCCGAGCTGGCGCTGCCCGTGGGCCTGACCCTCGACGCGGAGCTGTCCCACTACCCGGGTGCCGGGCAGCTACGGGCGGCCCTCGGCGAACAGTTCGCCCCACCGGCACCCACATCCCAACGCCCACCGGGGATGACGACCACGCAGGCCGCCGCCCGCTACGGCACGGCCCTGCGCGACGACCCTTGGCTGGACTCCGTCCCGGTGACGCTCGACCGGGTCATACCGACCCCGGACGGCACCTCCTGGCAACTGGCCGACGCCGACGAGGACACCGCACTGCCCCTCACACCCACCGCCGCCGCCCGCCCCGGCCTCTGGCGCCTGGTCGCCCTCTCGGGCGGCACCCCCGTCAAGGTCTTCGGCGAGTGCGGCCACCGAGGCTTCACCCCTCTGACGGCCTGGCCGGAGGACAGCGGCGAGCCGGTGCGGCTGTGCTGACCCGACGGCACACGACCACTCCCGGCTTCCCCCTTCCACACGGAGGCAGCCCGTCGAACCTCCCGACCAGCCCCTCAACCCACCTCCTGCGCAGCCCCTCGAAAGGAACCGCATGAACAGGACGTCCACGCCCGTGGATGCGCCCGCGCCGGGCGTCTGGGAGGAGCTCGTCACGGCGGCGTTGCTCGGGACGGAGCGGCGTACGCCGCCCGGCGGGGCCCCGGGCCGGGAAGCACCGGTGGCGCTGCTGGACGCGGCGGCCGTGGAGACCGTACGACGGCGGGCCGGGCTGCGACCGGCGCGCGCGGCCGTACCGCTTTATCTACCCTGCTTACTCCGGCATCCTCACCGCCCGCCGCGTGCGGGAACCCGTCGGGGGAGTGGAGCGCGTGCGCT